>DATBMB010000214.1:0-21456 GCA_036555035.1 Burkholderiales bacterium | reverse complement strand
GAGAAGGAGCGCGCCCAGGTCTTCGCCTACGAGCGGGTGACGCTTTACGGGCTGACGCTGGTGCCGCGGCGGCGGGTGCACTACGGCCCGATCAACCCGAAGGAGGCGCGCGAAGTCTTCATCCGCGGCGCGCTGGTAGCGGGCGAGTACGACGCCCGTGCGCCGTTTCTCGCGTGGAACCGCGGGCTCGTGAAGGAGATCGAGGCGCTCGAGCACAAGGCGCGCCGGCGCGACGTGCTGGTGGACGAGGAGGCGATCTATGCCTTCTACGACGGCGTCGTGCCCGGGGGGATCGTCAGCGGCGCTGCCTTCGAGTCGTGGCGGGGCGAGGCCGAGCGCACGAACCCGCGGCTCCTCCACCTGACGCGCGAGTACCTGATGCGCCATGCAGCCGCCGGCATCACCGAGGCGCAGTTCCCGGACCGCATCGAGACGGGTGGTGCGGCGCTGAAGCTCGCCTATCGCTTCGAGCCCGGGCATCCGCTCGACGGCGTGACGGTGACGGTCCCGCTGCACCTGCTCAACCAGCTCGAGCCCGGGCCGTTCGATTGGCTGGTGCCGGGCCTCCTCCGGGAGAAGATCGCGCAGTGCTTCAAGGCTCTGCCGAAGAGCCTACGGCGCCACCTCGTGCCGGTGCCACAGCACGTCACGGCATTCCTGACCGAATGCGAGGAACGAGAAACGAGGAACGAAAAACGGGAAACGCTGACAGGGGCGCTGGCGCGGTACGTTCAGCGCGTTGCCGGCGAGCCGGTCTCTCCCGAGGCATGGGGCGGCGCCGAGCTGCCGCCCCACCTCAGGATGAATTTCCGGGTGGTGGACGACGCCGGGCGCGAGCTTGCGGCGGGACGCGATCTCGCGGCGCTGAAGGCACAGCTGGGCGAAGCCGCGCAGCTCACGTTCTCGAGCGCCGGGACCGGCATCGAGAAAAGCGGCATCCGCGCCTGGGATTTCGGGGCGCTGCCGGCGCAAATCGCGTTCACGCGCGGCGGACGCCCGGTGACCGGCTACCCGGCGCTCGTGGACGAGGGCAGTAGCGTCGCGATCCGACTCTTCGATACGCGCGCGGCGGCGGACGCGGCGATGCGCCCCGGGGTGCGGCGGCTCATGCGCCTCGCGCTGAAGGAGCAAATGAGGCAGATCGAAAAGAACCTGCCGGGGCTCATGCAGGCCGCGCTCGCCCTGCGCGGGCTCGCGTCCACCGAGGACTGGAAGGAGGACCTCCTCACCGCGATCGCCGACCGCGCCTTCATCGGCGAGGACGAATTGCCGCGCGACGCGGGTGCCTTCGAGGGCCTCAAGCAACGGGCGCGGACGCGGCTTCCCGCGGTGCGCGAAGCGGCCTGCCGGCTGTTTGCCGCGATCGCGGAGGAATACCTGCGGGCGCAGCAGAAGCTCGCCGCGACGGCACGATCCGTGCCCCCAGCCGCGGCGGATGTGCGCGCCCAGATCGCCCGGCTGGTATTCAAGAGCTTCCTGGCGGCGACGCCGTGGGACCGCCTGCACGACCTGCCGCGCTACCTCAAGGCGGCGCAGCTGCGGCTCGACAAGGCTGCCGGCGATCCCGAGCGCGACCAGCGCCACGCCGGAAGCATCGCCGAGCTGTGGCGCCGCTACGACGAGCGCGCTGCGAGGGAGCGCCGGGCGGGCAAGGTCGATCCCCGCGTCGAGGATTTCCGCTGGCGCATCGAGGAGTTGCGGGTGTCGCTCTACGCGCAGGAGCTGAAGACCCCCTACCCGGTGTCGGTCAAGCGCCTCGACAAGCTCTGGTCGCAGATGCGCCTCTAGCGTACCGTCGAGGGCAGGTCTTATAATTTGCGGGTCCGGCATTCGATGACCCATCGCGGGTGTCGCGAAGCCTGGCTTTGAAATTCGAGGGAGGCAGAATATGCGAGTCACGAAATGGGCAGCAATCGTCGTGTCGGCCGGGATGCTGCTTGCGGCCGGATGCAGAACACCGACGCCCGTCTATAACGTCATGAACGCCCCGGTCATGGCATCGAAGGCCAATCCAAGCACCGATGACGTCGGCAAGGCGATCCAGCGCGCGGGCGCAACGCTGGGCTGGAACATGAGATCGGTGAAGCCCGGAACCATGGTTGGGACACTCAACCTGCGCAAGCACGTGGCGGTGGTGGACATCAATTACAGCGCGAGTTCCTACAGCATCAATTACAAGGACAGCACCGAGCTCAACTACGACGGCACGAACATCCATCCGAACTACAACGGCTGGATTCAGAATCTGGACAAGGCGATCAAGGCCCAGCTGACCAATATGTAGGTCGCGGGGCCCGGTCCGGGTCCGGTGGGAGTTCAGGAGGAGATCGGGGAAGACATGCAGGGAGCAGCCGCAGAACGGCTGGCCGACGGCGGGGCGTTGAGCCCGCAGGAGCTGGCGCTGGGCGAGCTTATCGTGACCACGCTCAATCTGGAGACGCGTGCCGCCGATATCGACCCGGAAGCACCGCTCTACGGGGCGGGGCTCGGGCTCGACTCGATCGACATCCTGGAGATTGCGCTCGCCATCTCCAAGACCTACGGCATCCGGTTGCGCTCCGACGACGAGAACAACCAGAAGATCTTCAGCTCGCTGCGCAGCCTGAACCAGCATATCCAGCAGTTGCGGGCGAAGTAGATGCGCCGCATCGCGGGCTGGGCGTGGAAAACGCTCATCGTCCTGGCCTGCGTTGCGTATCAAGTCCTGGTCCACGTCTCGGTGATCGGCGCACAGGGCGGCGCGGTCCGCGTGGTGCTGCTATGGGTGCCGTTGGCCGCGCTCGCGGCATGGGTTTTGGCGCGCGCCCCCAACAAGCCATTGTGGCTGGCCGCCCTGTCGGTGGCGGGCGTGGCGATCTATCTCGCGGAGCACCAGGAGCAGCTCGGGCTTGCCGCAGTCAGCGGCATTCCGCACGCGATGGCCTATGCTTTCCTGCTGTGGTGGTTCGGGCGTACGCTGGTGAGCGGAAGGGAGCCGATGGTGTCCCGCTTTGCGCGCCGCGTGCACGGCGCGCTGCTGCCGGACATGGAACGGTTCACCCGCAATCTGACGATCGTCTGGTGCGTGTTCTTCGCCGCGCAGCTCGCCGTCTCGGCGCTGCTGTTCGCGCTGGCTCCCCTCGAGCTCTGGTCGGCGTTCGTCAATCTGCTCAACCTCCCGTTGCTCGCCCTCATGTTTGCAGGGCAGTTGCTGTATCGCAATGTCCGCCATCCCGGGTTCCCGCGCGCGTCCGCCTGGCAGGCGATCGAGGCGTTCACCCAGGACGCCGCGCTCTCAAATAGCACCGAGTTGCGCTAGCATAGTTCCATGGCTCTCGCACCCCTGGTTCGCGGATTCGGCGCCGGGGCGGTGTTCGCGTACCGCAAGGGCGCGCGCATCGGCGTCGAGCGCTTTCTCGCGGACGCATTACGCCTCGCCGCGGCGCTGCCGGACCGCAGCTATCTCCTCAATCTCTGCACGGATCGCTACCATTTCGCAGTGGGATTTGCCGCGGCGCTGCTGCGCCGGCAGGTGACTCTGCTCCCGCCCAACGAGACGCCCGACCTCATCGAGCGGCTGGCCGCCCAGTATCCGGGGATGCATTGCCTGAGCGATCGCAGGACGATTGCCGGGCCGCTCGAGACGACGCTCTTTCCGGAACTGGATGACCGGGGGCCGGCGGCCCTTGCGATTCCCGATGTGCCCTTGGCGCAGATTGCGGCCATCGTGTTCACGTCCGGCTCGACCGGGGAGCCCGTGCCTTATCGCAAGACCTGGGGCAGCCTGACGCGCGTTGCTGCCGCGGAGATCGAGATCCTGCGCCTGCGCGCGCGCGCGGGAATGGCGCTGGTCGGAACGGTGCCGTCCCAGCACGTGTTCGGGCTGGAAGCGACCGTGCTGGTGCCCATGCAGGGAGGTTTTGCGCTGCACGCCCGGCGCCCGTTCTATCCCGCCGACGTCCGCGCCGAGCTCGCTGCGCTGCCGCGCCCGCGCGGCCTGGTGACGACGCCCGTGCACCTGCGCGCGCTGCTCGCGGAGCCGGACGAACTGCCGCCGGCTGATTTCCTCCTGTGCGCGACGGCGCCGCTCTCCCCGCAGCTCGCGGCGCAGGCGGAAGCGCGCTTTGCCGCGCCGCTGCACGAGATTTACGGGTGCACCGAGTCGGGCGGCATCGCCAGCCGCCGCACCGTGGAGAGCAACGAGTGGCGCGCGATGCGGCGCGTCGCCCTGCGCACGGACCGCGCCGGCACCTGGGTCAGGGGCGGGCACGTGGAAGCGGACGTGCTGCTCGCCGACGTCATCGAGCTGCGCGGCCGGGGGCGCTTCCTGCTGCATGGCCGGACGGCGGACCTGGTGAACATCGCGGGCAAGCGGACCTCCCTCGCGCATCTAAACTATCACCTGAACTCCATCCCCGGCGTGCGCGACGGAACGTTCATCGTGCCCGAGCAGGGCAGCGAGGCCGTGACGCGGCTCGCGGCGTACGTGGTGGCGCCGGAGCTGACCCCGGAGTCGCTCCTCGCCGCTCTGCGCCAGCGCATTGACGCCGCGTTCCTGCCGCGGCCGCTGCATTTCGTGGAGGCGCTGCCGCGCAACGAGACCGGGAAGCTGCCGCGCCGGGCCCTCGAGGAGTTCGAATCCGGGCTGGCCGAGAGGGCGGGGTAGCATCAGGGCCATGATCACGATACCGCTCGTTCGCGGCTTCAGTCCCGGCGCGGTGTTTGCCCATCGCGAGGGGCAAGCCGTGGGCGTCGAGGCGTTCCTGCGCGATGCACGGGAGCTTGCCGCGCTGCTGCCGGAGCGGCGGCATGTGCTCAACGTCTGCATCGACCGCTACCATTTTGCCGTGGGCTTCGCGGCGGCGCTGCTGCGCCGGCAGGTGAGCCTGCTGCCGCCCAACGTGACGCCCGACCTGATCGAGCGGCTGGTCGCGCAGTTTCCCGACCTCTTTTGCCTGACCGACAAGCTGCCGGGCGTGGAGTCGCTCGAGACGGTGTGCTTCCCGCAGGCGGCCCCGAGCGGACCGCTCACGACCGTCATCCCCGTGGTGCCAGAGTCGCAGGTGGCCGTCATTGTCTTCACGTCCGGCTCTACCGGCGAGCCCGTGGCCTATCGCAAAACGTGGGGAAGCCTCGCGCGGAGCGCCCGCGCCGAGATCGAGCGGCTCGACCTGCACGCGCGCCCGGGCATGGCGGTGCTTGGGACCGTTCCCCCGCAACACTCCTATGGCCTGGAATCCACCGTGCTGATGGTCATGCAGGGCGGCCTTGCGCTGCACGCACGGAGGCCGCTGCTGCCCGCCGACATCCGGGCCGAGCTGGCGGCGCTGCCGCGGCCGCGCGCCCTGGTGACGACGCCCGTGCACCTGCGCGCCCTGCTCGCTGAAGCGGACGGACTGCCGCCGGCCGATCTCCTGCTGTGCGCGACGGCTCCGCTTTCGCCGCAGCTCGCGGCGCAGGCTGAAGCGGGCTTGGCCGCGCCCTTGCACGAGATCTACGGCTGCACCGAGGCCGGACAGGTCGCCTCGCGCCGCACCGTCGCGACCAACGAATGGCGCGCGCTGCGCGGCGTGCGGCTGCGCACGGACGACCGGGGAACCTGGGTCAAGGGCGGGCATGTCGAGACGGAGGTGCTGCTGGCGGACGTGATCGAGCTGCGGGGACACACGCGGTTTCTGCTGCATGGCCGCACCGCCGACTTGGTGAACATCGCCGGCAAGCGCACGTCCCTCGCGCACCTCAACTATCACCTGAACTCGATCGCGGGCGTGCGCGACGGCGTATTCGTCGTTCCCGAGCAGGCCGGCGGGGCGGTGGCGCGATTGACGGCGTACGTGGTGGCGCCGGGTCTTACCAGCGAGGCGTTGCTGCTCGCGCTGCGCCAGCGCGTCGACGCCGCGTTCCTGCCGCGGCCGCTGCATTTCGTGGAGACGCTGCCGCGCAACGAGACCGGGAAGCTGCCGCAGCTCGCCTTGAGCCAGATCGCGGCCCGAGCCGGAACGAGACCCGAGCCCGGCCGGCCGTGATCGAGCGGGAGCTGCAGCCGGGTCACCCGGCGTCGCGGGGACATTTTCCCGGCGATCCGATCATTCCCGGCGCCGTGCTGCTGGGCGAGACGCTCGACGCGATCGAGGGGAGCCTCGGCACCCGTCTGGCGCCGTTTCGAATCGCGTCGGCCAAGTTCCTGAGTCCGGCCCGGCCGGGCGACCGCCTCGTGATCGAGTTCTCCCGCACCCCTTCGGGAGAGATCCAGTTCACGTCCCGAGTCGAGGGGAGATCGGTCCTGACCGGCCGCATCCGATGCCACGCCGCCTCGACCGGGAACTAGCTGGTAGTCCCGCCGCGGGTACGGTCGCCGCTGCGATTCTTTCGGTTGCGCTGGCCGCCGGGGCGCCGCTCTCCATGGCCTCGGCCGCGGACTGGGGTGTGGAGCAGCTGATGCGCTCGCTCGGCGAGGTCAAGTTCTCGGAGGCCCGATTCGTCGAGCGCAAGCACATGGCCATACTCAGCGCTCCGCTCGAATCCTCCGGAACGCTGGTCTACAGGGCTCCCGACAGGCTCGAGAAGCACACGCGAGCGCCGAGGCAGGAAAGCCTGGTGCTCGAGCGCGACCGGCTCACGATAGAGACCCCGGAGCGCAAGCAGCGCCGAACCATCACGCTCCAGGACTACCCGGTCATTTGGGCGTTCGTGGAGAGCATCCGGTCCACGCTTGCGGGGGATCTCGCGACGCTCACCAGCTTCTACGAGGTGAGGCTCGAGGGCGGGGCGCAGCGGTGGCGCCTGCTGCTCCGGCCCCGCGATCCGCAGATGGAAGAGTTCGTCAGCGAGATCCGCCTGAGCGGCGGCGGGAACCGGATCAACGCCATCGAGACCATCGAGACCAATGGTGACCGCTCGGTGATGACGATCACGCAGGACCCGCCGTGAGCGGCGAGGCACGTCATTCCCGCGCAGGCGGGTATCCCGCTCATCCGGCGGTATGGATCTGGCTCGCCTTCGTCACGGCGTGCATCGTGGTCATCAGCCGCGCGACCTTCACGACCGACATCTCGGCGTTCCTGCCGCGCTCGCCTACGCCCGAGCAGCGGGTGCTGGTGGACGAGCTGCGCGAGGGCGTGGTGTCGCGGCTCATGTTGATCGGCATCGAGGGCGCTCCGCAAGAGACGCTCGCGCAGGCAAGCAGGCGCCTGGCGGCCGGGCTGCGCAATCACGCGAGCTTCGTTTCCGTCGAGAACGGCGAGGACATCGGCGCCGGGAGTGACCGGGATTTCCTGTGGCGCAATCGCTACCTGCTGAGCCCCGCGGTCACGCCGGAGCGATTCTCCGCCACCGCGCTGCGCGAGCGCCTCGAGGAGTACCTGCGGCTGCTCAACTCCCCCGCGGGTCCCTGGGTGCGCCGCATCCTGCCGGGCGATCCGAGCGGCGAGCTGCTGCACATCCTGGAGCGGTTCGAAGGGCAGGCGCGCCCCGACCGGCGCGCGGGCGTGTGGTTCTCGCCTGACGGGCGGCGGGCGCTGCTCATTGCGCAGACCCGCGGGGCCGGCTACGACATCGACGCGCAGGAGCGCGCGCTGGCGGCGATCCGAGGCGCTTTCGCCCAGGCGGACGCGGGCGAGGCGAGGCTGCTGCTCACGGGGCCGGGTTACTTCTCGGTCGGCGCGCGCGCTGCGATCCGCGACGACGTCACGCGGCTTTCCCTGATCGCGACCGTGCTCGTCGCGCTGCTCCTGCTCGCGGTCTTCCGCTCGCCGCGCGTGCTGGGACTGGGGCTCCTTCCGGTGACCACCGGCGTGGCCGCGGGCATTGCGGCCGTGAGCCTGGGATTCGGCGTGGTGCACGGCGTCACGCTCGGTTTTGGTATCGCGCTGATCGGAGAGGGCGTTGACTACGCCATCTATCTCTTTACCCAGAGCGCCCCAGGCACGACGCCGCAGCGGGCGCTCGACCGCATCTGGCCGACGCTGCGGCTCGGCGTGCTGACTTCCATATGCGGCTTCAGCGCCATGCTGTTCTCGGGGTTCTCCGGCCTCGCGCAGCTCGGGTTGTTCTCCATTACCGGGTTGATCGTTGCCGCCACCGTCACGCGCTGGGTGCTGCCGACCCTGCTCCCGCCGGGATTCACCGCGCCCGCGGCGGCGGCGTTCGCTCCCCGGGCGCTGGCAGCGGTGCGGAAAGCCCCGGCGCTGCGGATTCCACTGATCGTCGTGGCGGGCGCGGCCGCCGCGGTGCTGGCGACCCAGCGGGCTCCGCTGTGGTCCGATGACCTCGCGAGCCTTTCACCCGTGTCCCGCTCCGATCAGGTGCTCGACCAGGAGCTGCGCGCGGGCGTCGGCGCGCCCGATGTCACCTATCTTGTGGTGATCCAGGCCGCGCAGGAGGAAGCCGCGCTGCAGGCGGCCGAGGCGGTCGCGGCGTCCCTGCGCAAGGCAGCGCGGGCCGGCCTGCTGGAGGGCTTCGAGTCGCCTGCGGATTATCTGCCGAGCCGGCAGGCGCAACAGGCCCGCAAGGACGCGCTGCCGGATCCTGCCGCGCTGCGCGCGAGCCTGGAGCGCGCGCTGGCGGGCCTGCCTTTCCGCAAGCAGGTGTTCGAGCCGTTCCTCAAGGATGCGGCCGCGGTGAAGGACATGCCGCTCATTGAGCGCAGCAGCCTCGCGGGCACGCGGCTCGGCCTGAGACTGGAAACGCTGCTTGCCCGAAGGGATGGCGGATGGGTCGCCATGCTGCCCCTGCGCGGCGTGACGGATGCAGCGGGCATTGGCCGGGAGATCGCCGCGCCGCCGGGCGCGCGCGCCGTGCTGCTCGACCTGAAGCGCGAAACCGAGTCGCTCTACCGGACCTATCGCGCGGAAGCGCTGACGCATGCTCTGCTCGGCGCTGCCGCGATTGTCGTGCTCCTGGCGGCAAGTCTGCGCTCGCCGCGGAGGGTGTTCGATGTGCTCGCGCCGCTTGCCGCAGCGGTCCTGGTGACTGCCGGCGTGCTGGTGCTCGCCGGCTACCCGCTCTCAATCTTCCACCTGGTCGGGCTGCTGCTGGTCGTCGCGGTGGGATCGAACTATTCGCTGTTTTTCGACCGGCAGGCGCTGTCCGGGGCGGACCGTGATCTCACCATCGTTTCACTGCTGTTTGCCAACGTGACCACGCTGATCGGCTTCGGCGTGCTTGCGTTCGCCAGCGCGCCGGTGCTCCGGGACATCGGCTTGACCGTCGCAATCGGCGCATTCCTCGCGCTCCTGTTCTCCGCCATCCTGAGCCGGCATGCCGGGGACGGAGCGGGAGCTGCGCGCGCGGCGGGACGCGCGAGCGCCGCCTTGAACTAATCGGGCTTGCGCCCGCGGTACTCCCGGAAGATGCCGAGAGTGACCTGGCTGCGGACTGCCGCAAAGCCCGCCCGCTCGAGCGCCTTCTCGATCGTCGCGGGCGGAACACTGGCCTCGATCGTGTCCCAGTGGTACTTCGACAATTGCGCCGAGTCGGGGCGACGCGCGAGCAGGCCCATCAGGGCGGGAACGAGACGGAGCAGGTGGAATCTCAGCAGCGCGCGCAGCAGCCGGTTCTCCGGCTTGCCGATCTCGAGGATGCAGACCGTGCCGCCCGGTTTCAGCACCCGCAGGAACTCACGGAAGGTCGCCTGGAGATCGGCGACATGGCGCAGGGCGTACCCCATGCTGAGAAAATCGAACTCGCTGCCGGGCAACGGGATCGCTTCGGCGTAGCCTTCGACGGTCTCGATCGCAAGCGCCTTGCGCGCCGCGGCGAGCATCGCCGGCGAGGGGTCGAGGCCGGTCAGGCGACCCTCCGGCCCGATCAGCTTCAGCGCCTCGCGCGCTACCAGCCCGGTGCCGGTTGCAGCGTCGAGCACGCGCATGCCCGGCCTGAGCCCGGCGTGCGCGAGCACCCGCCGCCGATACCACGAGCCCATGCCGAAACCGGTCCACCATTCGAGCCGGTCGTAGAGATCGGCCGACTGGTCGAACATCGCGCGGGTGCGCGCCACCCGCTCTTTCTCGTCGTGGAAATAGCGCTGCAGCCGGGGGCTGTCGATGAGAGGCTTATCGGGCGTCGTCACGTTGGCACGGCAATGGTATACCCGTTGGATTTTGGGCTATCCTGAGCCCGCCAGACCAGGGGGGCGATGCCAGTGAAGCGGGCGCTTGAAACTACGGCGGCGATCGCGAGCGAACGCCGCGCGTGGAGCCCGTCGCCCGTCGCCGGCTCTTCCATCCTGCTGCATGCCGCAGCCTTGGCGACGGTCCTCGCGCAGCCCTCCCTGTGGCCGTGGGCGCTGGGAGCCGTGGCCGGAAACCACCTGTTGCTGACCGCCGCGGTGTTCTGGCCGCGCAACCGGGTGCTGGGCGCCAATCTCACCTGCCTGCCCGCGCCCGCGGCCGGGCGCCGGGAGGTGAGCCTCAACTTCGATGACGGGCCCGACCCCGAAGTCACACCGCGGGTGCTCGATTTGCTCGATCGCCACCACGCGAAAGCGAGCTTCTTCTGCGTGGGTGAGAAAGCCGCGGCGCATCCGGGGATCGTGAGAGAAATCGCGCGCCGCGGGCACGGCATCGAGAATCACAGCCACCGGCATTCACCCGCGTTCGCGTGCTACGGCATCTTCCGCCTGAAGCGGGACGTGGAGACCGCCCAGTCGATTCTTCACGGCATCACCGGCCGGGCGCCGCGGTTCTTCCGCGCGCCCATGGGACTGCGCAGCCCGCTGCTCGATCCCGTGCTGGCGTGGTGCGGGCTGCACTATGTGTCCTGGACACGGCGTGGACTGGACTCCGTGCACAGCGACCCCGAGAAGGTGCTCGAACGGCTCAGCCGCGGGCTTGCGGCGGGCGACATCCTGCTGCTGCACGACAACGGGAATGCGCGCACCCGCGACGGCACGCCCGTCGTGCTCGCCGTGCTGCCCGGGCTGCTCGAGCGGATCCGGGCGAAGGGGTTGAGATCGGTTACGCTCACCGCTGCAACCGATGGCGCCTGAGCTCGGTCCGCTGCTCGAAGCCGCAACGCGTCCCTATATCCCTGCCGGCCGATACGCGTGGCATTTCGCGCGAGGCAAGCTGCGCCACGACCCCGTGTTCATCTCGCTGCTGCGCCGCGGCCTGCTCCCGGACCGGGGAATGCTGCTCGACCTCGGTTGCGGGCAGGGCGTGCTGCTGTCCCTGCTCCGGGCGGCGCGGGAGCGCTACCGCGCCGGCGGGTGGCCGGAGGGCTGGCCGCCTCCGCCGCTCAACCTTGACCTGCTCGGGATCGAGTTGCTCGAAGGCCGCGTGCGGGCCGCGCGCCAGGCGCTGGGCGAGAGCGCGCCGGTGATCCGGGGCGACCTGCGCGAGGTCGCGCTGCGCCCCGCCTCCGCAATCGTCATTCTCGACGTGCTGCTCTATCTCGACGAGACGGAGCAGCTGCGCCTGCTCGACCGCGTCGTGGCGGCGCTCGAGCCCGGCGGGCTGCTGCTGCTGCGCGAGGCCGACGCCGGCGCGGGGCTTGCTTTCCAGGTGACGAAATGGAGCGAGCGAATCGCGGGCGCGCTGCGCGGCGAGCCCGGGCTGCCCCTGTGCTACCGCAACGCCATCGACTGGATCGCGCAGCTCGCGAGCCGCGGTCTTGCCGTCGAAGCGGAGCCGATGAGCCAGGGCACGCCCTTTGCCAACGTCCTGTATGTAGCGAGGAAAGAGTTCGTTACTGGATTCCCGCCGCCGCGGGAATGACAAAGTGCGGGCGGCGAGTGTCTGCGGTTAAAATCGGGCTGTGCGGCCGCTCGCCATCACCCGCTATTCCATCGTGAACTGCCTCGGCGCCGGCGCTCGCACCGTTGCCGAGGCGGTGCGCGACCGGCGCTCGGGGCTCGCGCCCTGCGATTTCGAGACCGTCAGGCTCGACACCTACATCGGCCGGGTGCCGGGGCTCGAGGATATCCGCGTGCGGCCCGATCTCGGCGCCTACGACTGCCGCAACAACCGGCTGGCACAGGTCGGGCTCGAGCTCGACGGTTTTGCCGGCGCGGTCGCCGAGGCCCGCAGCCGCTACGCAGCCGCGCGCATCGGCGTGTTCATGGGGACGAGCACCTCGGGCATCCTGGAAACGGAGCTCGCGTATCGCCGCCGCGACCCGCAGACGGGCGCGCTGCCGCCGGATTACCGCTATACCCAGACGCACAACACCTATTCGCTTGCCGATTTCGTGCGCCGCTACCTGGGCTTGCAGGGACCGGCGTTCGTCGTCTCCTCGGCGTGCTCCTCCACTGCCAAGGTGTTCGGCAACGCGGCCCGCCTGATCGACGCCGGCGTCTGCGATGCCGCCGTGGTCGGGGGGGTCGATACGCTGTGCCTCACCACGCTCTACGGCTTTCACTCCCTCGAGCTGACCTCGCGCGCGCCCTGCCGGCCCTTTGATGCCGAGCGCGACGGCCTCTCGATCGGCGAGGGCGCGGGCTTCGCGCTGCTCGAGCGCGTGGACGGGCGAAACCCGAACGGGGCCACGCAGCTGCTGGGCATCGGGGAGAGCTGCGACGCCTTCCACATGTCGACGCCCCATCCCGACGGGCTCGGTGCCCGCTACGCCATGCAGCGCGCGCTGGAATCCGCGGGACTGGCTCCCCGCGATGTCGATTACATCAATCTCCATGGCACCGCCACCCGCACCAACGACGCGGCAGAGGACCGGTCGGTGTGGGAGCTGTTCGGCGACCGCACCCCGTGCAGCTCGACCAAGGGGGCGACCGGGCACCTGCTGGGCGCGGCCGGGATCACGGAGATCATCATCTCGCTTCTGGCGATCGAGCACGACTTCATGCCGGGCAGCGCCCACACCCGCCGCGTCGATCCCGCGCTGAGGAGCCATTACCTGATCGAGACGCGCGAGGCGCGCGTTACGCGCGTGCTCAGCAACTCGTTCGGCTTCGGCGGGAGCAATTGCAGCGTCGTGCTGGGGGCGGCGCACTGATGCTGGCCTACGTCGAAGGCGTGGGGCTTGCCGGGCCCGGCCTGCGCGGATGGCTGGCGAGCCGGTCGATCCTGGCAGGCCAGGAGCCCTACAGCTTTGCACCCACGTTCGTCGCGGCGAGCGATTTGCTGCCCGCCGCCGAGCGGCGCCGCGCCGGCACGCCGGTCAAGCTCGCCCTTGCCGCCGGGCACGAGGCGCATGTCCAGGCCGGCCGCGATGCGGCGGCCACGGCGACGGTGTTCGCCTCCTCGAGCGGGGACTGCGACAACGTGCACCACATGCTGGAGGCGCTCGCCACCCCGGAGCGGCAAGTCTCGCCGACGCGCTTCCACAATTCCGTGCACAACGCCGCCGCGGGCTACTGGAGCATCGCGACGCAGTGCCGGGCACCCTCGACGAGCCTCTGCTGCCACGACGCGAGCTTTGCGGCGGGCCTGCTCGAGGCCGTGTCCCAGGTGCTTTCCGCCGGGGCGCCGGTCGTGCTCATCGCGTACGACCATCCCTATCCCGAGCCCTTGAACACCGTGCGCCCGATCCCGGGCGATTTCGGCGTGGCGATCCTGCTCGCGCCGGGCAGGACGGAGCGTGCCGCCACGGTGGTGGACGTCGCCTTCGTGCCGCAGGAAATAGAGGCGAGCCGCGCGGCGGATCCGGGACTCGAGAAGCTGCGCGCCGGCGTGCCGGCGGCGCGCAGCCTGCCGCTGCTGGCGGCGTTCGCGCGCGGCACCCGGGAGACCGTCATACTCGAATACGTTGCGGGGACCCACCTGCAGGTTGCCGTCAGCCCATGCTCGTGACCCGCGCCCAGATCGCCGGGCTGATACCGCACGGCGAGCCCATGTGCCTGCTCGACGGCGTCCTGCAGTGGGACGCGAGCCGCATCGTGTGCGTGAGCCGCAATCACCGCGCCGCCGACAACCCCATGCGCGCAAACGGGCGGCTGCCGGCGGTGTGCGGCGTCGAATACGCCGCGCAGGCGATGGCCGTTCACGGCGGGCTCGCCGGGAATTTCGTGCGCAAGCCGCGCGCGGGCTACCTTGCGAGCGTGCGGGACATCGAGTGCCTGCGCGACCGCCTCGACGATCTCGACGGCGACCTGGTGGTCGAGGCGGAGCGGCTGGCCGGCGACGGCACGCACGTGATCTACCGGTTCCGCCTGCGGGTAGGGGACGTCGAGGTTCTGAGCGGGCAGGCGCTGGTGGCGCTGGATTCAGAGGCGGCAGCCGCATGAAGCGCGCGCTGGTGACGGGCGGCAGCGGCGGCATCGGCGCGGCGATCTGCCGGCGGCTCGCGGCCGGCGGCCTGCACGTCATCGTGCACGCCGGAAGCCGCCTGGCGCAGGCGGAGCGGCTCGCGGCCGAGATCGCCGCCGGCGGCGGCAGCGCGCAGGCGGTGGCCTTCGACGTGGCCGACCGGGTGCGAACCGCGGCGGCA
Organism: Burkholderiales bacterium; assembly: GCA_036555035.1. Classification (GTDB taxonomy): domain Bacteria; phylum Pseudomonadota; class Gammaproteobacteria; order Burkholderiales; family SG8-41; genus SG8-41. Next base: position 7,095 of record DATBMB010000214.1, on the reverse strand, counting down.
CTCGGAGAGCTGCTGGCCGGCGGCGCGGTGCAGGTCGTCGTCAACAACGCCGGAATCCACGACGACGCGGTCCTGCCGGCCATGAAGCCCGCACAATGGGCGCGCGTGATCGACGTGTCGCTGAACGGGTTCTACAACGTGACGCAGCCGCTGCTCGCGCCGATGATGGCCACGCGCTGGGGGCGCGTCATCAGCATCACCTCCGTCGCGGGGATCACCGGCAACCGCGGCCAGGCCAATTACGCCGCCGCCAAGGCAGGGCTACACGGCGCGACGAAGTCCCTCGCGATCGAGCTCGCGAGCCGCGGCATCACGGTCAACGCCGTCGCGCCGGGCATCATCGCCACGTCCATGTCCGAGGGGGCGTTTCCGAAGGAGCGGATCGAGCAACTGGTGCCGATGAAGCGCGCCGGCACGCCGAAGGAGGTGGCGGCGCTGGTGGGATTTCTCGCTTCCGAAGAGGCCGGCTACATCTCCGGCCAGATCATCTCCGTCAACGGCGGCATGATCTAGCGGTCGGCGAGCCGGCGCCCCAGCAGGACCGGCAGCCGCACCAGCCCTTCCAGGATGAGCCGCGTGTGCATCCACGTGAGGAGCGCGTTGTCGCGCAGGTAGCAGAAGTGCGAGACGCCGCCTTCTTCGGGGCGGAAGTACCGGACCGGGGCCGCCAGGTTGATCGGGCGCACGCCGCGCCAGACCAGGCGCACCGCGGCTTCCGCGTCGAAATCGAAGCGGCGCATCCACGGCTGGCGCTCCATGATCTCGCGCAGGGGCGCGATGGGATAGACGCGGAACCCGTAGAGCGAGTCGCCGATCCCGGCGCCGAGAGTTTCGAGCCCCGTGCACCAGTTGGAGAGCTTGCGCCCGTGCACGCGCACGCGCGGCGCGCTGGCGTCGAACACCGGCCGGCCGAGTATCAGCGCCCCCGGGTGGGACGCGGACGCCGCCATGAACTCGCGGATCTTGTCGGTGGGGTGTTGCCCGTCGGCGTCCATCGTCATCGCGTGCGTGAAGCCAGCAGCCGCGGCCGCGCGCAGCCCGTGCAGGATCGCCGCGCCCTTGCCCTGGTTGCGCGGAAGCGACAGCACCCGGACCTGCGGATCGTCCCGCGCCAGCGCCTGCAGCGCCTCGAGCGTGCCGTCGGTGCTGCCGTCCACCACGACCCAGACCGGCTGCCAGATCTGGCGCGCGTCCCACACGGTCTGGAGCACGCGGCCGCCCGTGTTGTAGCTCGGTATCAGGATGAGGTGGGAGCGCGAGGGGTGGTCCATGTCAGGGCTGCGAGTTCACTTCGACCCGGACCTTGGATTCGCCGAGGATCCAGGCCGCGGCAATGCCGGCAGCGAAGGAATGCTTGGTTTTCACCAGCGGGCTGTCCGCAAACACCGCGTTGTTCAAGGTATCCCATCGGGCGTAGCCGCCGACCCAGAACGACCGATAGCGCTTGCTGAGGGCGCCGAGAAGCTGGGTGCCGGCATATCCGCCAGATGCATTGTACGCAGGTCTCTCCGCCGTGGCGAATGCCGGGTCGACGCCGTAGAAGTACTGGTGGTAGCGCCGGTCGGCGAACATCGGCCCGGCGAGGAGCCCCAGGTTCAGTCCCGCATGCCCGAAGGCGTCCTTTACGTCGACGTTGAGGTTGGGCTGGAACACCCAGCCCACGAAGTCCAGGTACGTAAGGTCGGTCGCGAGCACCCCGCGTACCGGCAGGCGCAGCTCGAGGCGGGTCTTGCGGTCCTCCGACCGCGCGAGCAGGAAATTGAGCGAGGGCCCGATCTCCAGCGTGGCGTCGAGGTCGGGCATCCCGCGCCGGGCGTCGTTGTCGCCGCTGTCCACGGGGGGCGTGCCGTTCACGCTGACGTCGAGCTCGGCGCGCTCGGTCTTGAAGAACAGGCCGCGCACCCGCTTCTCGTCCGCCTGCAGGAACTCGCCGCGGTAGACGACGTACGGAAACGGCAGCACCCAGGCGCGCCGCTCGTCCGAGCCCCGGTAGTGCGGCAGGCTCAGAACCGCCGCGCCCATGCCCGCCTCCCACAGCGGCAGCTGCTCCGCCCCGGCGCCGCCCGCCGCGCCGGCGGTGACGAGGACGGCGCGGAGCAGCGCGCGGGCTGTCGCGGAGAGCGTCCTCAAGCGCGCGCCGATCACGCTTTCGAGCACTTGAGCAGCGTGTGGTAGGGGCCCACCTGATCTCGCTGCTCCACGAGCGTCAGGCCGCTCTCCGCGAGGCAGCGCAGCATGTCCTCCGAGCGGTACATCTGGCTGTTGCCGTTGGCGATGCAGGCAAAGTAAAGAGAGGTCTGCTGCAGGCAGAAGGCGGCGGTCTCGTTTGGCTGGCGGTCCCAGAAGAGCTCGAGTACGTAGAGGAAGCCGCCGGGCGCGAGCGACGCGGCCGCGCGCCGCAGGATGGACACGATCTGGCGCTCCGAGAAGCAGTCGAGGAACTGGCTCATCCAAATCGCGTCGAATCCGGCGGGGATGGATCTCGATTCGTCCAGCAGGTCGATGTCCAGGAACGCCACTCGGTCATCCAGGCGCTCCTCACGGATGGTCTCCCGCGCCAGCGCCAGCTGCTGCGGCAGGTCGGCGATCGTGATCCGCACGTCCGGATCGAAGCGCGCGCACTGGACCGCCCATTTCCCCGTATTCCCGCCCACATCCAGCAGCCGCTTCGGGCGGCCGGCGAACACCAGCGGCAGCGCGGCGGGAAACGCCAGGTCGGAGTAGTAATGGTCGAAGGCGAGCCAGCTCTCGCGCGCCCGCGGCTCGAGCACGGACAGGCCCTCGTAGAAGGTCTTCCAGCCACCCAGGGACCGCAGGCCCGCGGGCCGGCCTTCCCGGATCGCCTTGTCGAGGTCGAACATCCCCCGATAGCAGATCTCGTGCACGACGTCCATGTTGATGCGCGTCATGGGATCGTGGAGCACGAAATGGCCGAGCTTGGTCAGCGCGTAGCGATCGCCGCTGAGCGTGAAGAGACCGATCCCCAGCCCCGATTCGAGCAGGACCTTGATCCCGTAGCGCGGCAGCGGGACGCCGGCGGCAACCTCGGCGAGGGTCACTCCCGCAGTGCCACCCTGCTCGACCCGCTGCAGCACACCGGCGTCGCGCATGACGCGGCAGGCCTGGAACGCGATGGGCGCGAACGCGAGGCGCTGGGCCTCGGACAGCGCTTCGTAGGCCGTCCTCGGGTCGGTCCTGAAAAAGTCCACGGCAGGACTAGGTTGCGGTCGATTCGGCGCCGGGCTCGCGAGTCGCCTGTCCCCGCCGTCTCCAGGCCGCCCAGCTCGGGCGCGGATCGGCGAAGCAGTAGACGTAATACAGCGCCTTCAGCGCCAGCAGCCTGATGGCAAGGCGCGCCCGGAGGACGATATTCCCGGCCAGCACCGAGAGGAGAGCGTCCCGCAGCCGGAGCTGGTTGCTCGGGTTCATGAAGATGTCGTGCAGGCCCGGGGTCATGATGCGGTGGATGAACCACGAGAAGACGCGCAGCCCGCGGCGCGCGGCTGCATCGTAGGCGGCGAGCGCTTGCCGCGCGCGCCGCGGATGGTCGAGGCAGGTCTCGACGGTATCGGCGGCCACGAATCCCCCGTGCATCGCGAGGTACACGCCGGTGGAGAAGATCGGGTCGATGAACGCGAACGCGTCACCCAGCAGGAGATAGTTCGCGCCGGAAGTCCGGTTGGCGCTGTACGAATAGTTGCCCGTGGCGGTGACGGGGGAAACCAGGCGCGCCTGCCGCAGCCGATCGGCGAGCGCCGGGCAGAGCTGAATCGTGTCGAGCAGGAACTGCTCGGGCGTGGTCGTGCGTGAGCGCATGTAATACGGCCAGCACACCGCGCCGACGCTCGTGGCGCCGTCGGCGAGCGGGATGAACCAGAACCAGCCGTGGTCGAACCAGAGGATCGTGATGTTGCCTTCCGCTTTCCCGGGCAGCCGCGTCGCACCGGCGAAGTGACCGTAGAGGGCGGCGCTGTTGTTCTTGCGGCTGCGCGCCTTCAGGCCGAAGCGGCTGGCGAGAAAGGTGTCGCGGCCCGACGCGTCCACCACGAACCGGGATTGCCATACCCGCTCGCGGCCACCTTCCTCGCGCGCCATGACGTCCGCGCCCCCGGAATGGAACTTCACCTCCGTCACGCGACAGCCCTCGATCGCACGGGCGCCCTTGCGCGCGGCGTTGCGGAAGAGGATCGCGTCGAACTCCGAGCGCCGGACCTGGTAGGTAGAGGGAAACGCGTTGTCCATCGCGTTGACGAACTCGAACATCACCGGCTTGTCGTGGCGAGGGGACACGAACTCCGCGCCGTACTTCGGCATGCCGATCGCCTCGATCTCGGCCGCGACGCCAAGCTGCTCGAAGAGCGGCATGTTGAACGGAAGCAGCGATTCGCCGATGTGGAAGCGCGGGTGGCGCGCCTTCTCGAGCAGCACGACGTCGCGACCGCGTTGAGCAAGCAGGGCGGAAATCGTCGATCCCGCGGGACCGCCGCCGATCACCAGCACGTCACACCGGGTATCGTCCATCAGGCCGCTCGCGCCGGTTGCACCCCGCCATTTTACTCCGGCACCAGCCACTCCACTCTTGCGCCACCCGCCCCTTCGACTGCGAGGGCGCGCCACAGCCAGTCGAGCAGGGGCCGCGCCTCGGCATCGAATCTCCACGGCGGATTGACCACCAGCATTCCGCAGCCAGGAATCGGCGTGGTCGCGCCGGGCCCGCGCACCCGCAGCTCGAGCCGGAGGACCTTGCCGATGCCGGTCTTCGCCACGTCGCGATGAAAGCCGCGCATCGCGGCCGGCGCCATCAGCGGGTACCAGATGGCGTAGATGCCCGTGGCCCAGCGCCGGTGCGCATCCTTCAACGCCCGGACGACGCGCGCGAACTCTCCCGACCGGTCGAACGAGGAGTCGAGCAGCACGAGGCCCCTGCGCTCCGGGGGCGGCAGGAAGGCCTTCAGAGCCTGGTAGCCGTCCATGAGATGCACCGCCACGTGGCGCTCGCGTCCCACGACGGCCTCGAGCTCGGCGCAGTCCTTCCGATTGAGCTCCGTCAGTACGACGCGGTCGCCCGGCCGGCGGAGCTTCAGCGCGATGAGCGGCGAGCCCGGGTAGAAGCGCAGCCGCCCTCGGGGATTCTCCGAGCGCACGACATCCATGTAGGGTGCGAGCGCCGCGGGAATGTCCTTGCGATTCCACAATCTTCCGATTCCGGTCTCGAACTCGCGCGTTTTCCAGGCCCACTCGTGCCCAAGGTCATACCTCCCGGTTCCGGCGTGGGTGTCGAGGTAGCAGTAGGGCTTGCCCTTCCCCCCCAGCGCGATCAGGAGCCGCGCGAGCAGGGCGTGCTTGAAGACGTCGGCGAAGTTGCCGGCGTGGAACAGGTGCCGATAGGAAAGCACTTAGAGCTTGTCGTACTTGGTTGCCCGTCCGCGGGACTTTTCCACGGGGTACTTCTGCGCGTTGAGCGCAAGCTTCTTCTCGCACGCCGCCGCAAGGTCGATGCCGAGCTTGTCGCACAGCCGCACCAGGAAGAGGAGCACGTCTGCAGCTTCCAGCGCCACCTCCGCGCGCGTGCCGGCCGGCAGCTGCGCCGATTGCTCGAACGTGAGCCACTGGAAATGCTCGAGCAACTCGCCGGCCTCGCCGGCGAGCGCCATCGCGAGGTTCTTCGGATTGTGAAACTGATCCCAGTCACGCTCGGCCGCGAATGCCGCGATCCGCGCGCGCAGGGTCTCCAGGTTGTCGGTTGTCTTCTTCATGGCGCGGCCTTTCAGGGCATCGGCTGATTGCATTCTACCGGGGGCTTAGAATAGCCCGCTCGGGATCCCTCCATGTCGCTTCTGATCCACGCGACCATTACAGTTACCGGCGAGAAGGACGCGCTCGGCGCCTGCGAGGCACGGCTGCGGCGGCTGCTGTCGAGCCAGTTCCTCAAGGACGAGGTCACCGAGCACCACGGGCGGGAGGCGCTGTGCTACGACCTGAAGATCGAGGGCGGCATCCCGTTTCCCGTGTTCGCGCAGGCGTCGCAGGAGTTTCCCGGTCTCGAGTTCGTCGCCGAGTGGGTCAACGTAGCCGCCGGCGAGAAAGGCCGCGCCACGCTCGTCAACGGGCGCGTCACCGGGCAGAAGAGCGAGCGCGTGCCGACCGTTGCCGGCGGAGAGCACCCGGTCCACATCGAAGTCGCTCCGGAGGGAAGGCTCGTGCTCGCGCTGACCCTCATGCGCGTCGCCCGGGACGAGTGGCGCGGCTATGCCCTGACCGCGACGCGGGACGCAGTGGTGCGCCTGCTGCGGGCGCCGGGATCGGACGCCGTCGAGCTTCAGGTGACCGAAGGCGGCCCCGAGTGGGCCCATGCGTGGCACGGCACGCTGCCGGCGGGCCGTCTCGAGCGCTCCGCATTGGACCCGCCCATTGCAATCGAAGACGCGGTATTTCGCGAGCTCGATCAGCTGGCGCGGCGCTTCGCAGCCGACTGGATCTGGTTTGCCGCCGACGGAGAGGAGGAGACCGCGATCGAGCGCGACCGCTACACTCGCAACGGCTACCCGGTCTCCGCGGCGAACGTGCGCACCTCGAGGCTCCACCGGATGCGCGCCGATGCCGGCGAGGGCGCGCCGCTGGTCCGCAGCACGCTCGGAAACGATGAGCAGTGGGTGCGGGACTTCCTGCTTGCTTCCTGGGCGGCGGAGAGCTAGTCGAAACGGCGGCGGCGCCATCGCCGCAGCATCACGAATCCACCCAGCATGCCCCCGAGATGCGCGAAGTGGGCGACGCCCGCCTGCGTGCCGGTGACGCCGAGATAGAGCTCGAGCGCGGCGTAGAAGATGACGAACACGCGCGCGGGCATCGGGATCGGCGGAAAGATCAGCATGACCATGCGGTGCGGAAAGAACATGCCGTAGGCGAGCAGCAGGCCGAACACGCCGCCCGAGGCGCCCACGGTGGGGTAGGGCGGGCCGGAGGCGAGGGCCGACATGATCAGCTGGGCGAGGGCCGCCGTCAGCACCGAGACGAGGTAGAAGATGACCATGCGCCGGTCGCCCAGCACCCGCTCGACCTCCGAGCCGAACATGTAGAGCCCGAGCATGTTGACCA
>DATBMB010000070.1:0-5929 GCA_036555035.1 Burkholderiales bacterium | reverse complement strand
TGGGGCCACGCGGTGGGCGGCATGGGCGCGATCACCCAGGCGATGGCGAAGGAAGCCGAGCGGCGCGGCGTCGAGATCACGACCGGGTGCGAAGTGCACAAGGTGCTGGTCGACCAGCGCGGCGCGCAGGGCGTGCAGCTCGCCGACCGCAGCATGGTGGACGCGCGCTGCGTGGTGGCCAACGTCGATCCGCGGCGGCTTTACCTGAAGCTGGTGGACGCGGCCGCGCTCGACGAGGATTTCGTGCAGCGCATCCGCAGCTACAAGTGCGGCTCAGCGACCTTCCGCATGAACGTCGCGCTCTCGGAGCTTCCGGACTTCACCTGCCTGCCCGGCCGGCACCAGCAGCCGCACCACCAGTCCGGCATCATCATCGCGCCCTCGCTCGCCTACATGGAGCAGGCGTACTTCGACGCGCGCACCTACGGCTGCTCGCGCGCCCCGATCATCGAGATGCTGATCCCGTCCACCGTGGATTCGACCCTGGCGCCGCCCGGCAAGCATGTCGCGAGCCTGTTCTGCCAGCACTTCGCCTACAACCTGCCCAACGGCCTCGACTGGGACGGGATCCGGGAATCGGCCGCCGACCACGTGCTCGACACCGTCACCCGCTACGCGCCCAATTTCAAGGGCACGGTGCTGGGACGGAAAATCCTGACGCCGGTCGACCTCGAGCGCGAGTACGGGCTGACCGGCGGCGATATCTTCCACGGCGCGCTCTCCCTCGACCAGGTGTGGAGCGCGCGCCCGGTGCTGGGACACGCCGATTACCGCGCGCCGGTGCGGGGGCTCTACCTGTGCGGGGCGGGCGCGCACCCCGGAGGCGGCGTATCGGGGCTGCCGGGGCACAACGCCGCGCGCGAGATCCTGCGCGACCTGCGCTGGCGCAGAAAGTAGCCGGGGGATCCGCCGTGCCCGCTCTTCGCGTTTCTCCCGACTGCGAGCTCCATTACGTCGTGGACGACTACAGCGATCCCTGGCGCGAGCCGCAGACGATACTGATGTTCCACGGCAACGCCGAGAGCGGCAAGGCCTGGTTCGGCTGGGTGCCGCACCTCGCGCGCCACTACCGGGTGGTGCGCCCGGACATGCGCGGCTTCGGCGCCTCCACTCCGATGCCACGCGATTTTCCGTGGACGCTCGACCGCATCTGCGACGATTACATTGCCCTCGCGGACGCGCTCGGCGCCGCGCGCTTCCACGTGGTCGCGGCCAAGATCGGCGGCACCATCGCCCGCCATTTCGCGGCGCGCCACGCCGACCGGGTCCTGACCCTGACGCTCGCCGGCACGCCGGTGCCCAAGCGCGGCGTCGGGCAGCGCGCGGACCTCATCGAGGAATTCGAGAGCAAGGGCGTCGAGCACTGGGCGCGCCGGACCATGACGGGCCGGCTCGGCAGCCGCTTCCCGCCGGAAGGGCTCGAGTGGTGGATACGGTTCATGGGGCGCACCGCCGTTTCCACCCAGGTCGGCTTCATGCCGACGATCGCCGATGCGGACATCACCAGCGCGCTGCCGCGGATCCGCTGTCCCACCCTCGTCATCACCACCGAGGGCAGCGCGCTCGGGACAGTCGAGGAAGTGCGCGCGTGGCAGCGGATGATCCCGCGCTCCGAGCTGCTGGTGCTGCCGGGCAACTCCTATCACGTTGCCGCGAGCGACGCCGACCGGTGCGCCGCGGAAACGCTCGCTTTCATCCGGCGCGCCTCCGGAGCGAAGGCGTGACCGGACGGTCGCGCTTCCTCGCCGCATGTCTCCTTGTCGCGGCCGGTCTGGCGGGCTGCGGGGAGCGGGTACCGCGCGTCGCGGCGGTCGCGCCGGATGAAGTCATCGTCGCTTTCGGCGACAGCCTCACCTACGGCACGGGAGCCGCCGAGTCCGAGAGCTATCCCGCGGTGCTGGCGCAGCTGATCGGGCGCAAGGTGGTGCGGGCCGGCGTGCCGGGAGAGGTCACCGGGCAGGGGCTCGCGCGCCTGCCGCGGGTGATCGAGGAACACCGACCGGCCCTCATGATCGTGTGCCTCGGGGGCAACGACATGCTGCGCCGGGTGGAGGAGGCGCAGGTCAGGAAGAACCTCGCCGAGATCGTCAGGACGATCCGGGCGCGCGGCATTGCGGTGGTGCTGGTGGGCGTGCCCAAGCCCGCGCTCATCACCAGCGCGCCGGCGTTCTACGCCGAGGTGGCGAAGGAGTTCGGCATTCCGTACGAGGGCAACGTAGTGACCGAGGTCCTGCACCAGCTCGACATGAAGGCCGACCCCATCCATCCCAACGCCAAGGGCTACCGCCGCATGGCCGAGGCCATCGCCGAGCTGCTGAAGAAAGCGGGCGCAATCTGAACGGTCGGGCCCCGCGCGCAGCATGAGCGCAGCATCCCGGCTGACCCCGGTCCAGCTGACGCTGCTCATGTGCGGCGCGGAAGCCTTCAGCATGACCGGCTTCGCGGCGTACACCACGCTGCTGCCGACGCTGCAGCTCGAGTGGGGGCTATCCAACTCGGAGGCGGGCCTGGTGAGCGGCGTCTACTACGCCGGCTACGTGGCGGCGACGCCGATCCTCACGAGCCTCACCGACCGCGTGGACGCCCGCCGCGTCTATCTCGCCGCGTGCCTGCTCTCGTGCGCGGGCGCCGCGGGCTTCTGGCTCTTCGCCGGCGGGCTCGCGAGCGCGCTCGTCTTCCAGTTCCTGATCGGCGCCGGGCTCGGCGGGACCTACATGCCGGGACTGAAGATGCTGGCGGATCTCCTCGAAGGGGCGAGGCAGTCGCGCGCCGTCGCCTTCTACACCGCGACCTTCGGCATCGGCTCGACGCTGTCCATCCTGGCGAGCGGCTGGGTCGGCGCGTCCTGGGGCTGGCAGGCGGCGTTTGCCTGGGGCGCGGTCGGGCCGCTGGCCGCGGGGGTTATCGTCAGCCTCGCCATGCCCCGCGGACGCACGCGCCCGCCCGGCCAGCCGGCGCCGGCGCTGCTCGATTTCCGGCCGGTGCTGAGGAACCGCAGGACGCTGCCCTACATCCTCGGCTACTCGGCTCACAACTACGAGCTGTTCGGCCAGCGCTCGTGGATGGTGGCGTTTCTCGTCTTCACGGCGTCGCTGCAGCCCGCGGATGCGCCGATGTGGGTGGGCGCGGCGACGCTCGCGGCGCTGATCAACCTGCTCGGGCCGGTGATGAGCATCTCGGGCAACGAGCTCGCGCTGCGCTTCGGCCGCACGCGCGTGATCTTCACGTTCATGACCGCGTCCGGCCTCCTTGCGTGCGTCCTGGGCTATACCGCCGCGGCGCCGTGGATGCTGGTGTTCCTCATCATGTGCGTGCATTACGGCCTGATGCTCGGCGACTCCGCCGCGCTGACGGCGGGCGCGGTGGCGGCCGCCCATCCCGACGAGCGCGGCGCAACGATGGCGACCTATTCCTTCGTCGGCTTCAGCTCCGCCTTCTTCGCGCCGCTCGTGTTCGGCGCCGTGCTCGATCTCGCGGGCGGCAACCGCAGCCTTCTCGCCTGGGGGCTGGCATTTGCGAGCATCGGCATCTTCGGCGTGCTCGCGCCGGTGGCGCGATTCATCTACGCGCGCCGCGGCTGATGGGCGCCCCGGGGCTCGTTGCAGTGCAGCATCGGACGCCGCTTTGATTTCCGCGGGCCGTGCGGTTACATTTTCCCCGCCGGCAGCCGCGCCGGGCAGGAGGAAGCCATGGGCAAGTTCGTCATTTCGCCGCACTTCCGGTTGCAGGAGTGGGTCGCCGAGGAGAAGGGCTACTTCAAGGCCGAAGGGCTCGATTACGAGTTCCGCGAGGCGCTGGGTCCGGGAGACGTCGCCAGGACGCACACGACGCCCGACAAGATCGGCGCCTACCAGAGCTTCGAGCAGGGGCGCACCTGCGATGTCAGCGGTGCCTGCCACTGGACGGTAAACGTTGCCGCCTCCAACGGCCACGGCAAGCTCTACGCCGACGCCTACTCGGTCTCGCCTTCCGGCATCTTCGTCGCGCCCGAGTCCCCGGTCCGCCACCCCGCCGAGCTCAAGGGCGTGCCGATCTCGGTCGGCTTCCAGTCCGGCAGCCACTACTCGACGATCCAGGCTCTCGAGCAGTACCTGCCGCTCGCGGACATCAAGCTCTCCTTCGCCGACGGGCTGCTGTTCCGGCGCATGGAGCTGCTGATCGACCGCAAGGTGCCCGCGGTCGGTGTCTTCAGCGGTCCCTACTATTTCCTCGAGCAGCTGGGCTTCCGCAAGATCATCGACACCACGTTCATGATGGCCTCGATGATCAGCGGCGACCCCGATCCCGAGGACATCCGCAAGTACTTCCGGGCGCTGAAGAAGGCCCAGCGCGACATTGACCTGCGCCCCGAGCTCTACACGCATTTCTATCGCAAGGAATTCCCGGCGCGCTTCCTCGGCGAGATCGACACGGGCCGCTGGGGGCCGGGCGAGCGCATCGTGTTCGAGCCCTACACCAAGGAAACGTTCGAGGCATCCTTCCGCTGGATCGCCGAGCGCAACCTGTTCCCGGAGGGCGGCATGGGCGCAGGACGCTACGAGGACTCGATCGTCTCGCTCGCGGCCTAGGCCGCGCCTGCGCCGACGATCCGAATATCAACGGGCTGCCGCGATGTCGCGGCGGCCACCACACGCGAGGAGGCAGGTATGACCAAGCTGGCGCGCATAGTCATTGCGATGATCCTGGGAACGGCCGTGCTAGCCGGCGCTGTGCATTCGGCGCACGCGCAGGAGCTGCGGCTCTCGACGTTCGTGCCGCCGGTGCACGTGATTTATCGGGAAATTCTCGTACCGTGGGCCCACGAGGTCGCCAAGGCGACGAACGGGGAAGTGAAAGTCACCCTCTATCCCTCGATGCAGCTGGGCGGCAAGCCGCCGGAGCTGTTCCGGCAGGCGCAGGAAGGCGTGGTGGATCTCGTCTTCACGCTGCCGGGCTATACCTCGGCGGCGTTGCCGCGCACGCAGTTGATCGAGCTGCCGGGACTCAAGCCGGACGGCCTCGCTGCCACCAACATGATGTGGGACGTGCTCGATCCCTATCTCCTGCCGGAGTACGAGGGCCTGAAGGTGATCGCGCTGTGGGGCGCCGAGGACGCCGGGTTGATGTTCCGCGGCAAGGCGATGCGCTCGATGGACGAGCTGAAGGGGCTGCGCATGCGCGCGCCCTCGGCGCAGCAGGCGAAGCAGCTGCTCGCGATGGGAGCCGTCCCGATCGCTGTGCCGATCACCCAGGTCTATCCGGGGCTCGAGCGCGGCACCATGGACGGTGCGATGGTGCCGTTCACCACCATTCTCGATTTCCGCCTCGGCGAGGTGGCCAAGGGGTTCACCATCTCCGGGCCGATTTTCGGGCGATCCTCGTTCCTTGTCGCGATGAACAAGAAGAAGTACGACAGCCTCTCACCGCAGGCGCGGGCCGCCATCGACCGGCTCTCCGGGCGGCAATTGAGCCTCAAGGCGACCGCGGTCTACATCAAGCGCGCGGAGGAAGGCGTGGACAGCGTTCGCGGCAAGGCCGACGTGGTGACCCTGTCCGACGCAGAGCAGAAGCGCATCGGCAACGTGCTGCGGCCGATCATCGACGAGTGGGTGAAGGAGATGGAGGCCAAGGGTATTCCCGCGCGGGAGATGCTGAAGCGGGCCGGCTACTCGGGCTAATTCACCTCCTGCAGGCCGGCATTCATGTTTGACCGCGCGCTGCGCGTGCTCGCCCTCGGCGGGGGCGTCGTGCTGCTGGGCCTCATGGGGCTCATCGCGTTCGACGTCGTGATGCGCTACGTGCTGCGCCTGCCGTTTCTCGGCGCCTACGAGATGACCGAGCTCGCGATGGCGCTCATCGTCTTTCTCGGCCTTCCCTATTGCGCGGCGACCGGCGGCCACGTCGCCGTGGACGTGCTCGCGCCGATTCTCGACCGTCCCGCCTGGCGCGG
>DATBMB010000055.1:0-7291 GCA_036555035.1 Burkholderiales bacterium | reverse complement strand
GCGCGCCATGCAACATCTGCGAGCCGAGCGACCAGCACGCGCAGATCCGCCGGTATGTCGCGGACGGCTCGAACATGGAGGTGGTCGCGCGCGGAGTTCGGAATTCCGTCGGCTTCGATTTCCACCCGCAAACCGGGGAGCTATGGTTCACCGACAATGGGCGCGACTGGCAAGCCGAGAACGGCCCGCAGGACGAGCTGAACCGGGTCTCCAGGATGGGCCAGTTCTTCGGCTTCCCCTATTGCCATGCGCAGGGAATCCCGGACCTGGACTTCAAGAAGAAAGACCCGTGCAAGGGCGTGACACTGCCCGTCACGCTGATGGGCCCGCATTCCGCCTCGCTCGGGATGCGCTTTTACACCGGATCCATGTTCCCGAAGGAGTACGTGAACTCGATCTTCGTTGCGCGCCGCGGCTCCTGGAATCGCACTCAGCTCTACGGCTACGATGTCGTGAACGTGCGGGCGACGGCCGACGGCAGGAACGCGAAGGTGACCCCCTTCATGACCGGCTTCATGGATGCGAAGGAGAACAAGTTCTGGGGCCGGCCGGTGGACGTGCTGCAGCTGCCCGACGGCTCAATGCTTGTCGCTGACGAGCAGAACGGCGCCATCTATCGGGTCAGCTACAAGAAGTAGATGCAACGTCCCGAAACGGCGCGGCGGATGGGCGTCATCCGCCGCGCCGCTGCGTCAGGCGTCGTCATCGCATTGATGGCGAGCGCCGTGTACGCGCAATCCAAAGCCGATCCGTCGCGCGGCGCCGCCAAGGCCGCCGCCTGCGCGGCATGTCACGGCACGCCGGATCGCCCGCCGCTCCCCGGCATGCCCACGCTTGCCGCCCAGCAGGAGCAGTTCCTCGTGCTGCAGATGTTCCTCATGCGCGAGGGGCTGCGCGATGTCCCGCAGATGGCGGGCACGCTGAAGGATTTCACCGACCGGGACCTCGATAACGTTGCCGCGCACTTCGCCGCCCAGAAGCCTCCGCGCGGTGATCCCGGCAAGAACCCGAAGCTCCACGCGAGCGGAGCGGCGCTGGCGAAAGGGATGGCCTGCGGCAGCTGCCATCTCGGAGACTACACGGGACAGCGGCAGGTGCCGCGGGTCGCGGGCCAGCGCGAGGACTATCTCGCCGCCACCATGAAGGCGTACCGCGACAACAAGCGCGTCGGCGCCGACACCAGCATGAACGGCATCCTCTACCAGGTGCCCGACAGCGACATCGAGGCGCTGGCGCATTATCTCGCGCACCAGTAAATGGTTCTCCCACCACCCCGCCCGCTGACGCGGGCACCCCTCCTCGGGCAGGAGGGGATTGCCATTATTCGCTGTCAGCCGCGTTCAGGTCCGTTGCGCGGGCTTTGAGCGTCCTGTCGGCCTTCAGCACCTGCTTGGCGATCTTGTGCGTCGGCGTGTGCGGAAGCGCGTCGACTAACAGTACATAGCGCGGCACCTTCATCGCCGCGAGGCGCTCCGCGCACCATTGCGCGATCTCCAGCGGCGCCAGGGTCACGCCCGGCTTGGGCACAATCGCGACCAGGATCTCGTCCTCGCCCAGCTCGGAGGGCACCGGCACCGCCGCGACCTCGTGCACGCCGGGATGGGACTGGATCACGCGGTCGATCTCCGCGCCCGCGATGTTCTCGCCGCGGCGGCGGATGATGTCCTTCTTGCGCGACACGAAGGTGTAGTAGCCGTCGGGGCCGCGCGTCACCAGGTCCCCGGTCATGAACCAGCCGTCGCGGAAGGCCGCGCGCGTCTGCTCCGGGTCGCGGAAATAGCCCTGCATGACGATCGGGTGCTTCACCCAGAACTCGCCGACCTCGCCGGGTCCGACGTCGTTGCCGTCCTCATCCACGACCTTGCACTCGGCCCACTTGCGGGCGGGATCGGGATGGCGCCCCACCGGCCCCATGCTGCCCGGCTTGTCCGGCCCCTCGAACGGCACGCAGCAGACGCCGGGAATCTCGGTCATGCCGAATCCGCCGAGCAGGTGGGGAATGTGGAACTCGTCGCGGAAGGGCGCGATGATGTCGGCGCGCATGCCGTAGACCTTGGTGATCCGGTGCTCAGGGCGGAACTCCGAGCGCGGCCGGCGCACGAGGATGCGCCCGATCGCCTCGATGATGTTGACCTGGGTCGCGCCGGTCTCGACCGCGGCGTTCCAGAACTCGGAGGCGGAGAAGCGCGGCATCAGCACCAGCGTGCAGCCCGCGGCGAGCGTTCCGGCGGTCGAATAGAACAGCGCGTTGACGTGGAACATCGGCAGCACCGCCATCACGCGCTCCTCCGGCTGCAGCCAGAGGCGCGAGACGTTCGATTCGCCCGCGGTGACGAAATTGCGCTGGCTGTGCATCGCGCCCTTGGGAAACCCGGTCGTGCCCGAGGTGTAGATGATGAGAACGGTGTCGTCGGCCGTCCCGCGCGGCGGCAGGCCGGTCTCCGGGGCGCGCGCGATCTCATCGAGGAGATTCGGCGCATCCGGCCCGTGGCCGTCGAACAGCAGAAACCACGGCCGAGGCTCGATGCCCTCGCACGCCTCGTGCGCGACCGGCAGCACGTCCCGGCTGCAGGCGACCGCAGAGACGCCCGCGTGCTTCAGCACGTAGCCCGCCTCCTGCACGCCGAACTCGGGATTGGTCGGCACCATGATCGCGCCGATGCGCGCGCAGGCGAAGAGCAGCAGCGCGTGGCCGATGTCGTTGCGTGCCAGCACGCCGACGCGGTCGCCCTTGCGCACGCCGCGGGCAACGAGCATCCGCGCCGTCCGCTCCGCCGCAGCGCCGAACTCCGTCCAGCTCCAGGTCCTGCCGGCGAAGATGATGAACGGCCGGCCGGGATCACGCTGCGCCCGGCTCCGGAACGCGTCCTCCAGCGTGTAGTCGTGCTCCGGGTAGAGCTTCAGGACCTCCAGCGGCTCCTTCACGACCGTCTCGCCCGGCAAGCCATCAGCGCAGATAGTCGCGCTGCCATCGCTTGTAGGCTTCGCCGCCCACCAGCGCGTCCATCTCCTTCGGCGACGCGATCCGGTCCTTGAGGTCCGCCGTCGCGCCGCCGCGGTAGAGGTGCTGGTAGACCTCCCTCAGCGCCTTCACCGCCGCCGGCAGCGGCTGATGGCCCTGCAGCAGGACGCGCGCACCCGCGGCGGCGAAATCCTCGCGCCTGATCGAGGCGGGTGCCGATCCGACCATGACCGGCAGCCGCGCCGCATCGCGAACCGCCTTCACCTGATCCGCCGCTTCGACCCCGACCAGGAAAATCGCGTCCACCCCGCATGCCGCGAACGCTTTCGCGCGCCTCACGGCACCCTCGGTGCCCTCCACCTTCAATGCCGCCGTGCGTCCGAGCAGCACGAGCGCGGGGTCGCGGCGCGCCGCCACCGCGGCCTTGAGCTTGCCGACCATCTCCTCCAGCGAGATCAGCTCATCGGAGCCTTCGGGCTGGCCGAACCGCGCCGGCAACGCCGTGTCCTCGATGCTCATGCCGGAGACTCCCGCGTGCTCGAGCTCTTCCACCGTTCGCATCACGTTCAGCGCGTTGCCGTAGCCATGGTCGGCGTCCACGATGAGGGAAAGCCGGCTCGCGCGCATGATGCGCCGGACCTGGTCGGCAAACTCGGTCAGGGTCAGCACGATGAGATCGGGGGCGGCGAGCGTCGTGCCGGATGCGACCGACCCGGCCAGCATCCCGATCTCGTAGCCGACCGACTCGGCGACGCGCGCCGACAGCGGGTCATACACGCTTGCGGGCGAGATGCAGGTCGCGCCGGAGAATATCGCGCGCAGGCGCTTGCGCTGCTCAGTATGATTCATGCTCGTTCCTCATTGCGCCAGCAGGTCCATGAACTCGTTCACCGCCATCGCCTCCAGACGCTTCTGGTCGAGGCAGGCGTGAAGTATGGCGTCGCGCTGCTTGGGCGCGAAGACGCGCGCGACGTTCCTCTCGAATTTCTCCATCAGCACCGGGATGCCTTCCTTGCGCCGCCGGCGGTGGCCGAGGGGATACAGCACCTCCGAGAGCGGGGTCCTCGTGCCGTCCTTGAAGAACACCTGGATCGAGTTGGCGTTGGTGCGCTTCGCGGGGTCGTGGTACTCGCGCTCGTATTGCGCCGACTCCTTCAGCGTGATCTTGGCGCGCAGCGCGTCGATGCGCGGGTCGGCGGCAACGTGGTCCTCGTAGTGCTCCGCGGTCATCGTGCCGTAGATCAAGCCGACCGCCATCATGTACTGCATGCAATGGTCGCGGTCCGCGGGATTGTGCAGCGGGCCGGACTTGTCGAGGATCACCATGGTCGAGTTGTGGCACCGCGCCTCGACCCGCTTCACCTCGTCCAGCCGGTCCTTGACCAGCGGGTGCAGCTTGATCGCCGCCTCCACCCCGCTCTGCCCGTGGAACGCCGTGGGGTACGGGATCTTGAAGAGCACGTTTTCCATGACATAGGTGCCGAAAGGGCGCTGGAACCGGAACGGCCGGTCCTTGAAGAGAACGTGATAGAAGCCCCAGGTCTTCGCGGTGAGCGCCGAAGGGCAGCCGATCTCGCCCTTCAGGGTCATCAACGCGATGCGCACGCCGCGGCTCGCCGCGTCCCCCGCCGCCCACGACTTGCGCGGGCCGGTGTTGGGCTTCCTGCGGAAGGTCGCGAGCGCGTGCCCGTCCACCCACGCCTGCGAGAGCGCATCCACGATCTCCTCGTGCGTGCCGCCGAGGAGCTTCGCCACGACCGGCGTGGTGGCGATCTTCACCAGGATCGTGTGGTCGAGCCCGGCCGCGGTGAAGCCGTTCTCCAGCGCGAGCCCGCCCATGATCTCGTAGGTCTTGACCGCCGACTCCAGCACGGTGCGCATCGCGAGCGGCTTGCCGCCCTGGGCAGCGCGCGTGCGAGACAACCAGTCGGCCACGGCGAGGATCCCGCAGAAGGTGTCCGAAGGATGAATTACCGTCGCGCCATAGAACGCGTCGTTGAAATCGAGCCAGCGCACGAGGGTGCCGATGTTGAACGCCGTGCGCTCGGGGTCGAGCATGTAGGGCGTGCCCGGCACGCGGGCGCCATTGGGAACCACGGTGCCCGGGACGAGCGGCCCCAGCAGCTTGGTGCAGGCGGGGTAGGACAGCGCCTCGAAGCCGCAGCCCAGGCTGTCGATCAGCGCAAGCCGCGCCGTCTCGAGCGCGAGGCCGCTCCTCACCGGGTAGCGTTCGACGTAATCGGCGATCTGGACGAGGACCTTGTCGGGCGCGGGACGAACGTTGAAAGGCGCGTCTTTCATCGGGCTGCCGGCGTCAAAGCCGTGGAGTATATGGGAAAATCTTCACATGAACGACGTCATCATCATCGGGGCAGGCATCGGCGGACTCACGCTCGCGCTCACCCTGCACCGCGCGGGGATCCCGTGCCGGATATACGAGGCAGCGCCGGAGATCAAGGGCCTGGGCCTGGGGATCAATATCCTGCCCCACGCGACGCGGGAGCTTGCCGAGCTCGGCCTGGAGGACGCCCTCGCGGAGATCGCCGTCACCACGCGCGAGGCGGTCTTCTACAACCGCTTCGGCCAGCTCGTCCACAGCGAGCCGCTCGGCCGCCATGCCGGCTACGACTGGCCGCAGTTCTCGATTCATCGCGGCGACCTGCAGGCGGTTCTGCTCGCGGCGTGCCACCGCCGAATCGGCACCGAGCGCATCGTCACGGGGTGGCGGTGCAAGCGCGTCGAGCAGGACGCGGAAGGCGTGACCGTTCAATTCGAGCAGCCTGCGAACGGTGAAGCGCTGCCCCCGCAGCGCGGCGCCCTCGCCGTCGGCTGCGACGGCATCCACTCCGTCGTCCGCAAGCAGCTCTACCCGGACGAGGGCGACCCGATCTACTCCGGGGTCAACATGTGGCGCGGCGCGACCTGGTGGAGGCCTTTCCTCACGGGCGCGAGCTTCGTGCGCGCCGGCTGGCTCGAGTCCGGCAAAATGATCATCTACCCCATCCGCAATGCGCGTGACGCACGCGGACGCCAGCTCGTCAGCTGGGTCGGCGAGTTCTACACGCCGAAGCACAAGCTGCGGGACTGGAACCGCGCGGGCGACCTGAACGACTTCATTCACGTCTTCGAGGACTGGAAGTTCGACTGGCTCGACGTGCCGGGCATGATCCGCGCCGCGGAGACGATCCTCGAGTACCCCATGGTGGACCAGGAGCCGCTCCCGCAGTGGAGCTTCGGGCGCGTGACGCTGCTCGGCGACGCCGCGCACCCGATGGTGCCGCGCGGCTCGAACGGCGCGGGGCAGGCGATCCTCGATGCCCGCGCGCTCGCTGACTGTCTCGCGCGGGGCCCGGACCCGGTCGAGGCGCTGAAGGAGTACGAAGCGAGGCGGCTCGAGGCGACGGCCCGCGTGGTGAGGATGAACCGCACGAACCCGCCGGACGCGATCCTGCGCGAGGTCTACGTCCGGACCGGAGACCGGCCGTTCGGCAACATCGACGAGGTCATCAGCCGCGAGGAGCTTGCCGCGCTGACGAGCGGCTACGCGCGCGTGGCCGGCTACGACCAGGAGACGCTGCGCTCGAAGCGCAAGGCATGAGGCGTTAGAATAGAGCCACCATGTCCGCGATACCCCAGCCCAACCCCAAGCGCCGCGAATTCTACGACCGCATCTCCCGCCACGACCTCGCGCCGCTGTGGGAAGTGCTCGGCACGCTGGTCCCGCGCACGCCCGCCACGCCCTGCGTCCCCGCGCACTGGAAATACCGCGACATCCGCTCCTACATCATGGAAGCGGGCGAGCTGATCTCGGCCGCGGAGGCCGAGCGGCGCGTTCTCGTGCTCGAGAATCCCGGGCTGCGCGGTGCCTCCGCCATCACGCACACGCTCTACGCCGGGATGCAGCTGATCCTCCCCGGCGAGATCGCTCCGAGCCACCGGCACACCCAGTCCGCGCTGCGCTTCATCGTGGAGGGCACGGGCGCCTACACCGCGGTGGACGGCGAGCGCGTCACGATGCACCCGGGCGACTTCATCATCACGCCCTCCTGGACCTGGCACGATCACGGCAATCCCGGCGGGGAGCCGGTCGTGTGGCTCGACGGGCTCGACGTTCCGATGGTGGCCTACTTCGACGCCGGCTTCATGGAGCGCTACCCGGAGGCGACCCAGCCGGTGCTGCGCCAGGAAGGCGATTCCCAGGCGCGCTACGGCTCGAATCTGCTGCCGGTGGGATATACGCCGCAATCGCTCACGACACCGGTGTTCTGCTACCGCTACGACCGCACCCGGGAAGCGCTCGAGCAGCTTCGCCGCGGCGACGGGCAGCAC
>DATBMB010000032.1:0-7813 GCA_036555035.1 Burkholderiales bacterium | reverse complement strand
GTTGAACATCGCCATCATGAGGTGCGGCGCGCTGCCGAGACCGGCCGAGGCGAACTGAAGCTCGCCCGGGCGCGCGCGGACAAAGGCGATCAGCTCCTTCACGTTCTTCGCCGGCAGCGAGGGGTGCGAGACGAGGAGACTCGGGACGATCACCACCAGTGACACCGGCGCGAAGTCGCGATCGAGGTCAAAGGACACTTTGCGCATCACGTACGGGTTGCTGGTGTGCGAGGCGATCACCGCGAGCAGCGTGTAGCCGTCGGGCGCGGCCTTCGCCGCATGCTCCGCCCCGATATTGCCCGCCGCCCCGCCGCGGTTGTCGATCACGACCTGCTGCCCGAGGATCTCGGCGAGCTTGGGCGCAATGATGCGCATCGAGATGTCCGTCCCGCCGCCGGGGACCGAGGGCACGACGAGACGCACGGGGCGCTCCGGCCAGGATGCGCCGGTCGCCGGCCCGGCGCACGCCAGCGGCAGGGCGACCGCCCAGGGCAACGCAGCCAGGATGCGCGTCCGCTTCATGGCTTCACCAGCCCCGCGGCTCGGTCTTGAGGAACGCCAGCGCCTGCACGGCCTCCTCGAAGCGCCCCCGCTCGACCTCGCCGAGCGGGCTCACCGGGGGGCGCGGAACCCCGCACTCGCGGCCCATCATTGCCATGGCGCGCTTGATGCCGGCAAGCCCGTCCTTCAGCCCGGAGGCCCCCGCTTCGCGCACCAGGTGGTGCAGATGGGCGATGTCCTCCTGCATGCCGCGCGCTTCCATGAATTTCTGCTGCCGGCACAGCTCGTAGACCTGCCGCACGAGCTTCGGCGCGATGCCGGCGAGCGGCACGATCGCGCCCGTGCCGCCCAGCGCGGCCGCCGATACCAGGTAGTCCCGGCCCGCGAGGAGCTGGAATCCCGGCCGCAGCTTGCGCCCGCCGGAGATCACCTCCTCCATGAACACGAAGTCGAGGCTTGCGTCCACCACGCCGGCGAGATTCGGCACGCGCTCGATCAGCTGCATGACCATATCCGAGGTGAGCTCCGTGCCCACCGACTCGACCGGCGGTGTGCACACGTAGAACGGCAGCTTCACGGCGGTCCCGATGCGCACGAGATGCTCCACGACCATGGCGGGCCGCGGATGCCAGAAGTATGGCGGGTGCGAAATGATCGCCGCCGCGCCGGTTTTCTCGGCGTGCACGGCGCGCTCGACCGCGATGCTCGTGCCCGCATCGCTCACGTGGGCGAGCACCGGCACCCGTCCCTTGACCTGCTTCACGGCGAACTCGAGGAGCCCGCGCAGCTCCCCGTCGCGCAGGCTCATGTCCTCGCCCTCGGGCATCGGCAGCGCGAGCGCTTCGGCGCCGTTGCGCAGGTGGAATTCGATGATCTTCGCGTAGGTCGCGTAATCGACGCTCTGGTCGCGCCGGAACGGCGTGACCGGCGCGTGCACCAGACCTGGCTCGAATGGCTTCATGGGAAAAAAGGTGTCAGGAACCTATTCTGGGCGGAACCTATTCTGGGCGCTCTTTCTGCGGAAAAGGTTCCTGACACCTTTACCAGCCGTGCGGCTCGGTCTGCAGGATATTGAGCTCCTCGAGGCGCTTCCGCAGGAACTCGAGGCGCTCCTTGGTGGCGGTGGGCAGCGGCGAGCGCGTCGGGCCGACCGGGCGGCCCATCATGATCATCGCGCCCTTGAGCGAAGAGGGGTACTGCTCCTTGAACAGCCGCCACAGCTCGGAGATCTTGAACTGGCACTCGCGCGCGGTCTCCCAGTCGTGCGCCTCGAGCGCGGCGAAGAACTTGTTGCACAGGTTGGGCGCGATCGCGCCGGACGAGGAGAACGAGCCGCAGGCGCCGAGCGGATAGGAGGCGAGCAGGTGCTCGACGCCCATGATGATCGCGAAGCCCGGGCGCATGCCGAGCGCGACGCGGGAGATCTCGAGGTACTTCTGGCTGTGGAAGCTCGCGTCCTTCATGCCGACGTAGTTGGGCAGCCGGTCGATCAGGCGCCGGGTGAGATCGCCGGTGAACTCCACGCCTTCGCCGTTTCTCCACGGCGAGTTGTAGGTCAGCACCGGCAGCTCGACCGCCGTCGCGATGCGCACGATCGAATCGAAGATCTCTTCCTGCGCGGGCCGCCGGCAGTAGGGCGAGATCGTGAGGATCGCGTCCGCGCCGGCCTTCTGCGCGTGGCGCGCGAGGTCGAGCGAGTCCTCCTCCGAGAGCGTGCCGACGAAGATCGATACCGGCACCCGCTTCGCGACGGTCTTGACCGCGATCTCCGCGCCAAGCTTGCGCTCTGCGATGGTGAGATTCAGTGACTCGGCCTTGTGGTGCGGCCACGCGATGGCGGGCGCGCCGTGGCGGACGTGGAAGTCCACCATCTTGGCGAACCCTTCGCCGTCGAAGCTGAAATCGTCCTTCATCGGCGAGACCGGAGCCTGCATGACTCCTTTCAGCTTGATCGGCATGAGCATCGGCGTCTCCTTCGCGACGTTCCCCAATGGATTCTACTTCACGCGGGCGAGGTCCGTAGCCGTAGGCACGCCCGCGCTCGCGCCAATCAGCTCGTAGTAGCGGGCCGCCAGCGCGAGGTCCTGCAGCGCCGTGCCGACCGACTTGAACACGACCAGCCCCGCAGCGGGCACGCTGACTGCGCCGGTGACGATACTCCCCAGCGTTGCCCGCTTCGACTCCGGCAGCGCGCCCGCCGCGATTGCCCGCTTCAGTTCCCCGGCCTCTTCCAGCGCATGAATTGAGTCGACCACGACCAGCCGAGCATCCTCGAAGCAGCGGACGTCCACTTCCGCGAACTGCGCTCGGGTGTTGCCGACGGCGCACAGCAGCCGGCACCCCGTGAGCCACTCTCCGCGCACCACCGGCTCGGCGCCGCGGGCGCTGCTCGCCGCGGCGACGACCGGGTGGCCGCGCACCGCGGCCTGCGCCGAATCGACCGGCGACACGGGAAATCCCAGGCGCTCCGACATTCTTCGCGCGAACGCTTCCCGGTTTGCTGCGGTAGGGCTGTAGACCGTGGCAGATCGGATGGAATAGACCACGGCAAGTGCTTCGAGCTGCGTCGCCGCCTGATGGCCCGAGCCGATGAGGCCGACCGTGACCGGGCCCGGAATCGCGACCTTGCGCGCGATGACACCGCTCGCCGCGCCGGTGCGAAGGTCCGTGATGTGCCGTCCGTCGAGGAGTGCCAGCAGCTCGCCATCCTTCAGGCGGTAGAGCGACACGACGTAGCGAACGCCCGCGCCCTGGACGTTGTGATAGGCCTTGATCGCGCAATAGCCGGCGGCGCTGTCCGCGGCGAAGAGAATACGCATCGCGCCGCCCTTGAAGTCCGTCACGAACTTGGGAGACATCTGCACCTCGCCCGCCGCTTCGTGCGCGAACGCGCGCTCGAGGAGATCGATCGCCTCCCGCATCGACAGCGCGCCTTGCAGGGCCTCGTAACCGAGCGTGACCGCCAAGGCTTCTCCGTATGGTTGCCGCAGCTTACTTGATGAGGCCCAGATCGGTCATGACCGCCCGCGTCGCCGCGAATTCCTCGTCGAGGTAGCGGCTGAAGTCATTGCCGCGCAAGAAATGCCGCGACATGTTGGTGCCGTCGAGCTCCCGGTGCCACTCGTCGTTGCTCGCCATGCGCGCGAGGGCGTCGTCCCAGAACTCGATTTGCGCCGCGCTCATGCCCTTGGTCCCGAAGATCGCGCGCCAATTGGCGATGCCGGTTGCGCTGATTCCCTGCTCGCGCATCGTCGGCACCTGGGCGAGGGGCCCCGTGGCGCGTCTGGCAGCGGCGATGGCAAGCATGCGCGTCTGGCCTGCCTGCGCCTGGGGAAGCGCAGCGCTCGCCGAGGACACGACCGCCTGGATGTGGCCGCCGATGACCGCCATGTTGGACTCGGCGTTGGTCTTGAAGACAACGGTGCGCAATTTCCGGGGATCGATCCCCGCCGAGCGCACTGCCTGGGAGAGCGCAAGGTGATTCGGCCCGCCCCGGCTCACCATGCCGAAGGACACCGCGCCCGGATCGGCCTTGAGCCGCTCCATGAGATCGCGCAGCGTCCGCATCGGCGAATCGGCCGCCACCGTGATCACGGTGTGGTCCACCACCAGGCACGCGAGCGGTGTCAGGTCCCGGTACCCGACCGGGGTCAATCCCGCGAGCTGGTTGGTGAATACCGTCGCGGTGGCATAAAGCAGGTAATGCGGATCCGGCGCCTTCTGGGTGAGGTAGATGACGGAGAGGCTCTGATTTCCGCCCGCCTTGTTCAGGACTACCATCGGCGTCGGCACGAGCTTCCGGTCCTGGAGCACCCGCTGCATGAGCCGCGAGATGCGGTCGTTGATGCCTCCGGCGCCGGTCGGAACGATGATCTCCACCGGCTTGCCGGGAAGCCAGGCGGACTGCCCGTGCGCCACGCCTGCGGCGAACAACAGGGACGCACACCAGAGGGCGCTCTGCATCCGAGCGATGCGACCGGCCCACCTTTTCGCGTGAACGAACCTCATGCCGCCAAATCGCGATAGGGGAAAGCTGCGCTGGAAGCGGCGAGCTTCGCGTCGTCGCGGCTGGCGATGCCCCAGTGGTCGGTGCGCCCGGGCGGCCATCGCCAGGACTCCGGCGTGCCCGTCCGGTAGCTGTCGTTCACGCGCTGCACCTCGGCGGTGTACTCGATGCAGGCGCCGAACGGGGCAACGAAATAGGAGAACGTGTTGTTGCCCGGACCGTGCCGGCCGGGCCCCCACACGCTCGGGCAGCCCGCGTCCTTGAGGCGCCCCATGCCGCGCATGACGGCATCGGTGTCCTGCATTTCGAAGGCGATGTGATTGAGCGTCGCCTGCTTCGAGTCGGCGTAGGCCACCGCATGGTGCACGTCGTCGCAGCGCAGGAAGTTCATGATGCGCGTGCGGTCGGACACCTTGAAGCCGAGGGTGTCCACCAGCACGCGCGAGGCGGCCTCGCGGTCCCGCGAATTGAAAACTACGTGCGTGATCCGGATCGGGCGCGTGCTGTCCGCCGGAAGCGCGGCAGGCGCCGGATCGCGCTCGGCGACGAAGCGGTACGCCTCCCCTTCGGGACCGGCGACGCTGAAGCCCGCGCCGCGGCCGGGTTCATCGAATTCGTCGATCCATGGACCGTGTTTCAGACCGGCCTTGCGCACCCGGTCCCAGATGGCCTCGACTTCCGTCCGGGTGCCGGCGATCGTGGTGGACACAACTGCGCGGGCGGGTCCTTCGGTGACGGCAATAATGTAGTGGAGCGGCCCCGTGCCGCGCAGCCAGGTCGTGTCCCCGCGGCTGCCGGCGTCGACGAGGCCCCAGGGTTCCTTGAGGAAATCAACCGCGGCCGCGCGGTTCGGCATTTGCAATTCCACGCTGCGCAGGTGCATGTGGGTTTCTCCTTGCCGTTATCTTTCCTGTATCCCCGCTTCGCGAATGATCTTGCCCATCCGGGCGACCTCGTCCTTGATCGCGGCGGCGAGCTGCGCCGGAGTGCCGCCCACGGGCTCCGCGCCGATGCCCGCCAGGCGCTCCCGGGATTCGGGACGCTGCAATACCCGGACGATCTCCTGGTTGAGCCGCGCCACCAGCGCCTCCGGTGTTTTTGCAGGAACGAAAATGCCGTGAACCGAGACCGCTTCGAAGCCGGGCAGGCCGGCTTCCGCAACGGTGGGCAGTTCCGGGTAGGAGGGGGAGCGGGTTGCCGTGCTCACCGCCAGCGCTTTCACCCGCCTGGATTGTACGTGCGGCCGGGCAGGCGCGGCGGCGGCGAACATCATCTGCACTTCGCCGCTCATCACCGCCGTCAGCGCGGACGCGCTGCCCCGGTAGGAGACCCGCACGATATCGATTTTCGCCATGGACTTGAACAGCTCGGACGCCAGGTGGTTCATCGTTCCCGGCGCCGCCGAGCTGAAGTTCAGCTCGCCGGGGCGCGCACGGGCGAGGGCGATCAGGTCCTTGACCGACTTCACGGGCAGCGAGGGATGCACCACCAGCACGTTCACGGCCCGCGCCGCGATGGTGACGGGCGCGAAATCCCGGTACGGGTCATAGGGGATCTGCTTGCGCATCAGCGGCAGCAGCCACAACGTGTTGCCGTAGAGGAGCAGCGTGTGGCCGTCGGGCGCGGACTTTGCGACCACGTCTCCCGCGACGACGCCCCCGCCCCGGTTGTCGACTACCACCTGCTGGCCGAAGGAGCCGGTCAGCCCCTGCGCCACGAGGCGCGCGACGAAATCGCCGCTGCCCCCGGCCTCGGATGCAACGATGCGCACCGTCTTCGACGGAAAGTCCTGGGCATTCCCGGAGCCCGCCGCCATCAGCAGCGCCGCCGCCGCGGTGCCGAACGCAAGGGTGCGCAGCATCATCTCAATCGAGCGCGCGTGTCGTCGCGTCGAAGAGGTCATCGAGCTTGAGCTCGCGCGGCATCAGGCGCTGCTTCCAGGCGTACTGCGCCGCGACCTCGAAGTTGCGCTGGTTCGCCGAGTAGCCGATCGGGTGCTTGTCGATGCCGTCCTTGGGCGGGGCCTCGGTGGAGGCCTTGCGGCTTTCCTTCACCAGGCGGTACACCTCGCGCACGGCGTCGGGGCTCGACTTCGACAGCCCGGACTTCACGACCATGATGTGGTTGACCATCAGCGCGCCGTACTTGGCATGCCAGGCCTTGCCCGCGGCGGCCGGGTCGGGAATGAGCGGCTTCAGCTTCGGGTGCTTGAGATCCTCGCCGGAGAGCACCGCGGCGTCCACGTCGCCGTCGAGCAGCATCTGGAGCAGCTTCTTGCCCGTCATCGAGCGCTGGCAGTTGGGGGGATCGCGGTACTCGGGCACATGGCCGTCGTCGAAGGTGATGAATTGAATCTTCGCGAGGTCCACGCCGTAGTCGTTCTGCAGGATGCCGCGCACCCAGGTGGGCGTTGTCTGGGGGTAGGTGCGCACGCCCACGCGCTTGCCGTGGAGGTCTGCCGGCGTGAGCGTGCCGCGCTCCGCGTTGTAGGCGATCTGCGCGTGCTGGAATCGTCCATGCACCACCACGGGCAGCGCGACGAGCGGCCGGCCCCAGCCGATCGCCTGCAGGAAGGTCATGATCGCGAGCTCCGCGACGTCGAACTCGCCCTTCACCACGCGCTTGAAGTTGTCGTGCGGGACCTTGGCCTCGGCGAAGTTGAGCTGCAGCTGCTCGCTCCTGATCTTGCCTTGCGTCAGCGCCACCGTGTTCGGGTAGTCGCCGAGCATGACGTTGAGCTTCAGTGCTTCCTGGGTGACGGTCATGGGTAAAGTCTCCTTTTCCGACTAGTCGGCCAGCGCGGGATAGAGTGACTGCGCGGTCTTCGCGAAGATCCAGTCCTGGTCGCTGCTCTTGAGGCTCGAGAGCGCGGCTTTGGCTTCGTCCACCATTTCCTTCAGCGAGCCCTTCGAGGCGGGATAGTTCGAGCCCCACGCGATGCGGTTCGCGGGAATCTCCTGCACGAGCTTGGGGAAGAACGTCTCCGGCGTCGCACCGCCGTCTCGCGCGAAGCGCACGTTGTTGGTCGAGAGCTTGAAATATACGTTGGGATACTTCATCAGCTCGAAGAGAAATGCGCACCGCGCGTAGGGCGGCTGATCCCCCCTCGGCGCGTGCATCAGGTGGTCGACGATGATCTTCACCTTGGGGAACCTGCGAATGAGCGTGTAGAGCATGTAGAGCCCTTCGCGCCGCATCTGTGTCACGACGAGAATCTTGAGCGCTGCGCACGTTTCCCACGCCTTGAAGGTCTGCGGATCGTCGAGCGTGTCGGCCTGCTTCTCCATCGTGCTTCCCGCGCTGAAG
>DATBMB010000029.1:0-12330 GCA_036555035.1 Burkholderiales bacterium | reverse complement strand
GCGGTGGAGAACCTGCAGGCCGGCTACACGCTGGTGCGGGTGACCGCCGTAAAGGATCCGGCCGAGCTTCCGCCCGGGAAGCTCGACGAGCTCGGGAACGCGCTGCGCCGGGTCCTCGCGCAGGAAGCGTTGGCGGCCCATCTGGCGAGCCTCAAGCAGAAGGCCGGCGTGGCGATCAACAAGGAGCTGGTCGAGAGGAAGTAGGTCTCAGGCCTCGCCGCGCATCCCGCCGACCACCGTGTTGAAGCCGCAGTCGACGTAGGTGATCTCCCCGGTGATGCCGGCGGCGAGGTCGCTGAGAAGGAAGGCCGCGGCGTTTCCCACGTCATCGGTCGTGACGTTGCGCCGCAGCGGAGAGTTGTCCTCCACGAATTTCAGGATCTTGCCGAAGCCGCTGATGCCGGCGGCGGCGAGCGTCTTGATCGGCCCCGCCGAGATCCCGTTGACGCGGATGCCCTTCGGCCCGAGGTCCTGCGCGAGGTAGCGCACCGCGGCCTCCAGGCTCGCCTTGGCAAGCCCCATCACGTTGTAGTTCGGAACGGATCGCGCCGCGCCGAGATAGGTCAATGTCAGCAGCGCGGCCTTGCGCCCCTCCATCAGCGGCAGGCCGGCCTTGGCGAGCGCGGCGAAGCTGTAGGCGCTGACGTCGTGCGCGATGCGGAATCCGTCGCGCGTGAGGCCGTCGAGGAAGTCGCCCTTCAGCGCCTCGCGCGGGGCGTAGGCAATGGAATGCACGATGCCGTCCAGGCCGTTCCACTGCCGGCCGAGCTCCGCGAACAGCGCGGCAATCTCCTCGTCCCTGGCGACGTCGCAGGGCAGCACCGGCGCGCGCCCGAACTCCCGGGCGAGCTCCTCGACGCGCCCGCGCAACTCCACGTTCTGGTAGGTGAAGGCGAGGCTTGCGCCCTCGCGCGCGAGCGCCTTCGCGATGCCGAAGGCGATGGACCGGTTGGAGAGCACGCCGGTGACGAGGATCTTCCGGTCCTGAAGGAAGCCCATTCTTGTCCTGGAGTTCTTCTTCGCGGGGATCCGTGGTTGCGCCATTATAGCCAGAACTCGCGCTTGGCCACGTCGCGGCTTTGGTAGTATTTGCCGATGCCGTCCCTGTCTCTGCGCGTCGTGTCGGCCGCGGTCGCGGTTCTGGCCGGATGCAGCGGCGCGCCCTGGAACAATCCGTACCCGGCCGCCGAGGACGGGGCCAATATCCTCTACACGTCGTTCTCCGAGCGGCCCAAGCACCTCGACCCGGTGCAGTCCTACAGCGAGAACGAGTACGTGCTGATCGCGAACATCTACCAGCCGCCGCTGCAATACCACTACTTCAAGCGCCCCTACGAGCTCGTCCCGTTCGCGGCGACGGAGGTCCCGCGCGCGCAGCTCTTCGATGCGCTGCGCCGGCGCCTTCCCGACTCGGCCGACGCGAAGGACGTTGCCTACAGCGAGTACGTCATCCGCATCCGTCCCGGCATCCTCTACCAGCCCCATCCCGCGTTCGCCACGGATGAGCAAGGCCGCACCCTGTATCACGACCTGAAGCGCGGCGATCTCTCCGGCATCCACGTCATCGGGGACTTCAAGGCGACCGGCACGCGCGAGCTCGTGGCCGCAGACTACGTGCACCAGCTGAAGCGCCTCGCGCATCCCCGCCTGCACTCGCCGATCATGCAGCTGATGGGCGACTACATCGTCGGGCTGAGGGAGCTGGCGGCGGAGCTCGCGCAGGCGGAGAAGGCGCTGCCGAAGGACGGGTTTCTCGATCTCACGCGCTTCGAGCTCGCAGGTGCGCAGGCCGTGGACCGCTATACGTACCGCGTCCGGGTGCGGGGCAAGTATCCGCAGTTCGTCTACTGGCTGGCGATGCCTTTCTTCGCGCCGATTCCGCCCGAGTCCGACCGCTTCTACGCCCAGCCGGGCATGGCGGAGAGGAACATCTCGCTCGACTGGTTCCCGGTCGGCACCGGGCCCTACATGCTGACGGTGAACAACCCCAACCGCCAGATGGTGCTCGAGCGCAATCCCAACTACGCGGGCGAGGTCTATCCCTCCGAGGGCGAGCCGGGCGACGCCGAGGCCGGGCTGCTGCGCGATGCCGGGAAGCCGCTGCCGTTCATCGACAAGGTCGTGTTTGCCCTCGAGAAGGAGCAGATCCCGTACTGGAACAAGTTCCTGCAGGGCTACTACGACGCCTCCGGAATCGCCTCCGATACGTTTGACCAGGCCGTGCAGTTCAGCGGGCAGGGCGACGTCACGCTGTCCGAGGGCATGCAGGCGCGCGGCATCCGCCTCCAGACCTCGGTTGCGACCACGGTGTTCTACCTCGGCTTCAACATGCTCGATCCGGTGCTGGGCGGCTACAGCGAGCGTGCGCGGAAGCTGCGGCACGCGATTTCGATCGCGGTGGACCAGGAGGAGATGATCTCGATCTTCCGCAACGGCCGCGGCATCGCCGCACAGGGGCCGATCCCGCCCGGCATCTTCGGCTACCGCGAGGGAAAAGACGGCATCAACCCTTACGTCTACGACTGGGTGGACGGCGCGCCGCGCAGAAAATCCGTCGAGCGCGCAAAGCAGCTCCTGGCGGAAGCCGGCTACCCGCACGGGCGCGACGCGAAGACCGGCGAGCCGCTGCTGCTCAACCTCGACACCACCGGCACCGGGCCCGACGCCAAGGCGCGGTTCGACTGGTACGGCAAGCAGTTCGAGAAGATCGGCGTACAGCTCGCGGTGCGTTCCACCGACTGGAACCGCTTCCAGGAGAAGCTCCGGAAGGGCAACGTGCAGATGTACTTCCTCGGCTGGAACGCGGATTACCCGGATCCCGAGAATTTCCTGTTCCTGCTGCACGGCGCGCAGAGCAAGGTCAAGACCTCCGGCGAGAACGCGTCGAACTACGCGAACCCCGAGTTCGACCGCCTGTTCGAGCGCATGAAGAACATGTACAACGGGCCGGAGCGGCAGGAGATCATCGACCGCATGGTCGCGATCGCGCGCCGGGACGCGCCCTGGGTCTGGAGCCTGTTCCCCAAGGACTATGCGCTGCACCACGAGTGGGTGCGCAACCGCAAGCCCAACCAGATGGCGAATAACGGCCTGAAATACCAGCGCATCGATCCCGCGCTGCGCACGGAACGGCGGCGCGAGTGGAACCAGCCGGTGGTCTGGCCGGCGTTCGCGCTGGTGGCAGTGGTCGGCCTGTCACTGGTGCCGGCGGTGCGGACCTACCGCCGCCGGGAGCGGCAGACGGCGAAGGCGTGATTTCCTACATCATCCGGCGGCTGCTGTACGCGATCCTGATATTGATCGGGGTCAACCTCATCACGTTTTTCCTGTTCTTCGAAGTCAATTCCCCGGACGACATGGCGCGCGTGCACCTGGGGGTGAAGCGCGTGACGCCGGAAGCGATTCAGAAGTGGAAGGAAGAGCGCGGCTATGACAAGCCGCGGTTTCATAACGACGCGGCGACAGGCGCCAGGCGCTTCACCGACACGCTCTTCTTCGAGAAGTCAATCAAGCTGTTTGCGTTCGAGTTCGGGCGCTCCGACCAGGGGCGCGACATCGGCTACGACATCAGCACCCGCATGTGGCCGAGCCTCGCCATCGCGCTCCCGGTGTTCCTGCTGGGGCTCGTCGCCTATCTCACGTTCGCGCTCACCATGGCGTTCTTCCGCGCGACCTACGTCGATTTCTGGGGCGTGGTCGCGTGCGTGGCGATGATGTCGATCTCGGGGCTGTTCTACATCATCGGCGGCCAGTACCTCATCGGCAAGCTCCTCGGGATCGTCCCGATCTCGGGCTACGACGGCGGCACCGACGCGCTCAAGTTCCTGGTGCTGCCGGTCATCATCGGGGTCGTCGCCGGCATCGGCGCCAGCACCCGCTGGTACCGCACCATCTTCATCGAGGAGATCAACAAGGACTACGTGCGCACCGCGCGCGCGAAGGGGCTCTCCGAGCCGCGCGTGCTGTTCCGCCACGTCCTGCAGAACGCCATGATCCCGATCCTCACCGGGGTCGTCGTGGTGATCCCGCTGCTTTTCATGGGGAGCCTCG
This sequence comes from Burkholderiales bacterium, assembly GCA_036555035.1. Taxonomy (GTDB): domain Bacteria; phylum Pseudomonadota; class Gammaproteobacteria; order Burkholderiales; family SG8-41; genus SG8-41. The sequence continues at coordinate 8,280 of DATBMB010000029.1, read as the reverse complement.
TCACCGAGGCCTTCTTCGGCATCCCGGGGCTGGGCAGCTACACCATAGACGCCATCAATTCGCAGGACTTCGCGGTCGTGCGCGCGATGGTGTTCCTCGGCTCGGTGCTCTACATCATCGGGCTCATTCTGACGGACATCTCGTACACGCTGGTCGATCCCAGGGTGCGCTTCGAATAGCCGGCAGCGGCCACGCCCCATGCCCTTCACGCCGGAATTTCTCTGGACCGACCGGTTGATCTACCTGCTGCTGGCGGTGGTTGCCGTACTCGTATGGCACATCCGCCGCCACGAGCACCTGCGGGCCCCGTGGCGCAAGGTCGCGCGCAGCGCGAGCGGCATGTCGGCGGCGACGGTGCTCGCCTGCTTCGTCGTCATTGGTCTCCTCGATTCGGTTCACTACCGTCCCGCCATTGCGGTGAAGGATGGCAAGACGATCTACGCGGTGGAAGTGCTGAGCGTCTTCGACAAGCTTGCGACGAAGCTGCGCGTGCAGAAGGCAACGACTTATTCCGCGCCGCTCGCCACGCACCGCTATTCCAAGGAGTTGATCGGGCTGCCGGAAGGCCGGCAGGTGCGCGATTACCCACGCCTGAAGTACGGCGGCGCTCACCTCTCGGACCCGGCTAAGGAATGGGGGCTGGACATCGCCAGACGCTGCCTTTACGGCCTTGCTGGCGGGGCCCTGATCTGGCTGATCGTCGCGACGCTGCTCTGCGCACTGCTCGCGCGTCGAGGCGCGGTGGACACCGGACGGATGTGGCGCGCGGTCTGGCGCGGCGAGACGGAGATTCCCTGGCGCGCGATTTTTCTCACGCTCGCGATGATACTGGCGGTCAGCGGACCGCTGGTCGCGCTCGCCGCCCAATACCACGTCTTCGGCACCGACAAGGTCGGCCAGGACGTGTTCTACCAGGCGTTGAAGAGCATTCGCACCGGGCTCGTGATCGGCACGCTCACGACTCTCGTGATGCTGCCGTTCGCGCTTGCGCTCGGCGTGATGGCGGGCTACTTCAAGGGCTGGGTGGACGACGCGATCCAGTATCTCTACACCACGCTCTCCTCGATTCCGGGGGTGCTGCTGATCGCGGCGGCGGTGCTGATGATGCAGGTGTGGATCGAGACCCATCCCTTGTGGTTCGACACAGTTCTCGCCCGCGCCGACATGCGCCTGCTCGCCTTGTGCGTGATCCTCGGAATCACCAGCTGGACCGGGCTCGCGCGCCTGCTGCGCGGCGAGGCGCTGAAGCTGCGCGAGATGGAGTACATCCAGGCCGCGCACGCCTTCGCCGTCCCCCATTCCCGCATCCTCGCGCGCCACATCCTGCCCAACGTGATGCACATCGTGCTGATCGCCATGGTGATGGACTTCTCCGGGCTGGTGCTCGCCGAGGCGGTGCTCTCCTACGTCGGCGTCGGCGTGGATCCCACCACCATCAGCTTCGGCACCATGATCAACAGCGCGCGCCTCGAGATGGCGCGCGAGCCCATGGTGTGGTGGTCGCTCGCGGCGGCGTTCAGCTTCATGCTGCTGCTGGTGCTCTCCGCCAATCTCTTCGCGGACGCGGTGCGCGATGCGTTCGATCCGCGCATCCGCTCCGCGCAGCCGGCGCGGCTGGCCGCCCGGATCGCATGAGCCCGGAAACCCCGTTGCTGAGCGTCAGGGGCTTGCGGACTGTGCTCACCGCGGAGGACGGCGTCGTGCGCGCGGTGGACGGCGTGTCCTTCGATGTGCAGAGGGGCGAGACCTTCGCGCTGGTCGGGGAGTCCGGCTGCGGCAAGTCCATGACCGCGCTTTCGATCATGCGGCTGCTGCCCGATGCCGGCGCCATCGTGGGCGGGGCCGTCGAGCTCGACGGGCAGGACCTGCTGCAGCTGCCCGAATCGAAGATGCGCGACGTGCGCGGGCGGCGCGTCGGCATGATCTTCCAGGAGCCTGCGCTCTCGCTCAATCCCGTGATGACGGCGGGCGAGCAGATCGCCGAGGCGCTCCAGCGCCACACCGGTCTCGAGGGCGTGGTCCTGGAGGCGCGCGTGCTGAAGCTGATCGAGTCCGTGCACATCCCCGATGCCGCGCGCAGGCAGCACGAATACCCGTTCCAGCTCTCCGGCGGCATGAAGCAGAGGGTCATGATTGCGATGGCGCTCGCCTGCAACCCGGAGCTCCTGATCGCGGACGAGCCGACGACGGCGGTCGACGTCACCATCCAGGCCCAGGTGCTCGAGCTGCTCAAGGAGCTGCAGAAAAGCCGGGGCATGTCGATGATGCTGATCACCCACGACCTGGGCGTGGTGTCGCAGATGGCGCACCGCGTGGCGGTGATGTACGCCGGCGAGATCGTCGAGACCGCGTCGCGGGCCGCGTTCTTTGCGCGGCCGGCGCACCCCTATTCGCGCAAGCTCTTCGAATCGCTTCCGGCCCGGGCGAAGCGCGGCGCGCTCCTCGCCGCGATTCCCGGCAGCGTGCCCTCGCTCACGCGCGCGTTCACCGGCTGCCGCTTCGCGGAGCGCTGCGACTCGGCGTGGGACCTCTGCCGGACGTCCGCCCCGGGCTTTCATGACGTGGGCAACGGCCAGTTTGCCCGCTGCCACCTCTACGCCCCCGGTGCGCGGAAAGAGGCTGGCGGGGAGAGGGCCGACCGATCCCCTCCTGCCCGAGGGCAAGCCGGGGTTTCGAGAAGCATGTCTTCGAGCCGGCGAGCGCCCGACGCGATGCAGCGCGGCGGGATGGACGGGGTGGCGCCATCCCTCATCCCTTCCCCTTCTCCCGAGCGGAGAAGGGAAAGCTCGAGCCCCCCCTCTCAGCTTGGGAGAGGGGCGGGGGTGAGGATCGCCGGGGTGGTGGGAGAGCCGGGTAGATCTCACCAGTCCCTCCTTCAGGTCAAGGACCTCAAGGTCCACTTCCCCGTCCACAAGGGCCTTTTCAAGCGCGTGGTGGCGCACGTCAAGGCGGTGGACGGGGTCACTCTCGCCATCGAAGCCGGCCGCACGCTCGGGCTGGTGGGCGAGTCGGGCTGCGGAAAGACCACCGTGGGCAAGGGAATCCTGCGGCTGGTCGAGCCGACCGCGGGCGAGGTGCTGTTCGATGGATTGGATCTCGCCCGGCTGCGGCGTGCCGAGCTGCGCCCGCGCCGCAAGGAGGTCCAGATCATCTTCCAGGATCCCTATTCGTCCCTCAATCCCCGCATGCGGGTCATGGAGACGCTGGAGGAGGGCATGGCGGCGCTCGGCGTCGGCGCGGGCCGCGAGGAGCGCCAGGCGCGCATCGATGCGCTGCTCGCCGACGTCGGGCTCGCGCCGGAGCTCAAGACCCGCTACCCGCACGAGTTCTCCGGGGGCCAGCGGCAGCGCATCGCCATCGCGCGCGCGCTCTCGGTCGAGCCCCGGTTGATCGTGTGCGACGAGCCCACCAGCGCCCTCGACGTCTCGGTGCAGGCCCAGATCCTCAATCTGCTGAAGGCGCTGCAGCATCAGAGGGGGCTTGCCTATCTCTTCATCACCCACAACATCTCGGTGATCGAGTTCCTCGCGCACGAGGTGGCGGTCATGTACCTCGGGCGCATCGTCGAGCGCGGGACCGTGGAGGAAGTGCTTGTGAGCCCGAAGCACCCCTACACGCGGGCGCTCCTGTCGGCGGTTCCGGTGATCGAGCCGGCGACCCGGCGGGAAGTGATCCGGCTGGAGGGGGAGCTGCCGTCTCCGGTCAGCCCGCCGGCGGGCTGCCACTTTCATCCGCGCTGCCCGGAGGCTCTCTCCCGGTGCCGCGAGGCTTACCCGGGAGCGTCACGATTCAGTGCGACGCACTCCGCGCACTGCCATCTCTACGGGGATTAATCCTCTCTCCCTCACTCACGACGCATCCGCTGTGGAGCCGCTCGACTTGGGCTTGGCGGGCGCTTTCGTGGGAGTCGTCTTCTTCACCGGCCCGGCGCACGGCGTCTGCTTCTTGGTTCCGCCGTTGCTCACCACGTAGCACTTGGCGCGCTTGGGCTTGCCGCGCTTCGACGCCAGCTTGGGCGCGGGGAGATCGGGCAGGTGCGGATCGACTTCGCCGCGCAGCGGCACCATGATGGTCTGTCCCGCGACGATCGCCCTTCTGGGCTGCAAACCGTTGACCTCCTTCAGCTCGGCGAGCGTCATGCCGTGCTTGGAGGCGAGCTTTTCGGGCTTGTCGCTGCGCTTGACCGTATAGGCCTGCCAGGAGACCAGTGGGCGGTCGTGCGTCTCCAGGTTCTTCTCGAACACTGCGATCTTCTCGATCGGCAGCACGAGGGTCTCCGAGCCATCGGCCTTGATCACCGGCTTGTTGTGCGCGGGGTTGAGGAAGCGGAAGTCCTCCAGCGACATCTCGGCGAGGCTCGCGGCGAGCTGGACGTCGATGTGGCGGCGGGTGGTCACGGTCGCGAAATAGGGCTGGTCGGGAATGTCGGCGAGCACGATGCCGAACTGGCCGGGATTGGCGACGATGTTCTTGACCGCCTGCAGCTTCGGCACGTACTTGCGCGTCTCGAGCGGCATCGCGAGGCTTTCGTAGTCGGTCGGCAGCCCGCGCGCCTGGTTGCGCGCGATCGCCCGGCTGACCGCGCCTTCGCCCCAGTTGTAGGCCGCGAGCGCGAGAGTCCAGTCGCCGAACTCGGCATGGAGCTTCTCGAGGTAGTCGAGCGCGGCGCTGGTCGCGGCCAGCACGTCGCGCCGCCCGTCGTACCAGAAGTTCTGCCGCAGCCCGTAGATCTTGCCGGTGGACGGGATGAACTGCCACATGCCCGAGGCGTGGGAGCGGGAATAGGCCTGCGGGTTGTAGGCGCTCTCGATCATCGGCAGCAGCACGATCTCGGTCGGCATCCGGCGGCGCTCGACCTCTTCCACCACGTGGTAGAGGAAGTGGCTGCCGCGCTCCACCATGCGGGCGACGTAGTCCGGATTCGACGAGTACCAGTTCTCCTGCTGCTGCACGAGCACGCCGTCCATGGTGGGCAGCCGGAAGCCGGCGCGGATGCGATGCCAGATGTTGGGCGGCGGGGGCGGGGAAGGTGAGGTTTCCGCGACCGGGACCGGCAGCGGCGGCTGCTCGTGGATGTCCACCAGCGGCGCCCCGACCAGGTCAATCGAGAGCGGGACGGGCGCTGGGGGCTTGGCGTCGGCCAGCGCCTCGGTATCGCCCTCGGGCATCAGCGCGCAGGCGCCAAGGAGCAGGGCCGCAACGACCCCTGTGAGTACGCGAGTCAGCATGGATTCGCTTTTTACCGGAGCCGGCAATGATATCCAAGACCCCCGGCGCCGTCAAGTAACAAAGTATCTAAAAATCAATCGCTTATAGGAAATCTCAAAAGTGATTTCTGAAGTCAGAAGCCATTCTTCCACTCCCGTATCGCGGCGAGCACGCTCACGGGATCCTTGAGCGGGTTGCCGGCGTGGCGGCTTGCGGACGCGATGACACCGGGCTCGCGCACGCGGACGAAGGGATTGGTCGCCTTTTCCTGGCCGATCGTGGAGGGGAGCGTCGGCAATCCCCGCTCGCGCTGCCCCTTCGCCCGCGTTTCGAGCTCCTCCAGGGCGGCGTTGCCGGGATCGGCGGCCTTTGCGAAGCGGATGTTGGCGAGCGTGTATTCGTGTCCGCAGTAGACGCGGATGCCGTCCGGAAGCTGCATCAGGCGCGTGAGCGATTCGTGCATCTGCCGCGGTGTGCCCTCGAAGAGCCGCCCGCATCCCGCGGCAAAGAGCGTGTCGCCGCAGAAGAGCATGCCGCCGCCATGGAACGCGATATGGCTGCGGGTGTGCCCCGGTATCTCCAGCACCTCGAACTCGATTCCGAAGTGCGGCAGGGTGAAGCGCTCCCCGTTCTTCAGCCGGTGCGTGACTTCCCGTATGCGCTCGTCGTGGGGCCCATAGACCGGCGCCTTCCAGCGGCCGAGCAGGCCGGCGTTGCCGCCGACGTGGTCGGCATGATGATGCGTGTTGAGGATCGCGACGAGCTCGAGCCCCTGCGCCTCCAGGTACTCGAGCACCGGGTGCGCGTCTCCGGGGTCCACGACCGCGGCGCACCTGGCATCGCGGATCGTCCAGATGTAGTTGTCCGCAAACGCGCGCAGCGCAACGATTTCGAAAGCGCTCATGGCCGCTTTCCCGCGTACTCGGCAACGCCGAGATTCGCAAGCTCATCCGCCCGCTCATTGCCCGCGTTGCCGACGTGGCCGCGCACCCAGATCCAGTCGATCTCGCGGCTTCCCGCCAGCTCGTCGAGCTGGCGCCACAAGTCCTCGTTCTTGACCGGTTTCTTCTCGGCGGTGCGCCAGCCCCGCCGCTTCCAATCGCGTATCCACTTGCTGATGCCCAGATGCACATATTGGGAGTCGGTGTGCAGCCGCGCCCGGGTGCCCGGCTCGAGCGCCTCCAATGCGCGGATCACGGCGATCAATTCCATCCGGTTGTTCGTAGTGTGCGGCTCTCCCCCGTGAAACTCGCGCTTCCCGCCGTCGCGCTTGAGCAGCACGCCCCAGCCGCCCGGGCCGGGATTGCCCTTGCAGGCGCCATCCGTATAGATCTCCACGAGTCCCGTCATAGTTACAGCTCACCGCCCACGCCGCTTCCATTTCGCGCCGTCAGCGCCTCCTCCGGCCGCGCGACCTTCTTGGGCGCGGCGGCAAGCCTCTTGCTCGGTGCCAGGCGTTCGCTCCAGCGCGGCATGATGACCCGCATGCCGTGGACCCGTTTCACCGCCTGCAGGAAATAGACGCTGCCGCCGAACGGCCACCAGCGGTCGCCGGCCGCGTCCATGAACGAGAATCGTCCCAGCCATTTCTCGGTCGTGACCGGAGGGATGTAGCAGCCCAGCTGGCCGGCGATGATCTCCAGGCCCAGCAGCGCGCACCAGTCCTTCAGTCGCGTCATGTGTATGAAGCGCCCGTTCCACGGGTAGCCCCGCTTCGTTCCGAACGCGCGTCGCAGGCCCCACAGGCTCCAGGGATTGAAGCAGGTAATCAGGACGTGTGCCTCAGCCCGCAGCACCCGCGCGACCTCGCGCAGGACCTGATGCGGGTTATCGCTGAACTCGAGCACGTGCGGCAACAGCATCAGGTCGGCGCTGTTGCTGGCGATGGGCAGGTCCCGGAAGTCCGCCCGCAGGCCGGCCGAGCCGTCGAGGTCCACGCGGCAGCGCAGCAGGATGCGGCTCGCGCGCAGGAGATCGAGCCCGCTCAGCCCGAGCTGGAACGCGTTGTAGCCGAAGACGTCCGCGACCGACTTGTCGAAATACGCCTGCTCGCGCTCGAGGAGATAGCGCCCGAGCGGCGTGGCAAACCACCCCGATGCGTCGCGCCAATGGGAATTCGCGGGCATGCGGGGAGTTTATAATTACGCCACACCCTTGAGAAGTGCGATGCGGCAGATCGTCCTGGACACCGAGACCACCGGCCTCGAGCCCGAGCTGGGCCATCGCATCATCGAGATCGCCGGGGTCGAGCTCGTCAATCGCCGCTTCACCGGCAACAACTTCCACCGCTACATCAATCCCGGGCGCGAGAGCGAGGCGGGCGCGCTGGAGGTTCACGGGTTGACCGCCGAGTTCCTGAGCGACAAGCCCCGGTTCCGCGACGTTGCGGCCGAGCTCCTCGATTTCGTGGGCGGCGCCGAGCTGGTCATTCACAACTCGGCCTTCGACGTCGCCTTTCTCAATCGCGAGCTCGACCTCGCCGATCTCAAGCCGCTGACCGAGTATTGCCGCGGGGTGGTCGACACGCTGCGCATGGCGAAGGATCTCCACCCCGGCAAGCGAAACAGCCTCGATGCGCTGTGCGAGCGCTACCAGGTCGACAACTCGGCTCGCACGCTGCATGGCGCGTCGCTCGATGCGCGGCTGCTCGCGGAGGTCTACCTCGCCATGACGCGCGGCCAGGAAAGCCTGATGATGGAGGTCGAGGCCCCCGTTCCGGCCGCGGCGGCAGCCGAGGCTGCGCGCGGCAAGCTCGACCTCGTCGTTATCCGGGCCACGAAGGATGAGCTTGCCGAGCACGCGCGCATGCTCGAGGACATCGACAAGGCGAGCAAGGGGGCGACCTTGTGGCGCCGGCTCGAGAAGGCATGACATGGCCGAATACATCCCTCTCGTAGCACCGCCCGTGGAGCGCAGCGAGCCGGCCCTATGGTTCGCGTTCCGGAAATCCGAGATCCTGGTGGTGAACGGCGCCGGCCAGCCGGATCTGCCGCTATGCGTGGATCTCGTCGCGCATGGGATCAGCCCGCCCCGCCACGTCTATCTGGGCCTCTATGGCGGCAGGCACTGCTA
>DATBMB010000024.1:0-10208 GCA_036555035.1 Burkholderiales bacterium | reverse complement strand
CATCCTCCGTCACCACCAGGTCCTGCGTGACGTCCACGAGCCGCCGTGTGAGATAGCCCGAGTTGGCGGTTTTCAGCGCAGTGTCGGCCAGGCCCTTGCGCGCACCGTGCGTCGAGATGAAGTACTGCAGCACGTTCAGGCCCTCGCGGAAGTTCGCCGTGATCGGCGTCTCGATGATCGAGCCGTCCGGCTTCGCCATCAGCCCGCGCATGCCCGCGAGCTGCCGGATCTGCGCGGCGGAGCCGCGCGCGCCGGAGTCCGCCATCATGTAGATGGAGTTGAGCGACTCCTGCATCACCGGCTGGCCCTTCTTGTCCTTGCGCGGGTGCCACTCGTGCTTCTTGGCGTCCCAGTCCATCACCGGCTCGACGCCGAGCTGCTCCATCATCGCCTTGGCTACCAGGTCTCCGGCGCGTCCCCAGATGTCCACTACCTTGTTGTAGCGCTCGCCCTGGGTCACCAGCCCCGAGGTGTACTGCTTCTCGATTTCCTGCACTTCCTTCTCGGCGTCGGCGATGATCTCGTGCTTCTGGTTCGGGATCAGCATGTCGTCCACCGCGATCGAGAGCCCTGCCTTGGTCGCCATCGCGAAACCGCTGTACATCAGCTTGTCCGCGAAGATGACCGTCTCGCGCAGCCCGCAGCGGCGGAAGGCCGCGTTGATGAGACGCGAGATCTCCTTCTTCTTCAGCGGCTTGTTGATGAGCTCGAACGAGAGCCCCGCCGGCAGGATGTCGGAGAGCAGCGCCCGCCCGACGGTCGTCTCGTGGCGCACGATCTTCTCGCGCTTCTCGCCGTCGGCGTCGATATCGACTTCCTTGATGCGCACCGTGATGCGGGCGTTGACCTCGGCCTGGCCGGTGTCATACGCGCGCGATACTTCGGACACGTTGGTGAAGACCGAGCCTTCGCCGCGCGCGCCGACCTTCTCGCGCGTGGTGTAGTAGAGCCCGAGCACGATGTCCTGCGAGGGCACGATGATCGGCTCGCCGTTGGCGGGCGAGAGGATGTTGTTGGAGGAGAGCATGAGCGTGCGCGCCTCCATCTGCGCTTCCAGCGACAGCGGCACGTGCACCGCCATCTGGTCGCCGTCGAAGTCGGCATTGAACGCCGCGCACACCAGCGGATGCAGCTGGATCGCCTTGCCCTCGATCAGCACCGGCTCGAACGCCTGGATGCCAAGGCGGTGCAGGGTGGGCGCGCGATTCAGCATCACCGGGTGCTCGCGGATCACTTCCTCGAGGATGTCCCACACGATTGCTTCCTGGTCCTCGACCATGCGCTTCGCGGCCTTGATCGTGGTCGCGAGGCCCATCACTTCCAGCTTGTGGAAGATGTAGGGCTTGAACAATTCGAGGGCCATCAGCTTGGGGAGCCCGCACTGATGGAGCTTCAACTGCGGTCCCACCACGATCACCGAGCGGCCCGAGTAATCGACGCGCTTGCCGAGCAGGTTCTGGCGGAAGCGCCCGCTCTTGCCCTTGATCATGTCGGCGAGCGATTTCAGCGGCCGCTTGTTGGCCCCGGTCATGGCCTTGCCGCGGCGCCCGTTGTCGAGGAGCGAATCGACCGCCTCCTGCAGCATGCGCTTCTCGTTGCGCACGATGATCTCGGGCGCCTTCAACTCGAGCAGGCGCTTCAGGCGGTTGTTGCGGTTGATGACGCGCCGGTAGAGGTCGTTCAAATCCGAGGTCGCGAAGCGTCCGCCGTCGAGCGGCACCAGCGGCCGCAGCTCGGGCGGCAGCACCGGCAGCACTTCCAGGATCATCCATTCCGGCTTGATGCCCGATTTGTGGAACGCTTCCAGCACCTTAAGCCGCTTGGCGATCTTCTTGATCTTGGTGTCGGAGCTGGTGGCGGCGAGCTCCTCGCGCAGCGTGTCGATCTCGCGCCGCAGGTCGAGGCTGCGCAGCAGCTCGCGGATGCCTTCCGCGCCCATCATCGCCGTGAAGTCATCGCCGAATTCCTCGACCTTGGCCAGGTAGTCGTCCTCGGTCATCAGCTGGGCGCGCTTCAGCGGCGTCATGCCCGGGTCGATCACGACGTATGCCTCGAAGTAGAGCGCGCGCTCGATGTCGCGCAGCGTCATGTCGAGCACCATGCCCATGCGCGAGGGCAGCGACTTGAGGAACCAGATGTGCGCGACCGGGCTCGCCAGCTCGATGTGGCCCATGCGCTCGCGGCGCACCTTGGACAGCGTCACCTCGACGCCGCACTTCTCGCAGATGACGCCGCGATGCTTCAGGCGCTTGTATTTCCCGCACAGGCACTCGTAGTCCTTGACCGGGCCGAAGATCTTGGCGCAGAAGAGGCCGTCGCGCTCGGGCTTGAACGTGCGGTAGTTGATGGTCTCCGGCTTCTTCACCTCGCCGTACGACCACGAGCGGATCTTCTCGGGCGAGGCGAGCCCGATCTTGATCGCGTCAAACTCTTCTTCCTGAGTGACTTGCTTGAACAGATCCAGCAGTGCTTTCATCTCGGCTCCTAGGTGATGTGCGGCGCTTCACCCTTCACGTTCAATCAATAACGGTTGTGATCGAGGTCGATGTCGATCGCGAGCGACCGGATTTCCTTCACCAGCACGTTGAACGACTCCGGCATGCCGGCCTCGATGCGGTGGTCGCCCTTGACGATCGACTCGTAGACCTTGCGCCGGCCCTCGGTGTCGTCGGACTTGACCGTCAGCATCTCCTGCAACGTATAGGCCGCGCCGTAGGCTTCCAGCGCCCACACTTCCATCTCGCCGAAGCGCTGGCCGCCGAACTGCGCCTTGCCGCCCAGGGGCTGCTGCGTGACGAGACTGTAGGGCCCGGTCGAGCGCGCGTGCATCTTGTCGTCCACCAGGTGGTGCAGCTTCAGCATGTGCATGAATCCCACCGTCACCTGGCGCTCGAAGGGATCGCCCGTGCGGCCGTCGTGCAGCGTGATTTGCCCGGTGCGCGGCATCCCGGCGAGCTCGAGCATCTCCTTGATCTCCTTCTCGGTGGCGCCGTCGAACACCGGGGTTGCGAACGGCACGCCGCTCCTCAGGTTCTCCGCCAGCCGCACGACGTCCTCGTCGCCGAGCGACTCGAGATCCTCGGCGCGCGCGCCGCTCGAGTAGATCCGGTTGAGGAGCTTGCGCACCTCCGCCGCCTTGGCACTCGCCGCGAGCAGCTCCCCGATCTTGAGCCCCAGGCCCTTGGCGGCCCAGCCGAGGTGCGTCTCGAGGATCTGCCCCACGTTCATCCGCGAGGGCACGCCGAGCGGATTCAGCACGATATCGACCGGCGTCCCGTCCGCCATGTACGGCATGTCCTCGACCGGCACGATCTTGGAGATGACGCCCTTGTTGCCGTGGCGCCCCGCCATCTTGTCACCGGGCTGGAGCCGCCGCTTCACCGCGAGGTAGACCTTCACCATCTTCTGCACGCCCGGCGGCAGCTCGTCGCCCTGGGTGAGCTTCTTCTTCTTTTCCTCGTAGGCCTTGTCGAACAGCGCCTCGGTCTGCTTCAGGCTGTCCTTGATGCTCTCCATCTGCGCCGCGATCTTGTCGTTCGCGACCCGGATGTCGAACCAGCCGTGGCGCTCGACCTCGGTGAGATAGGCCTTGGTGATCTTCGCGCCCTTGGCGAGCTTCTTCGGACCGCCGTTCGCGGTCTTGCCGGTGAGCAGGCGTTCCAGCCGCTCGTAGGCGTCGTTCTCGACGATGCGCAGCTGGTCGGCGAGGTCCTTCTTGTAGCGCTTGAGCTCGTCGTCGATGATCTGCTGGGCGCGCTTGTCGCGCTCGATGCCCTCGCGCGTGAAGACCTGCACGTCGATCACGGTGCCGGACATGCCCGAAGGCACGCGCAGCGAGGTGTCCTTCACGTCGGAGGCCTTCTCGCCGAAGATCGCGCGCAGGAGCTTCTCCTCGGGCGTCAACTGGGTCTCGCCCTTGGGCGTGACCTTGCCCACCAGCACGTCCCCGGCCTCGACTTCCGCGCCGATGTAGATGATGCCGGACTCGTCGAGGTTGGCGAGCTGGGTCTCGGAGAGGTTGGAGATGTCGCGCGTGATCTCCTCGGGCCCGAGCTTTGTGTCCCGCGCCACGACCGAGAGCTCCTCGATGTGGATGGAGGTAAAGCGCTCGTCGGCCACGACCCGCTCCGAGATCAGGATCGAATCCTCGAAGTTGTAGCCGTTCCACGGCATGAACGCGACCAGCATGTTCTGGCCCAGCGCGAGCTCGCCCATGTCGGTCGAGGCGCCATCGGCCACCACGTCGCCCTTGGCGATGCGGTCGCCCACCTTCACCAGCGGCCGCTGATTGATGTTGGTGTTCTGGTTCGAGCGCTGATACTTGACCAGGTTGTAGATGTCCACGCCGACCTCGCCCGGGGCCGTTTCCTCGTCGTTCACCCGCACCACGATGCGCGAGGCGTCGACGTAGTCCACCACCCCGCCGCGGAAGGCCTGCACCGCGGTTCCGGAATCGACCGCGACCGTGCGCTCGAGCCCGGTGCCCACCAGAGGCTTCTCGGGCCGCAGGCACGGCACCGCCTGGCGCTGCATGTTGGAGCCCATCAGCGCGCGGTTGGCGTCGTCGTGCTCCAGGAACGGGATGAGGGACGCCGCAACCGACACCGCCTGTGACGGCGCGACGTCCATGTACTCGATACGGTCCGGCGCCGACATCGTGAACTCGTTGTGACTGCGGCAGGACACCAGCTCGTCGGTGAACCGGTTGTGCTTGTCGAGGGAGGCGTTGGCCTGCGCGATCATGTAGCGCCCCTCCTCGATCGCCGAGAGGTAGTGGATCTCGTCGGTCACGCGCCCGTCCTTCACCTTGCGGTAGGGCGTCTCCAGGAAGCCGTACTCGTTGGTGCGCGCGTAGAGCGCGAGCGAGTTGATGAGGCCGATGTTCGGGCCTTCCGGCGTCTCGATCGGGCACACGCGCCCGTAGTGCGTGGGATGCACGTCGCGCACCTCGAACCCCGCCCGCTCGCGCGTGAGCCCCCCGGGACCCAGCGCGGACACGCGCCGCTTGTGGGTGATCTCCGACAGGGGATTCGTCTGGTCCATGAACTGCGAGAGCTGCGAGGACCCGAAGAACTCCCGGATCGCGGCCGACACCGGCTTCGCGTTGATCAAGTCGTGCGGCATCAGGTTCTCGGACTCGGCCTGCGACAGCCGCTCCTTCACCGCGCGCTCGACGCGCACCAGGCCCGCGCGGAACTGGTTCTCGGCGAGCTCGCCCACCGAGCGCACGCGGCGGTTTCCGAGGTGGTCGATGTCGTCGATCTCGCCCCTGCCGTTGCGCAGGTCCACCAGGATCTTGATCACCGCGACGATGTCCTCGGGCGAAAGCTTGCCGGAGCCGGTCAATTCGTTGCGGCCGATCCGGCGGTTGAACTTCATGCGCCCGACCTTAGAGAGATCGTAGGTCTCCTCGGCAAAGAACAGACGATGGAAGAGCGTGCGTACCGCGTCCTCCGTCGGCGGCTCGCCCGGCCGCATCATGCGGTAGATCGCGACCTGCGCGGCGAGCTGGTCGGCCGTTTCGTCGATGCGCAGCGTCTGCGAGATGTAGGGTCCCTGGTCGAGGTCGTTGGTATAGATCGTCTGGATCTTCGCGACCCCGGCCTCCTTGAGCTTGAGCAGCAGCTGCTCGGTCACCTCGTCGTTGGCGGTGGCGAGGACCTCGCCCGTACCCTTGTCGACGACGTTCTGCGCGAGCACGCGCCCGATCAGGAACTCGTCGGGAACGCCGATGCGGTGCAGCCCGGCCTGCTCCATGTCGCGCACGTGCTTCACCGTGATGCGCTTGTCCTTGGCGACGATGAGCTTGCCGCCCTTGGTAGCGATGTCGAAGCGCGCGATCTCCCCGCGCATGCGCTCGGGCACCAGCTCGAACTCGACGCCATCCTTGCCCAGGTAGAAGGTGTCGGCGACGAAGAACTCGGCGAGGATCTTCTCCGGCGTGTAGCCGAGGGCCTTCAGCAGGATCGTCACCGGCATCTTGCGGCGGCGGTCGACGCGGAAGTACAGGTAGTCCTTGGGGTCGTACTCGAAATCGAGCCACGAGCCGCGGTAGGGTATGACGCGCGCGGAGAACAGGAGCTTGCCCGAGCTGTGGGTCTTGCCGCGGTCGTGCTCGAAGAACACGCCGGGCGAGCGGTGCAGCTGCGACACGATCACGCGCTCGGTGCCGTTGATCACGAAGGAGCCCGTCATCGTCATGAGCGGAATCTCGCCCATGTAGACCTCCTGCTCCTTCACTTCCTTGGGCGTGGGCTTGGGCGCTTCCTTGTCCATGATGACCAGGCGCACCTTGGCGCGGAGCGGCGCGGCGTAGGTCAGCCCGCGCTGCTGGCATTCCTTGACGTCGAAGGGCGGCTCCCCGAGCGCGAAGCTCACGAACTCCAGGCGCGCGTTCTTGGAGTGGCTCTCGATCGGGTAGATGCTCCTGAACGCCGCCTGCAGCCCCTCGGTCTTGCGCTCGTCCTGCGCGACCTTCGCCTGCAGGAACGCGGCGTAGGAGTCGAGCTGGGTGGCCAGCAGGAACGGCACCGGCAGCACGACGTCGCGCTTGGCAAAGCTCTTGCGGATACGCTTCTTTTCGGTAAAGGAATACGCCATGTCAGCTCCAGGAAGCAGTCGCCCGACTGCGCGGGAAAAAGTTCGCCACACCCCCCGCGGCATGCCGCCGGGAGTGCGGGAAGAGTTGCGACGCGTTCAACAAGACTACTTGATCTCGGCCGTTGCGCCGGCTTCCACCAGTTGCTTGAGGAGCGCCTCCGCATCGGCCTTGGCGATGGCCTCCTTGACCGGCTTGGGAGCGCCATCCACCAGGTCCTTCGCCTCCTTCAGGCCGAGCCCGGTCACAGCACGCACCACCTTGATCACGTTGACCTTGTTGGCACCCGAGCTGTTGAGCATGACCGTGAACTCGGTCTTCTCCTCGGCCGCCGCGGCCGCCGCGCCGCCCGCGGCCGGAGCCGCCACCGCCACCGTCGCCGCGGCGGCGGAAACGCCGAACTTGTCTTCCATCTCCTTGATGAGCTGGGAGAGCTCCAGCACGGTCATGTTCGCGATTGCGTCGAGTATCTCTGCTTTGGCAATAGCCATGTTGCTTGCTCCTAGATCAATAGTTGATTGTTCTGTTCCGATACACCGGTCGCGCAGCCCTCACGCGGGCAGCTTCCCGTCCCTGACCGCCGCCAGCGCCCGCGCGAACTTGCCGGGCACCTCGTTCAAGGTGCGCACGAATTTCGCGATCGGCGCCTGCAGGGTGGCCGCGAGAGTCGCGAGCAGCTCCTGGCGGCCCGGCAACCTCGCCAGATCCGCCACTTCCCGGGCCGACATCACCACGTTGCGCATGGCGCCGGCCCGGATCACGAACTTCTCGTTCTCCTTGGAAAACCCCTGCAGCACCTTGGCCACCGCCACCGGGTCGCTCGAGATGCCGTAGGCAAGGGGCCCGACCATCTTCTCGGACAATCCCTTGAACGGCGTGTCGGCGACCGCGCGGCGCGCCAGGGTGTTCTTCAGCACCCGCAAGTAGACGCCGGAGCCGCGCGCCTTCCTGCGCAACTCCGTCATGTCCTTGACCGGAATGCTGCGGTACTCGGCCAGTATCACGGCCTGGGCCTTGGCAAGCTCGCCGCTCACCTCCGCCACCACCGCCTGCTTCTGCTCCAGATTCAGACTCAAGGTCCATCTCCTTTCGACTGCTCGGCGACCGGTGAACCAGGAGTCAGACACGAAACCTGCTTCGGGTGCGCCGTCTGCGTAGGACTTTCGGGATTGAGGAGGAGGATCGAGGATCGAGTGACTGCCATCGGGGCAGCTTTCGACCCTTGAACGCTCGTTCCGTTCCCCGGAAAAATTAAACCTCTCGGCTCCTACGGTCTTTGACAACCCGCCGGCGATGCGCCGCCGGCGACCCAAAAAACCCTGCCCCGGCGCCCGCCGGGGTCCAAACTCATTGCGGCAGCAAGCTCGCCTGGTCCACGCGCACGCCCGCGCCCATCGTGCTCGACACCGAGACCTTCCTGAGAAAGATCCCTTTCACGCCGGAGGGCTTCGACTTGTTCACGGCCTCCACCAGGGTCTTCAGGTTCTCGACGAGCGCGTCCACCGAAAACGAAGCGCGGCCGATCGTGCACTGGACGATGCCGGTCTTGTCGGCGCGATACTGGATCTGGCCGGCCTTCGCATTCTTGACCGCGCCCGCCACGTCCTGGGTGACCGTCCCCACCTTGGGGTTGGGCATGAGCCCCCGCGGCCCGAGGATCTGGCCCAGCTGCCCCACGACGCGCATCGCATCCGGTGAGGCGATCACGACGTCGAATTCGATCTTGCCGCCCTTGACCTCGTTCGCCAGGTCCTCGAACCCGACGATGTCGGCGCCCGCATCCTTCGCCTGCTGGGCCTTGTCGCCCTGCGCGAAGACCGCGATGCGCACTTTCTTGCCTGTGCCCTGGGGCAGCACCACTGCGCCACGCACCGTCTGATCGGACTTCGAGGCGTCGATTCCCAGGTTGAGCGAGACGTCCACCGATTCGTCGAACTTCGCGGTGGCGCCCTCCTTCACCATCTTCAATGCCTGCTGCGCCGGGTAGGACTTGTCGCGGTCGACCTTGGCGCGAATCGCGTTGTAGCGCTTGGAAGCCATTTACAGGCCCTCCACGTCGACGCCCATGCTGCGCGCGCTGCCTGCGATCGTGCGCACCGCCGCGCTGAGATCCGCCGCAGTGAGATCGGGCATCTTCGCCTTAGCGATCTCTTCCGCCTGCGCGCGCGTGATCTTTCCCACCTTCTCGCTGTTGGGGCGGCCGCTGCCCTTCTCGATCTTCGCCGCCTTCGCGATCAGCACGCTCGCCGGCGGGGTCTTCATCACGAAGGTGAAGCTCTTGTCCTGGTAGGCCGTGATGACCACGGGCACCGGCAGGCCCGACTCCATCTTCTGAGTCTGGGCGTTGAACGCCTTGCAAAATTCCATGATGTTCAGGCCGCGCTGGCCGAGCGCCGGCCCGATGGGAGGGCTCGGATTCGCCTTGCCCGCAGGCACCTGCAGCTTGATGATGCCGACTACTTTCTTTGCCATGTTGCTCTCCTTCGGGTCCCAGCGGACGCCTGAAGCGCCCTCCCCATCTAAATTCCGTTACTCGTTGCTTGTTTCTCGTTTCCCGTGCGCGCTACCCTGCTTACGCCTTCTCCACCTGGCTGAAATCCAGCTCGACCGGGGTGGAGCGTCCGAATATGGTCACCGACACCCGCAGCTTGTTCTTGTCGTAGTTCACGTCCTCGACGTTGCCGTGGAAGTCGGCGAACGGGCCTTCCTTGACCCGCACCGCCTCGCCCACCTCGAACAGCACCTTCGGCCGCGGCTTCTCCACGCCTTCCTGGATCTGGTGCAGGATGTTCTGCACTTCCTTCTCCGAGATCGGCGTGGGCTTGGTCGCCGTGCCGCCGACGAAGCCGGTCACCTTGGCGGTGTTCTTCACCAGGTGCCAGGTGTCGTCGGTCATCTCCATCTCCACCAGCACGTAGCCGGGGAAGAACTTGCGCTCGCTGATCGATTTCTGCCCGCCCTTCATTTCGACGACTTCCTCGACCGGGACCAGGATCTGGCCGAATTTCTCCTCCATCCCGGCGCGGCGAATGCGGTCCAGCAGCGCGCGCTGCACGCTCTTCTCGAAGCCCGAGTAGGCGTGAACGACGTACCACTTCTTGCCCGACATCAGCTCTGGCCCAGCAGCCTTTTCACCGCCCACAGCAACCCCGCGTCGACTATCCAGAGAAACAGCGCCATTACCACCATGAATGCGAAGACGATGCCGGTGGTCTGCAGCGTCTCCTTGCGCGTCGGCCACACCACCTTCCTCGTCTCGACCGCCGACTCCTGGGCGAAGACATGAAATTCCTTGCCCGGCGCCGACAACCAAAACGCGACCGCCCCCGTCGCCAGGCCCGCGAGCACCGCGGCGACACGGATGATCATCGGGCTCTGCTCGAGGTAATAGAATCCCGCCACCCCTGCCGCAACGAGCAGCAGCGCCGTGGTGATCCTGATCTTGTCCGCCATCTATCCTTAGAAGCGTTGCTAGTCAGTCGCGTCGCGTTTGGCAGGCCAGGAGGGTCTCGAACCCCCAACCTTCGGTTTTGGAGACCGACGCTCTGCCAATTGAGCTACTGGCCTATCTCTATTACTCGATGATCTTGGACACCACGCCCGCGCCCAC
>DATBMB010000211.1:0-7509 GCA_036555035.1 Burkholderiales bacterium | reverse complement strand
TTCTTGAACCCGACCGGGCACGACAGCCCCGAGGCGAGCTCGCGGTGAATCTGCGATTCGGTGGTGCGCGCGCCGATTGCGCCCCACGCCACAAGGTCGGCGACGTACTGAGGCGTGATCATGTCGAGAAATTCGCAGCCGACCGGCACGCCCATTTCATCCAGGTCGAGCAGCAGGCGCCGGGCAATGCGCAGCCCCTCGTTGATGCGGAAGCTGCCGTCGAGGTTTGGATCGTTGATGAGGCCCTTCCAGCCGACCGTGGTGCGCGGCTTCTCGAAGTAGACGCGCATCACGACCAGCAGCTCGCCCGCGTGCCGCTCTTTTTCGCGCTTGAGCTTTCCCGCGTACTCCTTAGCCGCCTTGACATCGTGGATCGAGCACGGCCCCATGATGACGAGCAGCCGGTCATCTGCTCCGTGCAGGATGCGGTGGATCTCCTGGCGCGTCTCGTAGGTCGTGCGCGCCGCCTGCTCGGTGATCGGGAATTCCCGCAGCAGGTGCGACGGCGGCACGAGCTCCTTGATCTCGCGGATCCGGAGGTCGTCGGTGCGGAATTGCATTTTGCCTTCTGCCATAGAAATCAATAGATTATAGCAAGAGGTCGGCGCCAGCCGGTAAGCGTATGGAATGGCGCGGGTCCGGTCAGAACGGTCGGGGCCCGCTCCGAGGCTTCCCGCGCATCCGGGCAATTGACTTGGCCATCGCGTTCTCTGGAGTCCTTACCCGTACCGGAAGCCTCGGATCAAACCCCGACCCTTCTGCCACCCGCGCAACTCGGTACAACCGCGGGCCGGGACCCGGCCCGCAGCATACGCGATACGCTCAGGATGAACGGTCGGAGGCGACGGGCGATCGACCTGATTCCTGAGATAGATTCTAGCGGGCCGCGACCGGCGTCGCAACGCGCAGCATCGCGTCGCGCTCCGCGAGCCACTCCTTCGCGTACTCGCAGCTCCGGTAGTCCTCGAAATAGGGCCCGCCGAGCGTGAAGTGGACGAGGGCGGCGTCCTTGCGCGGCGCGTTGTAGCCGACGAGGTGATTCCAGCGCTCGGGAAGCGCGCCGATCAGCTCGTCGTTGGCGAGCCACTTGAACTGGTGCAGCTCGAGCCCGGAAGCGCGGTTGACGTAGTCCGGGGTGAGCGCGCCGCAGCGGGCGTTGTTGAACAGCATCACGCTCGACCAGTTCTTCTTCTCGTACTTCGTCTGCGGCTCGCCCAGGAATTTCACCGTTTCCCTGGGGACGTGGTGGTGCTTCACCACCATCACCGCGTAGCGGTCGTCCCGCAGCGCCCAGAGCCGGGCGATGTCCTCCAGCATCAGCATGTCGCAGTCCATGAACACGGACCACCCGCTGTAACCGGACAGGTGCGGCGTCAGGAAACGCGAGAACGAGAAATCGGTGCTCTGCAGCGGATGGCGCTCGCGGGTGAGCACGCCCTTCAACTGGGACAGCATGAGCGGCGCGACCGAGACCGGCCGGGACGCGCGGGCTTGAATGCTGTGGGCAAGGACGCTGTACGCCACCGCCTCGCGCGGGTCGTAGCCGATGAAGACCGGGATCATGTCGAAGCGACGCTTTCGGGCAAGCATAGCATGGCCGCGGCCCTCCTTTCCCCCGGCTCGATCGCCGGTCGCGCCGCGCGCACGATGCGCCGTGACATACAGCCATGGCGGGCGCGGCGGCCATCGGCTACACTCGCGTTCAGTCGAAAATCAGGAGCGACATGATCTACCGGAACGTCCAGCTGCTCTTCGGCCTGTTCGCCCTGTCCGGCTTCACCGGCCTCATCTACGAATCCATCTGGTCGCACTACATCAAGCTCTTCCTCGGCTCCGCCGCATTCGCGCAGTCCTTCGTGCTGGCTGCATTCATGGGCGGCATGGCGCTAGGCGCCTGGATCGCCAGCCGCGCCACGCGGAGAATCGGGAACCTGCTTGCCGCCTACGGCTGGATCGAAGCGGGCATCGGGCTTGCCGCCCTGGTATTCCACGAAGTGTTCGTGTGGCTCACCCAGACATCGCTCGAGTCGGTCATTCCGGCGCTCGGCTCCCCGCTCAGCGTGGAAATCTACAAGTACACGCTGTGCGGCGTGCTGATCGTCCCGCAGACGGTGCTGCTGGGCATGACGTTCCCGCTCATGAGCGGGTCCGTGATCCGGCGCAGCCCCGAAACGAGCGGCCATCACCTGGCAATGCTTTATTTCACCAACTCGATCGGCGCCGCAGCGGGCGCGCTGGCGGCGGCGTTCCTGCTGCTCGGCTGGATCGGCATGCCGGGCACCATGCGCGCGGCGGGCGTGCTGAATCTCGCGCTCGCCGCCGTCGTATTGGCGGTGGCGCGGGCGGGCGAGCCGCAGCCTCCCGCGGCCGCACCCGCCGCCGGGGCAGTTCCCGCAAGGCCCTATCTGGTGCGTTTGTTCCTCGTTGCGGCGTTCATCACGGGAGCGGCGTCATTCGTCTACGAGATCGCATGGATCAGAATGCTCTCGCTGGTGCTCTCCTCCTCGTTCCAGGCCTTCGAGCTGATGCTGTCGGCGTTCATTACCGGGCTCGCGCTCGGTGGATTGTGGATACGCCGCCGCATCGACCGCATCGCCGATCCCGTGCGCTTCGCGGGCCTGGTGCAGCTTGCCATGGGGCTGGCGGCGCTCGGGACCGTTTTCGTCTACCACCAGACCTTCGACTGGATGGCGTGGGTGCTGCGCGTGCTCCAGCGCAATGAGGAGAGCTATCCGTTCTTCAATCTGTTCTGTCACGCCATCGCCTTCGCCGTCATGCTGCCCGCGACCTTCCTCGCCGGCATGACGCTGCCGCTTTTCACCCACGTCCTGATGCGCGGCGGGCACGGCGAGCGCGCGATCGGCCAGATCTACTCTGCCAACACGCTGGGCGCGATCGCAGGGGTCCTGCTTGCCGTGCACATCCTGGTGCCGGAAGCGGGCATGAAGCTCGCGCTGGTGCTCGGCGCGGCGGCGGATATCCTGCTCGGCGCGTGGCTGCTGCGATATTCACAGGCAGCGTTCCGCCGCGCGCATGCCTTCGCCGCCTTGATCCTCGGCATGCTCGCCGCGACCGCCACCGCGCGCGCCGGCGTGCTCGAGCCGGGGCGGCTCGCCTCCGGCGTGTTCCGTTACGGCGTGGCAGCGGCCGCGGACAGCGAGGTCTTCTTCTATCGCGACGGCAAGACGGCATCGGTCGCCGTGCGGCGCCATGCCAATAACTCGGTCGGGATCATGACCAACGGCAAGCCGGACGCGTCCATCCAGATGGATCCGGACCGCGACCCCACCGGCGATGAATACACGATGGTGATTGCCGCCGCGCTGCCGCTCTTGATTAAGCCTGACGCGACGCGCTTTGCCAACATAGGATTCGGCTCGGGCCTCACAGCCGAAGTGCTGCTCTCGCACAGCGTGCCGCGGGAGGTGGACACGATCGAGATCGAGCCGGCAATGGTGTCCGGTGCACGCTCCTTCATACCGCGCGTCATCCGGCCCTTCCGCGACCCGCGCAGCCGCATCATCATCGAGGACGCCAAGAGCTTCTTTGCCCGCCATGGCAAACGCTACGACGTGATCGTTTCGGAGCCGTCGAATCCCTGGGTCAACGGCGTGGCGGGCCTGTTCACGACCGAGTGGTACCGCGACGTGAAGCGCTACCTCGCGCCGGGCGGATTGCTGGTGCAGTGGCTGCAGACCTACGAGTTCAACGACCGCCTGCTCGCTTCCATATTGGCGGCGCTGGGCGAGAACTTCGCGGACTACGAGATCTACGAAACCAACGGCGTGGACCTCATCGTGGTCGCCGTCGCCGAGGGCAAAGTTCCGCGCCCCGGGCCGCTGCCGGCCGGGGAAGCGGCATTCCGGGACCAGTTGAGGCGCCTCGGCATCACGCGCGCGGAGGAGGTCGCGGCGTTGCGAGTTGGCGCCAAACGCGAGCTCGCGCCGCTGTTCGCGCCGCTTGCGGCTCCCGTCAACTCGGATTTCCGCCCCTACGTGCAACTCGAGGCGCCGCGCGCGCGCTTCAACGGCAGCTTCGCAACGACCCTTCCCGCACTATTGGTGTCACCGTTGCCGATTTTCGAGATGACCCAGGGAACGGCCGTACGCTACCTGAATGACCCGGTTCCGGCCTACGTTCCATCCCTCAACTTGCGGAGCCGGTCCGCGGCTCTGGCGCTCGGGCGCGGGCTCCTCCAGCGCACGGCGGAGCCCCTGCGCGCGGCGGAACCAACGGCGATCAACACGCTGCTCGTGCTGAAGCGCCCCGACGCCCTGTGCGGGATTGCGCCGTCGAATACCGCCGTCGAGCACCTGCACGGCGCAGCCGAGCGCACGCTTGCCAGGCTGGCGCCGGATCTGCGCCGCGCACTGTGGATCGAAAGGCGCTGGATCGACTGCGCGCCGGCCAAGCTTGCACCAAAAGTGCGCCAGCGGCTGGATCTCTATGCGGCGATCGCGGCGCGCGACGCGCCCGCCATGCTGGCGCGCGCGCGCGCGCTGCTCGAGCAGGGGTCGGCGGCGGGAGGGGACGATTTCGGGCGCTTCCTGCTGGTCACCGCCCTGCTCGGCGCGCGGGCCGCCGGCGAGCACGAGGAAGCGCGGCGCATCTGGAGAGAATATGGAACCGTGCTCTACCGCGGGGGCGCGATTCCCCCCCACGTGAGCTACGTCGCCAACCTGAATTAACCCGCAGAGTCGTCACTCCCGCGACGGCGGGAGTCCAGGCAGCAGCTCGTCGCACGCCTCGGTTCGCGACTTGGGCTCGACCGGAGCCAGCAGTCCGCTGCCCGGTGACTCGAGGCGGCCCAGCCGGTGGTCGGCACCCCGAAAACCCAGCCGGGCAGCGGCCCGGTATTGTTCCTTTGCTTCGCCCAGGCAGCCCAGGCTCTCCAGCGCGACCCCAAGATGATGGCGCGCGGGGCCGGATTTCGGGCGCAATGCGATGGCGCGGCCGAAATACGGTATCGCTTCGCGGTACTCCTCCTGGTGCAGATGGATCGAGCCGCGCGCCATATGGCAATCGTAGGTCGCGGGATATTCCGCAAGGCAGCGCTCGGCGACTGCGATTGCCTTCCCGGCGCGGTCCGCGTAGAGGTACTCCCGGCCCAAGTTGTACAGTGTGCGTGATCCCCCGGGGACGGCTCGTCGGGGAAGCTTCGCGGCGGCGTCCTCCCACAACGCGAGGCTGCCGGAAAACGTGGCCAGGCGGTCGTGGGCCTGGTAGATGAGAAGCGGCAGAACCAGGAGCGCAGCCGCCACGACGGCGCGACCGGGCAGCCGGGCGAGCCCGAACGCAAGCAGCACCATCAGGCCCGGACCCCACAGGTAGCTGCGATAAAGCACGAACGGCTCCTGGAAACGGACCGTGGCGAACTCGGGGAGGAACAGGAGCCACGGATAGAGCATCCCGAATCCCGCGACACGCGCCGCTCCTTTCCCGCGCATGAGGGCGAGACCCAGAGCTCCGTAGCCCGCGAAAGCCGCCACCGCGAGGAACGCCAGGGCCGCAGGCCAGCTACCGGCGAGATCGACCCGCAGGTCGATCGACAGGGCGCCGCTGTCCGGAAATATCCACAGCGCGAGGTAGCGGAAATAGAGCCCCATCTGCGTCACGGCGCTTTCCAGCCAGGGCGACCACGCCGTCGCGGGCGCGCCGGCCTGGGCGATCTGCGCGGTCACCACTCCGAAATCGGGCTCGTACGCCGCGCCGATCTTGCCCCGGACCAGCAGGGTCACGAGGCCGGCGGCCGGAACGCAGCACGCGAGATAGAGTGCCGCATGGCGCAGCATGAAGCGCCGCTCCACCGCCACGATCAGGCCGGCGACGAAGGCCGCGGCGGGCAGCATCACCGCGGTTTCCTTGGACAGCACCGCGAGCGAATACATCAGCGCGGCGGACAACGCATCGGCGTGGCTGCGGCGCGCGAGCCCGCGCACGTAGAAGATGATCGAGACCAGCGCGAACAGCGTCGCGAACACCGACATGCGCTGGATCAGATAGCCGGCGCCATAGACGGCCACGGGATGGATCGCGAAGGCGGCTGCGGCGATGAACGCGGGCGCGTGCGCTTCGAGGCCCGTGGCACGCGGCAATCCGGCGCGCAGCGCCGCATAGCGCTGGAGATCGAAGATCAGCTTATAGAGCGCCAGCGCGCACGCGACATGGAAGGCAAGGCCGAAGACGCGGTGCGCCTCGATGCTGCCCCATATGACCTGGACGATGGCAAGCGAGAAATAGGGAGGCACTCTCAACTCGAGGCCGAGCGGGTGCGTCGCGTAATAGGTGAACAGCCGTCCGGCGAAGAACCCGCGGTCGTCGAACACCGGCGGGTTGCCGATAAACGGCAAATACAGCGCGGCGGCAAGGCCGGCGATCAGACCGACGCCGACCAGGATCGGGAATCGACTCGAGCCGCCCGCCATCGAATGATCGGTGAATGGAAAAAAAAGAGGCACCCCGAAGGGTACCTCTTTCTGCAGCCAGGTGCTTCTGGTTACACGCCTCGGCAGGAGCCCGGAAGATATTGCTTGCCGACGTCTGTCACCATGGCGCCGACGCTGCTGCCGCAGACCCAGCCGTACAGGCCAACGCCCATGTCGTTGGTGGAGTCGGCCGTCGTGCCGGCTTTGGAGAGGGGGATCAACGTCACAAACTTGCCGTCGACGACGGAGCTAATGCCCCAGATCTCCGCCTTCACCACGCCGTTCACATCGGTGGTCAACCCCTTCACGTACTTGGTTTGAATGATCGTGCCCGCGACGGTGCTGCCCGTCTCGCCGCAGCCCCAGTCATTCGCAGGGGGCGCCGTTCCACCGGTCTGATACACCTCGGTGATGGTCGTGCGACATGCGCTCATCGCCAGGATCACCTCGGACATCTTCGCCCGGACGGTGTAGTCCTGATACGCCGGCAGCGCAACCGCTGCCAGAATGCCGATGATCGCGACCACGATCATCAGTTCGATCAGCGTGAAGCCCTTCTGTAGGTAACGCATTTGGTGCTCCTTTCTCGAGTTAACCCTATAAAAGACAAGCAATTTTCATTGCTCGCGCGCAGTAAACCAGCAATTGTCGTGCCAACTCCGGATGATGCGGACGGTCGTGACAAACTGCCGGACAGGCTGCGCGAAAGCGGCATTTTGGCCGCAGCCTTGCCGGCAGCTGAATGCATCGGCAAGCCCGCCCGGTCACAAAATGACAAAAAACGTCAACCCGAACCCCCCCCTCCAGCGCACCAGGCGCGCCACATATCCCGGTAGGCGTTTTCCAGGTCGCGCACGAATCCCTTCTCGTCCATGAGCGGCGAGTGACGCAATCGCTCGCGCAAGGATTGGCGCAGGCCAGCCAGCATCCCGTCGGCGCGGGAGCACTCGACCGCGAGCCGCACGTAGTCCTCGGGACTCGAGGCGATCCACTCGGTGAGGCCCGCGGTCGAGAGCACGCTCGCCGTGCTGCGTGACGACGGCCGGGTTCCGGGAGCTGTTACGACCGGGACTCCCATCCACAG
>DATBMB010000018.1:0-11585 GCA_036555035.1 Burkholderiales bacterium | reverse complement strand
CGCTCGTCGGTGCGCTCTTCTTCTGGCGCTCGCTCAAGGAGCCGCGCGCGGTGCGGCTGCGCCAGGCGTTGGAGGCGCTCGGGCCGATATTCGTAAAGTTCGGCCAGATCCTGTCAACGCGGCGCGACCTCCTGCCGCCGGATATCGCCGACGAGCTGGCCAAGCTCCAGGACCGGGTGCCGCCGTTCGCGACCGAGCAGGCGGTCCGGACGCTCACCCGCGTGTACGGCCGCCCGGTCGAGGAGGTGTTCAGCGCATTCGAGCGCGAGCCGATCGCGAGCGCCTCGGTCGCGCAGGTGCACATTGCGCGCCTGCCGGACGGCACCGAAGTCGCCGTCAAGGTCCTGCGTCCCGGCATCGCGCCGGTGATCGCGAAGGATCTCGAGCTGCTCCACGCGGGCGCCTCGCTCATCGAGTGGCTGTGGGCCGACGGCAGGCGGCTGCGCCCGCACGAGGTGGTGGACGAGTTCGCGAAGCACCTCGAGGTCGAGCTCGACCTCCTGCGCGAAGCCTCCAATGCGAGCCAGCTCAGGCGCAACTTCGAGGGCTCGCCGCTCCTGCTCGTGCCGCAGGTCTACTGGGACTACTGCTCGAGCGAGGTCATGGTGATGGAGCGCATGCACGGCACCCCGGTCTCGCAGGTGCAGGCGCTGCGGGCGCAGGGGGTGGACCTGCAGCGGCTCTCCCGCGCGGGCGTGGAGATCTGCTTCACCCAGATCTTCCGCGACGGCTTCTTCCACGCCGACATGCACCCCGGGAACATCCTGGTGACGCCGGACGGAAAGTACGTCGCCCTCGATTTCGGCATCATGGGCACGCTGACCGAGCTCGACAAGAACTACCTCGCGCAGAACTTCCTCGCCTTCTTCCGCCGCGACTACCGGCGCGTCGCACAGGCGCACATCGAGTCCGGCTGGGCGCCGCGCGAGACCCGCGTGGACGACTTCGAGGCCGCTATCCGCGCCGTGTGCGAGCCGATTTTCGCAAGACCGCTGAAGGAGATCTCCTTCGGGCGGGTGCTGCTGCGGCTGTTTCAGACCTCACGCCGCTTCAACATCGAGGTCCAGCCCCAGCTCGTGCTGCTGCAGAAGACGCTCCTCAACATCGAGGGCCTGGGGCGCGAGCTCGATCCCGAGCTCGACCTGTGGGAGACCGCGAAGCCCTTCCTCGAGCGCTGGATGGTCGAGCGCGTGGGCTGGCGCGGCTTCATCGAGCACCTGAAGCAGGAGGCGCCGTACTGGAGCACGATCCTGCCGCAGCTGCCGCGGCTCCTGCACCAGGCGCTCGCGGGGAGGGCCGCGCCGCAACCCGACCCGGCGGTCGAGGACCTGCGCGGCGAAAGACAGGCGCAGACGCGGCTGCTCGCCGTGATCGCGGGTCTGCTCGCGCTCATCGCCGCACTGCTCATCCTGCAGCTCTGACGGCGTCCGCGTGCTGCTGACGTTCGTCATCCTGTATCTGGTCCTCTCCATCGGCGTCGGGATCATCGCCGCCCTGCGCGTCCACAACACCCGGGATTTCGTGCTGGCCGGCCGCACGCTGCCGCTCTACGTGGTGACGGCGATGGTGTGCGCGACGTGGTTCGGCTCCGAGACCGTGCTGGGAATTTCTTCGACCTTCCTCAAGGAGGGCCTGCGCGGCGTCGTCGCCGACCCCTTCGGCTCGAGCCTGTGCCTGGTGCTGGTGGGGCTTTTCTTCGCCGCGAAGCTCTACCGCATGAATCTCCTCACCATCGGCGACTACTACCGGACGCGCTACGACGCGACCGCCGAGCTGCTGACGAGCCTCGCCATCGTGGTGTCGTACCTGGGCTGGCTCTCCGCGCAGATCGTCGTGATCGGCCTGGTATTCAACGTGGTGACGGGCGGCGCGGTCAGCGTGGGCGCCGGGATCGTGATCGGGGCCGCCGTGGTGCTGGTCTATACCCTGTGGGGCGGCATGTACTCGGTCGCCTGGACCAACTTCGTGCAGATGGTGATCATCGTCGTGGGGCTGCTCTACATCTTCGTGCTCATCGCCGACAAGGCCGGCGGCGTCGGGACGGTGGTCGCGCATGCGCACGCCGCGGGCAAGCTCGAGTTCTGGCCGAAGCCGGATGCGCGCGATATTCTCGCGTTCATCGGGGCGGGCGTCACGCTGATGTTCGGCTCGATCCCCCAGCAGGACGTATTCCAGCGGGTGACCTCCGCCCGCAGCGAGCGCGTTGCGGTCGCCGGCTCGGTGCTGGGCGGGGTCTTCTACTTCGCGCTCGCGTTCGTCCCGATGTTTCTCGCGTACTCGGCCGGCCTCATCGACCCGAACATGGTGGCGAGCCTGATCGAGAAGGAGCACCAGCAGATCCTGCCCGCGCTCATCATCGGGCACACGCCGCTCGCCGCCCAGATCCTCTTCTTCGGGGCGCTGCTCGCGGCGGTGATGAGCACGGCGAGCGCGACGCTGCTTGCGCCCTCGGTCACGTTCACCGAGAACGTCCTGAAGCGATTTCTCCGGCGCGAGCTCGATGACCGCGAGTTCCTGCTCGCCATGCGCATCGTCGTCGCCGCGTTCGCCGCGGGCGTGACCGTCTTCGCGCTCAACACCGACTCGACGATCTACGAGATGGTGGTCGGCGCCTACAAAGCCACGCTGGTGGCGGCCTTCGTGCCGCTCGCTGCCGGTCTCTACTGGCGGCGCGCCACGGCCCAGGGCGCGCTCGCCGCGATCGTGGGCGGGCTCGCGACGTGGATCGCGCTCGAGATCGCCGCCCCCGAGGGGCTCTTTCCGCCGCAGCTCGCGGGATTGCTGGTGAGCATCGCCGGCATGCTGCTCGGATCGCTTGCGCCGCAGTGGTACGGCGCTGGAACAGAAAAGAAGTGATTCGTCCCTCGTTGCTCGTTCCTCATTACGCGTGGTTCAAGGCGGCGATATTCGCGCTGCTCGTTCTCAACACCGGGACCTATCTCGCTTCCGGCTCGCTCAGCGAAGGGCTCGATTCGATCGCATGGCTGACGCTGCTGGCGCTCTTCCTGCTCGAAACCGGCCTGGGGGAGGCGCTGCGCGCCGGGCCCGCCCTCATCGCGGTCCATGCCTTCCGGCTCATCGCCCTTGCCGCGGTCGGCGCCGCCGCGGCGGGATACTTCTACGAGGGCGAGTGGCTCGACGCCGCCAATGCCGGGCTCTGGATCGCGGTGGTGGTGCTTCTGGAATTCGGCGTCCGCCGTCCGGATACGGTCGCAGCGCACCGGGTGCACTTCACGGTCGCCGCTGCGGCACTCTACGCCGGCCTCATCGCGATCGCCCTGGTGTGGCTCGCGCGCGGCGAGCTGTTCGACGCCTATGACGCCGCCTTGTGGCTCATTGCGTTCGCCATCATCGAGATGAACGTCCTGGAGGCCGCGCGCAGGGCGGCGGCGAGCCGCGTCCCGGGCGGGAATCCGGCATGATCAACACGGTGCTGGTATCACTGGCGGTGACCGCGGGCGTGATCGCGCTTGCCGGCGTGCCGCTGCGCTGCTGGCAATTCGCCACCGGACGGTTCCGCTCCCAGATCCCGCAGCACGCCCTTGCGCGCGCTACCTTCCGCCTGTTTGCCTTCCTGATCCTGGTGCCCAACGCGCTCGCATGGAGCTATGCGGTCGTGATCATTCACCGCTACACGACCTGCGTGGGCGCGTGCACCCAGGAATGGGCCGGGACCGCGGTTGCCATCGGAATGCTGGGCTGCGCCTACTTCCTGCTCGAGGGTTTTCTCCTGACCGCCCGCCGCCGGCCCGGGCCGGTCAAGTCGTGAACGCCTTGTCGAACTCCGCGGCGAAGCGCGGGTAATCCGCCTCCGGCAGCCAGTTGATGCCGGCCGCGCTCTGCCGCCCGCCGCCGGTCTCGAATCTCTGGCACAGCGCGTCCGCGCCACGCGGCCGGTCGACCGGCGCGCGCACGCTTACGGTGTAGCCGCCGTGCCGGGCGACCAGCAGGGCGAGCGCGCGCTGTGGATGCCTGCGCGCGAGCTCGTTGGCGTAGAAGCCGTGGATGCGCCGGCTCCACGCCGTATCCGGCAGCACGTAGAGCGCGGCGTGCGCCGACGCGGCGCTCGGCGCCACCGCCCGGGCGCGGTCGACGTCGTCGGCGAGCGCGCTCCTCAGCGCATCGAATACCGGCTCGCCCTCGATGAAATCAACGGGGTCACGGTAACGGCTCACGATCTCGAAGAGATCCGCCGGGTGGTAGTGCAGGTCGTCCACGCTGTCGCCGTAGGCGTTGTAGTTGATGCATTCGCCGAGCTCTCTCAGGCGCTGGAGGTCGGCGGCTTCGAGGTCGAGCCCCGCCGCCGCGCGCTGCGCCGGTCCCGGCAGGTTGTCGCCATAGGCGGCAACCACGGCCCACAGCCGCTGGCGGCCGGCCAGATAGCGGTCCACGATGAGGCTCGTGCAGGTATCCGGCGCGGTGTCGATGAACGCCTTCAAGTTGGCGTGCCGCGGCAGCTCGCCCGCGGCGTGGTGGTCGAAGCAGCGCAGCCGGGCGCCCGCCTCGAGCAGGCGCTTGAGGTCGGCGGCGTTCGAGCGCAGAGAGATGTCGAGCACGGTGAGCTCGTCCCCCGCCGCGGCGTTAACGCGCTCGAGCAGCCGCACGTCGCGCTTGACCCCCGTCACCAGCACGCTCGCGCGCGGCTCCTCGAGCCGCAGCTGCTGCAGCGCGCAGATGCCGTCGGCATCACCGTTGAAGATGTCATAGAATTGCATGGCGTATCGCGCTGCGAGTTCGAGAGCGACGCCCATCACGGGCGCGCCTCAACTCGCTCCAATGAACGATGCCAGACTCCATGCCGGGCGAACGGAACGATTCCCAGGAGCCGCGCGCCGGCTTCTCGCCGCACGCCGTGCGGCTCGCGTGGACGCTCGCGCTAGCTTATCTGCTCGTCATCGGCTATGCCAGCCTGCAGCCGTTCCGCGGCTGGCGCTGGCCGCCGGAGGAGATCCTGCTCTTCCTCACGGCGCCGTGGCCGCGCTTCATCACGCTGCAGGACGTCGCGGTGAACTTCGCGGCCTACGTTCCGCTGGGGCTGCTGCTGTCGATCAGCTGGGGTGCGCGCTACGGCGCGGCGCGCGGCGCGATCGCCGCAACACTGGCGAGCGTGCTGCTCTCGGTATCCATGGAGGCGGTACAGATCTTCCTGCCCGCCCGCATCGCCTCCAATGTGGATCTCTTCGCCAACACGCTGGGCGCCCTGGTGGGCGCCATGGCGGCGCCCCTGCTGGCGCCCGCGCAGCCCATCGGCGGCCGGATTCATGCCGCGCGCCGCAGGCTGTTTCTCGACGGCATGCCGGCCGACACCGGCCTCGTGATCGTCGGCCTGTGGCTCGCAACGCAGTTCCATCCCACGGGGCGGCTGTTCGGAACCGGAGCCATCCGCGGCACGTTCGACCTGCCCGCCACCTTGGCCCACACGCCCTGGCTCGCGTTGGGGAGCGAGGCGCTGGTGGTGCTGTTCGGCCTGCTGGGCGTGGGCCTCATGCTGGCGGCGTTCATGCGCAGCGGCAGCCGGCCGCTGCCCGTCATCGCCGCGCTGGTCGGCGCGGCGCTCGCCCTGAAGACCTTCAACGCCCTGGCTTTCGTGCGGGCGTCCTCGCCCCTTGCCTGGCTCACGCCGGGTGCCCTGCTCGGGCTCGCGGCGGGCGGGTTGCTGCTGTGGGCAGCCGTGCGGCTGGCGCGGCCGGCGCAGCTCGCCGTCTCGGCGGCGTGCATTGTCGCCGCCACGATCGCGATCAATCTTGCCCCCGCCAACCCCTACCAGAGCGTGCCGCCTCAGTTCCTGGCGCGGGGCGCGAGCCATTTCCTGAACTTCTCCGGCATCGTGCGCGCGCTGTCCGAATTGTGGCCGCTGCTGGCAATCGGCTTCCTGCTCTACGCGCTCAGCGTGCGCCGGCACCTCGATCAACTATAATTGCGGTATCCATATGACCTACTACGCCCGGCACGTCTTTTTCTGCTGCAACCAGCGCGACAACGGCGAGCAGTGCTGCAATGACAACGGCTCGCAGAAGATGCGCGACTACGCCAAGGACCGGGTGAAGCAGCTGAAGCTCTCCGGGCCGGGCAAGGTGCGGGTCAACCAGTCGGGCTGCCTCGACCGCTGCAAGGAAGGGCCGGTGATGGTGATCTATCCCGAGGCCGTCTGGTACACCTACGTGGACCGCGAGGACATCGACGAGATCATCGACGAGCACCTGGTCCACGGCCGCATCGTGACGCGACTGCGCATTTGACTGAGGTCCGTCCGATGCCGGCCTCGTCCCTGGCGCGGGTCGCCGTGGAAGGGCCGGCGGGCGAAATCGAGACCGACGTCAACGATCCGGGCGACGCGCGCCGCGGGATCGCGTTGATCGCGCATCCCCACCCCCTCCAGGGCGGCACCAAGGACAACAAGGTGGTGACCACCCTCGCCAAGGTGTTCTTCGCGCTGGGCCATGTCGCGGCGCGGCCGAATTTTCGCGGCGTCGGCGCCTCCGCCGGCAGCCATGACGAAGGCCGCGGAGAAGCCGACGATCTCATCGCGGTTGCGGACCACCTGAAGCGCCAGTACGGGGAGCTTCCGCTCCTCCTTGCCGGGTTTTCCTTCGGCAGCTTCGTGCAGGTGCGGGTCGCGAAGCGGCTGCATCCCCGGTCCCTGGTGCTGGTGGCGCCCGCCGTGAACCGCTTTCCCGCCGAGACGGTGCCGCGCGGGACGCTGGTGATCCACGGCGAGCTCGACGACGTGGTGCCGCTCGCCGCGGTGCTCGAGTGGGCCCGCCCGCAAAGCCTGCCGGTCGTGGTGATTCCGGGCGGCGAGCACTTCTTCCATGGGCGGCTCAACCTGCTCGCCGAGATCGTCCTGCAGCACTTCCGGCGCTCCGGGCAGGAAAAACCGGGCGCGCGGGCCTGAATGAACGCGCGTAATTCGGTCCATCTGCGCGCGGCGGGCCTGCGCAAGCGCTACGGCGAGCAGGAGGTCGTCGCCGGCGTGGACCTCGCGCTCGAAGCCGGGGAGTGCTTTGGGCTCCTCGGGCCCAACGGCGCCGGCAAGACCACGACGCTGCGCCTGTGCCTGGGGCTGATCGACCCGGACGCCGGCGAGATCGAGGTGCTCGGCATGCCGGTGCCGGCGCGGGCGCGCGAGGCGCGGCGCCGCACCGGGGTCGTGCCGCAGGCGGACAACCTCGATCCCGATTTCACCGTGGAGGAGAACCTGCTGGTGTACGGCCGCTATTTCGGCCTCGCCGAGCCGGAAGTCCGCGCGCGCATCCCCGCTCTCCTCGAGTTTGCCGGTCTCGGCGCGCGTGCCGGCTCGCGCATCCAGACGCTGTCGGGCGGCATGAAGCGGCGGCTGACGCTCGCGCGCGCGCTCGTCAACGATCCCGACCTCATCTTTCTCGACGAGCCCACGACCGGCCTCGATCCCCAGGCGCGGCATCTGATCTGGGAGCGGCTGCGGCAGCTGCTGGCGCAGGGCAAGACCATCTTCCTCACCACCCACTTCATGGACGAAGCCGAGCGCCTGTGCCACCGGCTCGCCATCATGGACCGCGGCCGCATCATCACGCAGGGCGCCCCGCGCGAGCTGATCGCGCGCAACATCGAGCCGCAGGTGGTCGAGGTCTACGGCGACGGCGCCGAGCGCTGGGCAAGTGAGTTCGGCCGGACGCGCAGCGACCGCTGCGAGCAGGCCGGCGAGACCGTCTTCTGCTACACGCGCGATGCCGGCATCCTGGTCCAGGACCTCGAGCGCCGCGAGGACCTGCGCTACCTGCACCGCCACGCCAACCTGGAGGACGTGTTCCTCAAGCTGACCGGCCGCGAGCTGAGAGATTGAGGCCCGTTCGCCCGTAAACGATTCGAAAGGTGTCCGTCATGACCGCGAAGACCCTGTCCCTTCCCGCCTTCAGCCTGCGCCATCTCCACGTGTGGCGCCGCAACTCCCTCGTGTGGCGCAAGCTCGCGATCCCCTCCATGCTCGGCAACCTCGCCGACCCCATGCTCTACATGCTGGGGCTCGGCTACGGGCTCGGCGCGATGCTCGGCGAGATGGAGGGCATGCCCTATATCGCGTTCCTCGCCGCCGGGACGGTCTGCTCGAGCGCGATGATGAGCGCCTCCTTCGAGGCGATGTATTCCGGCTTCTCGCGCATGCACGTGCAGAAGACGTGGGACGCGATCATGAACGCGCCGGTGACGCTCGACGACGTGGTGCTGGGCGAGACGGTGTGGGCGGCGAGCAAGAGCTTTCTCTCGGGCATGGCGGTGCTGCTGGTGGCGTGGGCGCTGGGGCTCACCCACTCGGCCCTCGCGCTGTGGGCGATCCCCGTCGTGTTCCTGACCGGGCTCGCGTTCGCCGGCATGGGCCTCGTCATGACCGCGCTCTCGCCCAGCTACGACTTCTTCATGTACTACTTCACGCTGGTGATCACGCCGATGATGCTGGTGTGCGGCGTGTTCTTCCCGGTGTCGCAGCTGCCGGAGCCGCTGCAGGCCGTGACGCAACTCCTGCCCTTGACCCACGCGGTGGAGCTGGTGCGCCCGCTGATGAGCGGCGCGGTGCCGGCCGACATCCCGCTGCACCTCGCGGTGCTCGGCGCCTATGCGGTCACCGGCTTCTATGCCGCGCTGGTGCTGACGCGGCGCCGGCTGTTACGCTAGGGAAGCCGCCATGCTCTGGATCAAGGCATTCCATATCGTTTTCGTCGTGACGTGGTTCGCCGGGCTGTTCTACCTGCCGCGCCTGTTCGTGTACCACGCGATGGCGGAGGACGCGGCGGGCCGCGAGCGCTTCAAGGTGATGGAGCGCAAGCTCTACTACGGCATCATGGCCCCGGGCGGGATACTGACCATCGTATTCGGGCTGTGGCTGTGGCTCGGCTACGGGTACACAGGCGGATGGCTGCATGCCAAGCTCGCTCTGGTGGCCGCGCTGATCGCCTACCACCTGTGGTGCGGCAAGCTGCTGGCGGACTTCCGGCACGACCGCAACACCCGCAGCCACGTCTGGTACCGCTGGTTCAACGAGCTGCCGACCGTCGTCCTGATCGCGGCTGTCATCCTCACCGTCGTCAAGCCGTTCTAGGGAGCATGAAGCCCCGCCGGGCGATACTTGCCGCTGCCGCCCTTGCCGTCATGGCCGCGATCCCCTGCGCGCGGGCGGCGGAAGCCGTCATCATCGTGCAGCGTTCGCCGCTCGCCGGCTTTCGACACTACGACGGGGGGGCCGTGCTGCGCGAGCTGAAGCCGGGCGACCGGCTGGAGCTGGTGCGCGAGCCGGACAATCCCCACGACGCGAACGCGGTCCGCGTCGAGTGGCGGGGCGTCAAGCTGGGCTATGTTCCCCGCCGCGACAACACGGCGGTCGCGCGCCAGCTCGACCGCGGCGCCGCGCTCGAGGCGCGGCTCGCCGGGATCCGGGAGAACCGCAACCGCAGCGTGCGGCTCGATTTCGAGGTCGTCGCACCCCTGTCCATCCGGTAACGACGGGCACTTCTCACCCATCACTGATCACTCAAGGAACCCCGCATGAAATTCGGACGCTTCGAGCAGCAGGGACGGACCTTCTACGGCGTCGTCGAAGGCGACCAGGTCAACGAGCTGGAGGGCTCGATCTTCGGAGCCTACAAGAGCACCCCGAGGAAGCACGCGTTGTCCGCGTTGAAGACCCTGGTGCCCTGCATTCCGCCCAATTTCTACTGCGCGGGGTTGAACTACGCCGCGCACATCGAGTGGGCCAATCGGCGCGCCGGGCTCAACCGCAAGCCGCCGGAGAAGGCGGACATCGGCTATCGCTCCACCAATGCGCTCGTCGCGACGGGCGAGGCGATCGTCATTCCCGCCGACTCGCCCGGCCCGGTCCAGTTCGAGGGCGAGCTCGTCGCCGTGATCGGGAAGGCCGCGCGCAACCTCTCCGAGAAGGACGCCCTCTCCTGCGTGCTCGGCTGCACGCTCGGCAACGACGTGAGCGAGCGCACCTGGCAGAAGCAGGACCGCACGCTGTGGCGCGCCAAGAACTGCGACACCTTCAAGCCGATGGGGCCGTTCATCGCCACCGGCATCGACCCCATGAAGCTGACGGTCACGATCAAGGTGAACGGCGCGACCGCGGCCGAGTACGGCACCGACAAGATGCTGTTCTCGGCCCAGCACTACATCTCGCAGATCTCGAGATACATGACGCTGCAGCCGGGCGACGTGGTCTGGCTCGGCACCGACGGCGCGACCGAGCCGGACCTCAAGGACGGCGACGTCGTCGAGGTGATCCAGAAGGACATCGGCGTGCTGCGCAATCCGGTCAAACGCGCCCGATAACTGTGAATGGAGCGATACTTCGCGTCCTGCCCGCGCGGCCTGGAGCAGGTGCTCGCCGCCGAGCTCGCCGCGCTCGGGGCGCGCGGCATCGACGCCGTTGACGGCGGCGCGGGTTTCACGGGCGATCGCGCGCACTGCTACGCCGTCAACCTCGAAAGCCGCGTCGCGAGCCGCGTGCTGTGGCAGGTGGGGCAGGCCCGCTACGGCAGCGAGCAGGACATCTTCGACGCCGCGCGGGCCCTTCCCTGGCCACGGCTCTTCGACGTCGGGCGCACGATCCGGGTGACCGTCTCGGCGATCCGGTCGCCCGTCAGGAGCCTCGAATTCGTCACGCTGCGCGTGAAGGACGCGGTGTGCGACGTCTTCCGGGAGCAGCGCGGAAGCCGGCCGGACGTCGACACGCAGGCGCCGGATGTCCGCATCCACGCGTTTCTCACGCGCGACCAGGCGACCTTCTATCTCGACACCTCGGGCGAGGCGCTGTTCAAGCGCGGCTGGCGCACCGCCGGGGGCGAGGCTCCGCTGCGGGAGAACCTCGCTGCCGGCATCCTGAGAATAGCGGGCTGGGCGCCGCCGGCTCCCCTCCTCGACCCGATGTGCGGCAGCGGCACCTTCCTGGTGGAGGCTGCGATGATTGCGCTCGATGCGGCGCCCGGGCTGGACCGCCCGTTCGGATTCGAGCGCCTCGCCCAGCATGACGCGGGCCTGTGGCGCACGCTGCGGGATAAGGCGCGCGCCCGGCGGCGACCGATCGCAAAGCTCCCGATCTACGGCAGCGACAAGTCCGGCACTGCGCTCGGAATGGCGCGGGAGAACCTCGCGGCGCTTGGGCTCGCGGAGGCGGTGGAGCTGAAGCAGATGGATGTGCTCGACGGCGGCCCGCCTGCTGCCGGGGGCATCCTGGTGATGAACCCGCCCTACGGCGAGCGGGTGGGCGCGAGCGACGAGCTCGCGGCGTTCTACCCGAGGCTGGGCGACGCCCTCAAGCAGCGCTATGCCGGCTGGACGGCTTACGTCCTGACCGCCGACTTGCGTCTCGCCAAGCTGATCGGGCTCAAGGCCACGAAGCGC
Source organism: Burkholderiales bacterium (assembly GCA_036555035.1). Taxonomy (GTDB): domain Bacteria; phylum Pseudomonadota; class Gammaproteobacteria; order Burkholderiales; family SG8-41; genus SG8-41. The sequence goes on along the minus strand of DATBMB010000018.1, from coordinate 215 downwards.
ACGCCGCTCTACAACGGCGCGCTCGAGTGCCGGCTGTTCGAGTACCGGCTGGTGGCCGGAAGCATGCGGCGACCCGGGCCCCCGACGGCAAAGGTTCGAGGGCCATCCGAGTTCATCCCACGACCACCAACGCCATGACTGCAACGATCGCGACAGTGGAGACGGCGATCGCGGCGTACGACAGCCTTCGAGAGGTCGCGCGCTCTGCTGCGGCG
>DATBMB010000006.1:0-23122 GCA_036555035.1 Burkholderiales bacterium | reverse complement strand
AGCGCCTTGTCCTCGAACGCCTTGAGCTCCGGGGTGATGTAGCGCTCCGCGTTTTTCAGGGTCTGCCTGCGGCGGTAGTCATCGGGCACCTTCGCGGACTGCGCGCGCGTCACCTCGATGTAGAAGCCGTGCACGCGGTTGTATTCCACCTTGAGATTCGCGATGCCGGTGCGCGCCCGCTCCCGGGCCTCGAGCTGCAGCAGGAACTCCCCGCTCCCCGACTGGAGGGCACGCAGCTCGTCGAGCTCCGCGTCGTAGCCGTCGGCGATGACGCTGCCCTCACGCAGCACCGCGGCCGGTTGCTCCTTGATTGCCGCGGCGAGGAGCGCGGTGAGATCGCGCTGCGGCGCAAGCGCGCGGGCGAGCTCCGCGAGGCGCGGAGCTGACAGGGAGCCGATCGCCTCGGAGAGCTGGGGCAGGCGCTCGAGCGTCTCGCGCAGGCCGGAAAGATCGCGCGGGCGCGCCGACTTGAGGGCGATACGCGCGGTGATGCGCTCGACGTCCACGCATTGCCTGAGACTCCCGTGGAGGGTGCGCCAGGGTGACGCCCCCGGCTCACCTGCGAGCGTCGCGACGGCATCGAGGCGCGCCTTGAGCGCGGCGCGATCGCGCAGCGGGTGGTGGAGCGTGTGGCGCAGCAGCCGGCTGCCCATGCCGGTGGCGCAGGTGTCGAGCAGGGAGAACAGCGTCGGCGCCGGCTCGCCGCGGATGGTTTCCGTGAGCTCCAGGTTGCGGCGCGTCGCCGGGTCCATGCGCACCCAGGCGCGCTCAGCTTCCACCACCATGCTTCGGACGTGCGCGATCGCCGTGCCCTGGGTGGAGCGCGCGTACTCGAGGAGCGCGCCGGCGGCGCGTACGGCGGCGGTCAGGTTTTCGGCGCCGAAGCCGGAGAGGTCGCGGGTTTCGAACTGGCGGGTGAGGGCGCCCCGTGCCGACTCGATCTCGAATTGCCACGGCGGCAGGCGCTTTACCGGAGCGGGCGAGCCGTTCAGCAACTCGGCTGTCGCGTCGTCAGGGACGAGTATCTCGGAGGGGGCGAGGCGCTCGAGCTCGGCCGCCATGTTGCCGACGCCGGTCTCCATGACGCCGAAGTGCCCGGAGGCGAGCGAGAGCCAGGCGAGCCCCAGCGTCGCGCGCTCGCGGGCGATGGCGAGCAGCACGTTGTCGCGCTTGTCCTCGAGCAGCGCGGCGTCGGTCAACGTGCCGGGGGTGACGATGCGCGTGACCTGGCGCTCGACCGGGCCGCGCGCCGCGCCGGGCTCGCCGATCTGCTCGCAGATGGCCACCGACTCGCCGAGCTTCACCAGGCGCGCCAGGTACTGCTCTACCGCGTGGTGCGGCACGCCCGCCATCTTGATCGGCTCCCCGGCGGACTCGCCGCGGCGCGTCAGCGTGATGTCGAGGAGCCGCGCGGCGCGCTCGGCGTCGTCGTAGAACAGCTCGTAGAAGTCCCCCATGCGGTAGAACACCAGCATGTCCGGGTGCCGCGCCTTGATGCGCAGGTACTGCTGCATCATCGGCGTGTGCTTCTCGATCGGCTGGTTCATGACCGCGCGGGAATTGAGAGCCGTATTGTGCCGGTAACCGGGCGCGCCGGCATAGCTCGGGCGCGTGTAGAATGGAAAATTCGAACCTGGCACCAATTTTCTTCCAGGGAGGCGGTCATGAAACGAATTCTCGCGGCGGCGGCGCTGCTCTGCGTGGGCTTGCATCCGGCCGGCGCGGCCGACAAGCTCAAGATCGGCTTCATCAGCACGCTGTCCGGGCCCGCGGCGGCGCTCGGCGTTGACATCCGCGATGGCCTGAACCTCGCGATCCGGCACCAGGGCGGGAAGCTCGGGGGATTGCCGGTCGATCTCATCATCGGCGACGACACCTTCAGCCCCGACGTCGGCAAGCAGCTGACCGACCGCATGCTGAAGCGCGACGACGTGCACATCATGACCGGCATCGTGTTCTCCAACATCCTGCTCGCGGTGGCGCCGGCCGTCTTCCAGGACCAGACCTTCTACATCAGCCCCAACGCCGGCCCGGCGGAGTTCGCGGGCGACCGCTGCAACCCGTTCTTCTTCAACGTCGCGTGGCAGAACGACAACCTGCACGAGGCGATGGGCAAGCACGTTGCCGACAAGGGCTACCGCAACGTATACCTGATCGCGCCCAACTATCCGGCCGGGCGCGACGCGTTGAACGGCTTCAAGCGCTTCTACAGGGGCGCGACCTCGGGCGAGGTCTACACCAAGCTCGGCCAGCTTGACTACGCCGCCGAGCTCGCGCAGCTGCGCGCGTCCAAGCCCGACGCGGTCTTCATCTTTCTGCCGGGCGGCATGGGCATCAATTTCATCAAGCAGTTCAACGCCGCCGGGCTCGCCGGCGCGGTGCCGCTCTTCGGCCCGGGCTTCTCCGCGGACGAGGACGTGATCCGCGCGGTAGGCGAGGGCATGCAGGGCATGTTCAACTCCTCGCACTGGAACCGCGACATCGACAACCCGCAGAACAAGCGCTTCGTCGCGGATTTCGAGAAGCAGTATGGCCGGGCGCCGACGCTCTACGCCTCGCAGGGCTACGACGCAGGCCTGCTGATCGACTCGGCGGTGCGCGCGGTGAAGGGCAGGATCGAAGACACGAACGCTTTCCGCGCGGCCTTGCGCAAGGCTGATTTCAAGTCGGTGCGCGGAGCTTTCCGCTTCAACAGCAACCACTACCCGGTCCAGGACTACTACCTGCGGCTGATCGCCAAGGACGAGAAGGGGCGGCTCACCAACCGCATCGTCGGCACGATATTCAAGAACCACTCCGACGCGTACGTGAAGTCCTGCAAGATGTAAGGTTTCTCCCACCACCCCGGCTGCTTCGGTGCCGCCCCGCCCGTCCCGCCGCGCTGCATCGCGTCGGGCGTTCGCCGGCTCGAATGTGCGCAGGCACATTCTTCGAAACCCCGGCTCACCCTCAGGCAGGAGGGGAGCAAGAGAGTATTTCCAATGAACGCGCTGCTGCTGCTCGAGCAGGGACTGAACGGGCTGCAGTTCGGCCTGATGCTGTTCCTCCTCGCGGCGGGGTTGACGCTCGTGTTCGGCATCATGGACATGGTCAACCTCGCGCACGGCTCGCTCTACATGATCGGCGCCTACCTCGCCGCCACGCTGGCGCAGGCGACCGGCTCGTTCTGGATTGCGCTCCCGCTCGCCATGGCGGCCACCGCGCTGATCGGCATGGCGCTTGAAGCGGGGCTGCTGCGCAGGCTCTACGAGCGCGACCACCTCTCCCAGGTGCTGGCGACCTTCGCGCTGATCCTGATCGCGAACGACCTCGTGCGCATGATCTTCGGCCCGCAGGCGCTGATGCTCGACGCCCCGCGCGCGCTGGCGGGCACGATCGAGATCATTCCCGGCGCGCCGTACCCGGCGTTCCGCACGTTCATCATCGGCGTCGGCCTCGCGGTCGCGGCGGTCCTCTACTGGCTGATCGTGCGCACCCGCGTCGGCGCGCTGGTGCGCGCGGGCGCGTCCAACCGCGAGATGGCGCTCGCGCTCGGGATCAACGTGAAGCGGCTCTTCACGCTGGTGTTCGGCCTCGGCGCCGCGCTGTGCGCGCTGGCGGGCGCGATGCTCGGTCCCCTGCTCGCGGTGCAGATCGGCATGGGCGAGAGCATCCTGATCCAGGCGTTCGTGGTGGTGGTGATCGGGGGCATCGGCTCGATCCGGGGCGCGCTCGTGGGCGCGCTGCTGGTGGGCATGGTGGACACCATCGGGCGCGCGTTCCTGCCCACACTGCTGCGCGGCTTCCTGCCCAACAACATCGCCGATGCGCTCGGGCCGACGCTGGCGGCGATGGCCGTGTACATCCTGATGGCGGCGGTGCTCTACTGGAAGCCGACGGGCCTGTTTCCCGCGCGCGGCTGAGATGGCGGATAGATCGACACAAGGCTGGCTGCTTGCCGCGGTGCTCGCTGCGGCGGTGGCGTTTCCGTTCGCCGCGGAAGCGCTCGGCGCGGGCTACTACGTGGGCGTGGCGACCCGCGTGATGATCTACGCGCTCGCCGCTTCGAGCTTGAACCTCGTGATCGGCTACGGCGGCATGATCAGCTTCGGCCACGCCGCGTTCTTCGGCGCCGGCGCTTACGCCGTCGCCATTCTCGCGCAGGAGGGCGTGGTCTCCGCGCTCGTCGCATGGCCGCTCGCGGTGGCGGTGAGCGTCGCCTGCGCGCTCGTGATCGGCGCCATCAGCCTGCGCACGCGCGGCCTTTATTTCATCATGATCACGCTCGCGTTCGCGCAGATGCTCTATTACTTCTTCCTCTCGCTCAAGGCCTACGGCGGCGAGGACGGCATCAATCTCGCCGCGCGCTCGCGCCTTCCCGGCCTCGACCTGCGCGACGAGACGGCGTTCTATCTCCTGGTGCTGGCGATACTGGCCGGCTGCCTGTACCTGCTCAAGCGCCTTGCCGCGTCGCGCTTCGGAGCGGTTCTGCGCGGCATCCGCGAGAACGAAGGGCGCATGACGGCGCTGGGCTACCCGACCTATCGCTACCGCCTGGTCTGCTTCACCATCGCGGGCGGGGCCGCGGGGCTCGCGGGCGCGCTGATCGTGAACCAGCACGGCTTCGTCAGCCCGAGCCTCCTCGACTGGACGCAGTCCGGCACGCTGCTGATCATGCTGATCCTCGGGGGCGTGGGCTGGCTCTACGGCGGCGTCGCGGGCGCCGCGGCGATGCTGCTGCTCGAGGAAATCCTTTCCAACTGGACCGGCTACTGGAAGCTCGGGCTCGGGATCGTGCTGCTGTTCGTGGTGTTGCGCGCGCCGGGCGGCATCGGCAGCTGGCTCGGGGGAGGCGGCGGCCGTGGCTGAAGCGCTGCTCGAGGTCCGGGGGCTCTACAAGCATTTCGGCGGCGTCGTCGCCACCGACCGGCTCGATCTCGCGGTGCGTGAGGGCGGCGTGCACGCCCTGATCGGCCCCAACGGCGCGGGCAAGACCACGCTCATTGCGCAGATCTGCGGCGAGATCGAGCCCGATGCGGGGCAGGTGCTCTTTGCCGGGCGCGACATTACCGGATTGCCGGGGCACGAGCGCGTCGCGCTCGGGCTCGGCCGCTCGTTCCAGATCACGCGCATCTTCCGCAGCCTGACGGCGCGCGACAACGTCGCGCTCGCGGTGCAGGCACGCAGCGGCAGCAGCATGCGTTTCTGGCGGCCGGTCGCCGCCGAGCGTGCGCTCGCCGACGATGCCGATGCGGTGCTCGGCGGGCTCGGGATGGCCGCCGCCTCCGGCCTTCCGGCGTCGAGCCTGCCGCACGCCGACCAGCGCCGCCTCGAAGTCGCGATCGCGCTCGCGTGCCGCCCCCGGCTGCTCCTGCTCGATGAGCCGCTCGCCGGCATGGGCGCCGAGGATGCGCAGGCGATGGTGGGGGTGATCGGGCAGCTGAAGCAGCGCACGACGATCCTGATGGTCGAGCACGACATGGATGCCGTGTTCCGTCTTGCCGACGTGATCTCCGTGCTGGTGGGCGGCAAGGTCATCGCAAGTGGCGCGCCGCAGGCCATACGCGACGATCCCGAAGTCCGGCGCGCCTATCTGGGTGAAGAAGAAACGGCGGCCGCGGCATGAGCGCGCTGCTCGAAGTGCGGGCATTGCGCGCCTCCTACGGCGCGGGCGAGGTGCTGTCGGACATTCATCTGGAAGTCGGCGCGGGCGAATTCGCCACGCTGCTCGGACGCAACGGCATGGGCAAGACGACGACCGTGCGCGCGATCCTGGGACTGACCCGCCCGCTCGGCGGGGAGATCCGCTTCGGCGGGGAGCGCATCGACGGCTGGACGACCGATCGCATCGCGCGCGCCGGCATCGGCCTGGTGCCCGAGGGCCGGCAGATCTTCCCCAATCTCACGGTGCACGAGAACCTGGCCGCTTTCGCGCCGGGGCGGGTCCGCGCCGCGCGGCCGTGGACGCTCGATCGCGTGCTCGGGCTGCTGCCCCAGGTCGCCCGGCGCCTGCGGCACTACGGCAGCGAGCTCTCGGGCGGCGAGCAGCAGATGGTGGCGATCGGGCGCGCGCTCATGACGAGCCCGCGGCTGCTGATCCTCGACGAGGCGACCGAGGGGCTCGCGCCGCTGGTGCGCGCCGAGATCTGGCGCTGCCTCGCCGCGCTCAAGGCCGAGGGCCAGGCGCTGCTCGTGATCGACAAGTACGTGCAGCGGCTGGTGAAGCTCGCGGACCGACATACGATCCTCGAGCGCGGCCGCACCGTGTGGCGGGGAAGCTCGAGTGAACTGGGCGCCGATCCCGGGCTGTGGCACCGCTACCTGGGCGTGTGAGGCGTGATCCGTGTCCGGATGCGGGGCCTGATGAGAAAGCCGCGGCTCACTCCGGAGTATTGCGAGCAGCAGTACAACGTGCGCGCGGCGATACCCGGGCACCCGCAGATCTTCGCCCGGTGGAAGGAAGCCTCGGAGCGCGCGCGGAGCGGGCTGCCGTGCACGCTCGATATCGCCTACGGCAGCGGTCCGAATGAAACGCTCGACCTCTTCCACGCGCGGGGCGCGGCCCGTGCGCTGCTGACCTTCCTCCATGGCGGCTTCTGGCGGGCGCTCGACAAGAGCGACTTTTCGTTCATCGCGCGTCCGTTCGTCGAGCGGGGAATGACCGTCGCGGTCATCAACTACGCATTGGCGCCTGCCGTGACCGTGGAGACGATCGTTCGCCAGATGCTCGCCGCCCATGCCTGGCTCTATCGCAATTGCGAACGCTACGGCGCGCCGCGCGACGCGGTCTACGTAAGCGGGCATTCGGCCGGCGGCCAGCTGACCGCGATGATGCTGGCGGCGGTGTGGTCGGCCTACGCGCGCGAACTTCCCGACGACTTGGTCAAAGGGGGGCTGGCGGTGAGCGGTGTCTACGATCTCGAGCCGCTATTGAACGTGTCCTTCAACAGCGACATGCGCCTCAGTGCGCAGTCGGCGCGGAGGTTGAGCCCTATCCGCTACCGGCCCCGGCGACCCGTGCCGCTCTATACGGCGGTGGGCGGCGACGAGAGCGACGAATTCAAGCGGCAGAACCGCCTGATCGCCACGCGCTGGGAGCATTGCTTCCGGCGCGACATCCCGATGCCGGGCTGCCACCACCTGGGCGTGGTCGAGCAGCTCGGCAATCCGGGGAGCGCGCTCGTCGCCGGCGCGCTCGAGATGATGGGCCTGGGGTAGGTTCGCGCACGCCCATGCGGGAATGCACGGAGCATGGGAATACAATGGCGGGAGTGCCGGTTCCGGTTCTGAATCTTCGGGCAAGCTTGCAGACACGATCGCTGCGCGCCACGGGCCTTGCGCTCATGATGCTGGCGCTCGCCGCGTGCACCCCGCAGGCCGCGCTCCTCATGTCGGCGCTGCCCGACGGCACGCTTTACACCCTGCTCGGCAACCTCCAGGGCATGGAGGACGCCAACCGCAAGCGCGTCGCCGAGCTGGAGGCCCGCAAGGACTGGGACGGGCTCGTGAAGCTCGCCGAGGAGAATCTTGCAAAGGACCGCAGCAACGCCGACTGGTGGACGGTCGCGGGCTACGCGCACTCGCAGGCGGGCCGGCATCAGCGCGCGATCGACTGCTTTCGCGAAGTCGTGCGGCTGACGCCGGACGAGATGCTGGGATGGAACCTGCTTGCCCAGTCGTATCGCGATGCGAAGCAGCCGGCGCGCGCGGTGCAGGCGCTCGAGAACGCGCTCCGGGTGCGCACGGACAGCGCGGAGACGTGGTATCTGCTCGGCGAAACCTACTCGGACGTTGCCCGTGAAGCGCAGGCGGCTACCGCGTATCTCGAGGCCGTGCGGGTCAACAACCGGTTCGCCCAGGCATGGTTCGGCCTGGGACGATCCTACGCGCGCCTTGGGCGCCCGGCCGAATTCGAGGAAGTGCTGAAGGTGCTCTCGGAGCTCGACGCCCCGCTCGCGAAACAGCTCGCGGCGCTACGTCCCCCTGCACGCTGACCGGAGCCCATCAGCCCTGCTTGAGCGCGGGCGTCAGATGGGGCGACATCGCGCGCAGCAGCTCCACGAATACCTTGGGATTGCCCGCGACGATGTTGCCGGTTTGCAGGTAGCGATTCTCGCCGGCCAGGTCCCCGACCAGCCCCCCGGCCTCGGAGACGAGGAGAGCGCCCGCCGCCATGTCCCACGGGGACAAGCCGAACTCCCAGAAGCCGTCGAGGCGTCCCGCCGCGACGTAGGCGAGATCGAGCGCGGCGGAGCCGGCCCGGCGCACGCCGGCCGCGCCCCTCATCATGTCGCGCAGGATCGCGAGGTAGACCTCCATGTGCTCGAGCTGGCGGAAGGGAAAGCCGGTGCCGATCAGGCTCGCGCGCAGATGTGTCCGCTTGCTGACGCGCATGCGCTGATCGTTCAGAAAGGCCCCGCGCCCGCGCGTCGCGGTGAAGAGGTCGTTGCGCGAGGGATCGTAGATCACCGCCTGGGTGACGAGCTCGCGGTGCTTCAGCGCGATCGCCACGCAGTACTGCGGGAAGCCGTGAATGAAGTTGGTGGTGCCGTCGAGCGGATCGATGATCCACTGGTACTCCGATTCCCCGGAGGCGCCGCTCTCCTCTGCTAGAATCGAATGCGCGGGGTAGGCGTCGCGCAGCGTGCGGATCACCGCCTCCTCCGCCTCGCGGTCCACCTCGGAGACGAAATCGTTGACGGCCTTCTCCCGGAAGGCGATCGCGTCCAGGTTGCGGCTCGCGCGGGTGATGATGTTGCCGGCGCGGCGCGCCGCCTTCACGGCGATGTTCAGCATCGGATGCATGGTCGCCAACTGTCGGCTTCTCGAAGATGCCGTATTGTATCGGGCTTGGTGGTGAAATTATTCGCGGACCCACCCTCACCCCTTCCCCCTCTCCCTGAGGGCGAGGGGGAAAGTACTGCGCGGAAACGCGGATCATGCATTTCCGCGCCATATTGATTGATGGCCGCAGATCCGCTCAAAAATATCCGCTTCGTGCTGTGCGAGACCGCGCATCCCGGAAACATCGGCGCGGCGGCGCGGGCGCTGAAGACGATGGGCCTGGCGGGCCTGCACCTCGTTTCCCCCGCGCGTTTTCCCGATCCGCAGGCCGAATGGCTCGCTTCGGGCGCAATCGACGTGCTGCGGCGGGCGCGCGTGCACGCCGACCTCGATGGCGCGCTCGCCGGCTCCGCCTTCACGGTGGCCTGCACCGCGCGCCCGCGCGAGATCGCGGTGCCGATGGTCGGCGCGCGGGAAGCAGCGGCGCGTATCGTCGAGGTGGCACGCTCGCAGCCCGCGGCGCTCGTATTCGGCAACGAGACCTTCGGCCTGACCGCGGCCGAGGTCGGCAAGTGCCAGCTGCTCGCGACGATCCCCGCGAACCCCGAATACAGCTCGCTCAATGTCGCGGCCGCGGTGCAGCTCTTCGCCTACGAGTTGCGCCTCGCGGCGCTTGATGCGGCGCCGCGGGCCGGAAAGGCGCGCCCGCGCGCGACCCACGAGGACATCGAGCGCTTCTACGAGCATCTGGAGCGCGCAATGTTGGAGCACGGTTTCCTCAATCCCGCGCACCCCAAGAAGCTCATGCCGCGGTTGCGGCGGCTGTTCAACCGGGCGGAGCTGGAGCGCGAAGAGGTCAATATCCTGCGCGGGGTTATCAAGGCACTGTCCGCTCCGAAGCCGAAGAGATCCGGCTGATGCTTTCCATTGGTGAATGCGCGTTGAGCGGCGGCGTGCGTCCGCTCGAACGCGCATAGCCGGATCGGCCGGACAGATTGCTCCGGTCCGGGCTCCGAATCAATGGTTGACCAAATTACTAGGGCATCGTAAGCTGCGAGCCCTTCTGCTTGATTCATAAACGATGTTCGCAAGGCTGAAAGAAGAAATCGCGGTGGTATTTGAACGCGATCCCGCCGCCCGGAATGCCTGGGAGGTCATCACCTGCTACCCCGGGTTCCACGCCATGCTGTTCCACCGCGTCGCCCATTGGTTTTGGGGCGCGGGCCTGAAATGGCTCGCCCGGCTGGTCTCGCACCTGGGGCGCTGGCTGACCGGGATCGAAATCCATCCCGGCGCCACCATCCACCGGCGTTTCTTCATCGATCACGGCATGGGCGTCGTGATCGGCGAGACCGCGGAGATCGGTGACGACTGCACGCTCTATCACGGCGTCACCCTCGGCGGCACCTCGTGGAGCAAGGGCAAGCGCCACCCGACCCTCGGCAAGGGCGTGGTGGTCGGGGCCGGGGCCAAGATCCTGGGGCCGATTACGGTCGGCGACGGGGCGCGGGTGGGGTCCAACGCGGTGGTGGTGAAGGATGTGCCGCCGGGCGCGACCGCGATCGGCATCCCGGCGCGCATCATCGAAGCGCAGGAGGCGCAGGACGGGCGCTTTGCAGCGTACGCGGTGGTGAAGGACCTGAACGATCCCATGGCGCGCGCGCTGCACGAGCTGATCGGTCACAGCGCCGAGCTCGACCGGCGCATCGAGCACATCCTCGCGGAGTTGAAGCGCCTGGGGTTGCGCATCGACGAGCAGGAGGCGCACCGGCTCGATGCGAGCACCCTCAACAAAATGGTTGACTGATTTGGTCGGGAAAGCTATAGTTGAGCAAATCTGTAGGGTTTATTTGTTTGTTATCTCGTTGATTTTATGACACTTCAAAGAGGTGGCCGATGAGACTGACCACGAAAGGGCGCTTTGCCGTCACCGCCATGATCGATCTCGGGCTCAACAACGGAAGCGGGCCCGTTACGCTGGCCGAGATCAGCGGCCGCCAGAAGATCTCGCTGTCCTATCTCGAGCAGTTGTTCGGCAAGCTCCGCCGGCATGGCTTGGTGGAGAGCGTGCGCGGGCCGGGGGGCGGCTACCACCTCGCGAAGGATATGAGCGGGATGTCGGTGGCCGACATCATCCTGGCGGTGGATGAGCCGATCGACGCTACGCAGTGCGGCGGCAAGGAGAACTGCCAGGACGACCACAAGTGCCTGACCCACGACCTGTGGGCGGCGCTGAACGAGCGCATCTTTGATTACCTGGGCTCGGTCACCCTGCGCCAGTTGGTGGACAGCCAGAAGGCCAAGGAAGCAACGCGCGATTCCGGCGTCGCCCAGGTGCACGATATGCGCGTTCCGGCGGGCAAGCGCCCGACCCCGGTATCGGCTTAGGCGCAATGGAGCACGTCTACTTCGATCACAACGCGACGACGCCCGTCGCCGAGACGGTGCTCGAGGCAATGCTGCCGTACCTGCGCGAGCGGTTCGGCAACGCATCGAGCCGCCACGAGCTGGGCACCATTGCGCGCCGGGCGATAGACGCCGCGCGCCAGCAGGTCGCGGCGCTGGTGAACACCCAGCCCTCGCAGGTGGTCTTTGTCTCCGGCGGCACCGAGGCCAACAACCTCTTCATCAAGGGGGCGGCGGGCTATCTCAAGCCGACACAAGTCGCGGTGAGCGCGATCGAGCACCCCTGCATTGCGAAGCCCGCGCAGGAGCTTGCGCGTCAGGGCTGGAAGCTGAGAAAGCTCGCAGCGACGCCCGACGGCCGGATCGAGCTCGCCGACGTGGACGCGGCACTCAAGGAGCCGACCGGCATTGTCTCGGCAATGCTCGTCAACAACGAGACTGGCGTGGTGCTGGACGTGCCGGCGGTGTCCGAGCGTGCCAGGGCGGCGAAGGCGTGGATGCACACCGACGCCGTGCAGGCGCTGGGCAAGATACCGGTCGATTTCCGGGCGCTCGGCGTGCACGCGATGACGATCTCGGCGCACAAGATCTATGGGCCTAAGGGCGCGGCGGCGCTCGTCATCGACAAGCGGCTGCAGCTGCGCCCGATCATCCATGGCGGCGGCCACGAGCAGGGGCTGCGTTCCGGAACGGAGAACGTGGCTGCGATCGTCGGCTTCGGCGCGGCGTGCGACCTTGCGGCGGGACGGATGCAGCAGCTCGCGCAGCGGGTGGAAGCGATACGCGCGCGGCTGGAGCGGGGATTGCACGAGATGGGGGCGGTGATATTCGGCGAAGACGCGCCACGCGTCTCCAATACGACGTATTTCGCGTTCAAGGGCATCATGGGCGAGACGCTGGTGATCGAGCTGGACAAGGCCGGCTGGGCGGTGGCCCCGGGTGCGGCGTGCTCCAGCGCCAATCCCGAGCCCTCGGCGACGCTGCTCGCTATGGGCGTCGATCCGGAGCTTGCGCGCGGGGCGGTGCGCTTCTCGCTCGGCGCGGGAAACACGATGGAGCAGGTCGAGGGATTCCTGCGGTCGCTCAAGACGGTCGTGACGCGGCTGCGCAGCCTGACAGCGATGGCAGTTTGACGAGTGACAGGAGAAGCAATGGCGATACAAGTGACGGAAAACGCGGCAAGACAGATCCAGAAGCAGCTCGCCCGGCGCGGGCGCGGCATCGGGCTGCGCGTGGGCGTGAAGGACGTGGGCTGCTCCGGCTTCGGCTACACCTACGACTACGCCGACGAGGTGCGCGCGGGCGACCGGCTGTTCGAGGCGCACGACGCAAAGGTGGTGGTGGACGCGAAGAGCCTGGAGTTCCTGGACGGCTCGACGCTCGATTACGTAAAGGAGGGCCTGAAGCAGGTCTTCAAGTTCACCAATCCCAACGTGGACGCGACCTGCGGCTGCGGCGAGTCCTTCAGCGTCAAGGAAAAGTCGTAACGGACACCATGAGCAGCGTCCTCGAAAACCTGGTCAACCAGCCCTACCGGCACGGCTTCGTCACGCCTATCGAGGCCGACACCGCGCCGAAGGGGCTGAGCGAGGACGTCATACGGTTCATCTCCGCGAAGAAGGGCGAGCCGGAATGGCTGCTCGATTTCCGCCTGAAGTCCTACCGCCACTGGCTCACGATGCAGGAGCCGACGTGGCCGAACGTCAAGTACCCGAAGATCGACTTCCAGGACATCATCTTCTACTCGGCGCCCAAGCCGAAGAAGCTCGCGAGCATGGACGAGGTCGATCCGGAGCTCCTGCGCACCTTCGAGAAGCTGGGCGTGCCGATGAACGAGCGCGCCAAGCTCGCGGGCGTCGCGGTGGACGTGATCTTCGACTCGGTGTCGGTCGCGACGACCTACAAGCAGAAGCTGGCGGAGGTCGGGATCATTTTCTGCTCGATCTCGGAAGCGGTGCACAACCATCCAGAGCTGGTGCGCCAGTACCTGGGATCGGTCGTGCCCACCGGCGACAACTACTACGCGGCGCTCAACTCCGCGGTCTTCACCGACGGCTCGTTCTGCTTCATCCCCAAGGGCGTCAAGTGCCCGATGGAGCTCTCGACCTATTTCCGCATCAACACCGAGTCCTCCGGGCAGTTCGAGCGCACGCTCATCATCGCTGAGGAGGGCGCCACGGTCTCCTACCTCGAGGGCTGCACGGCGCCCAAGTTCGACACCAACCAGCTCCATGCCGCGGTGGTGGAGTTGGTCGCGCTCGATGACGCCGAGATCAAGTACTCGACCGTGCAGAACTGGTACGCCGGCGACGAGAACGGCCTCGGCGGCATCTACAACTTCGTCACCAAGCGCGGGCTGTGCAAGGGCCGGAACTCGAAGATCTCCTGGACCCAGGTCGAGACGGGCTCCGCCATCACCTGGAAATATCCGTCCTGCGTGCTGCTCGGCGACAACTCGATCGGCGAGTTCTACTCGGTGGCGCTCACCAATCACCACCAGCAGGCCGACACCGGCACCAAGATGATCCATATCGGGCGCAACACGCGCAGCCGCATCATCAGCAAGGGCATCTCGGCCGGGCAGTCGAACAACAGCTACCGGGGCCTCGTGAAGATCGGGCCGCGGGCGGAGAACGCGCGCAACTACTCGCAGTGCGACTCGATGCTGATCGGCTCGAAGAGCGGCGCCAACACCTTCCCCTACATCCAGGTGCAGAACAGCGGCGCCACGGTCGAGCACGAGGCGACCACCTCCCGCATCGGCGAGGAGCAGATGTTCTATTTCGCGAGCCGCGGCATCGGGGCGGAGGAAGCGGTCTCGATGATCATCAACGGCTTCTGCCGCGACGTGTTCCAGCAGCTGCCGATGGAGTTCGCGGTGGAAGCGACCAAGCTCCTGGGCTTGAAGCTCGAAGGGAGCGTCGGATGAAGCGCGCCGATGCCAAAGTGCTGCTCGAGGTGCGTGGGCTCCGCGTGCGCGTGGGCGGCGCCGATATCGTCAAGGGACTTGACCTCACCGTGCGCGCGGGAGAAGTGCACGCCGTCATGGGCCCCAACGGCTCAGGCAAGAGCACCTTCGCCAAGGCGATCGTGGGCCATCCCCTGTACGAAGTGACCGGCGGCACGGTCACGTTCGACGGCCGTAACCTTTTCGAGATGGCGCCGGAGGAACGCGCGCGCGCGGGCCTCTTTCTCGGCTTCCAGTATCCCGTCGAGATCCCCGGCGTCTCGAACAGCTCGTTCCTGCGGCTTTCCTACAACTCGGTGCAGGCCGCGCGCGGGCGCGACGAGCTCGATCCGCTCGAATTCGACGACCTCGCGCGCGCGAAGATGAAAGCGCTCGACATGGACCCGGGGCTGCTCGACCGCAGCGTCAACGACGGCTTCTCGGGAGGCGAGAAGAAGCGCAACGAGATCCTCCAGATGGCGCTGCTCGAGCCCCGGCTCGCGATTCTCGACGAGACCGACTCGGGTCTCGATATCGACGCGCTGCGCGTGGTCGCGGGCGGAGTCGATCGCCTCATCACGCCCGACAACGCGGTGGTGCTGGTCACGCATTACCAGCGCATGCTCAACTACATCGTGCCCGACTACGTGCACGTCATGGGCGGCGGCCGCATCGTCAAGACCGGCGGCAAGGCCCTCGCCGAAGAGCTGGAAGCCCGCGGCTACGATTGGGTCAAGGCTGCCTGATGAGCTCCGTCGCCGCGCCACATCCCTATATCGACGCGCTGCTGAAGGGTTACGAGGCGCGGCGCGGCGGCAATTCGTGGCTCAACGCGCGCCGCGCGCACGCGCTCGAGCGCGCCAACGCGCTCACGGTGCCGACGACGCGCGACGAGGAATGGCGCTTCACGGACATTTCGCCCCTCACCCGGGTTCCGTTCCGGCTCGCCACGGCCCCGGCGATGCCCGCGATGGCTGACGTCGCGCGCTTCGTCGTGCCTGAAGCGATCACCCGCCTGACCTTCGTGGACGGGGTGTTCGCGCCGGGGCTCTCCGCTGCCGCGGGCCTTCCCCATGGCGTGGTTGTCTCGCCCCTCATCGCGGCGCTCGATACGTACGCGGCGGTGATCGAGCCCCACCTCGCGCGCCACGCCGGATTCGAGCGCGAGGTATTCACGGCGCTCAATACCGCGCATCTGCGCGACGGTGCATTCGTCTGGATCGCGCGCAACCAGAAATGCCCCACTCCGGTGCAGATTCTGTACCTGTCGACCCGCCAGGAAGCGGCGGCCTATCCGCGCTGCCTGGCGGTCGTGGAGGCGGGCGCGGAGTGCACGCTGATCGAGGATTACGCGAGCCTGGGCGAGGCGATCTATTTCAGCGATGCGGTGACCGAAATCGTCGCGGGTGAGGGCGCCCGCGTCCGGCATGTCCGGGTGCAACGCGAGGCAGGCGGCGCGTTCCACATCGGCCAGTGCGCGGTCGCCGTCGCGAAAGACGCGCAATACGAGTCTTGCTCGGTTGCGCTCGGCGCGCGCATCTCGCGCCTGGATCTCAACGTGGTGCAGCAGGGCGAGGGCGCGGATGTGCGGATGGACGGGCTCGCGCTGATCTCCGGTCGCCAGCTGGCGGATACGCACACCCTGATGGACCACGCGCGTCCCCATGGCCGCTGCCGGCAGCTGCACAAGTGCATCGTCGGCGGCGCCGCGCACGCGGTGTTCAACGGCAAGATCGTGGTGCGGCCTGGCTCCCAGCAGACGGATGCATCGCAGCAGAGCCGCAATCTCCTGCTCTCGGACAAGGCGCATGTCGACACCAAGCCCCAGCTCGAGATATTCGCCGACGACGTCAAGTGCGCGCACGGCGCCGCGGTGGGGCGGCTCGACCCGGAGCAACTCTTCTACCTGAGGAGCCGCGGACTGCCGGAGCCGCAGGCCCGCAATCTCCTCACCTACGCGTTCGCCGCCGAGGTGCTCGACCGCATCCCGGTGCCCTCGCTGGTGGAAAGCCTCGAGGAGACAGTGCTGGCCCAGACTCAGTCCCTCCACCTTGACGGGGGAGGGAAGGGTGGGGGTGTTCGCCCGTGAATCTCTCCCGCACCGAGCTCAGGCAGGTGCCGACCGGCGGCCTGGACGTCGAGCGCATTCGCGCCGATTTCCCGATCCTGAAATTGAAGGTCCACGGCAAGCCGCTGGTGTACGTGGACAACGCGGCTTCGAGCCAGATGCCGCAGGCGGTGCTCGATCGCCTGATCCGCTATCAGACGTCCCAGCACTCGAACATCCATCGCGCCGTGCATTACCTGTCGGAAACCGCGACGGCTGAGTACGAAGCGGCGCGCCGGAAGCTTGCCGCGTTCATCAATGCTAAGGAAGAACGCGAGGTGGTCTTCACCAGCGGCACGACCGACGCCATCAATCTCGTCGCGCACGGCTACGGGCGAAAGTTCATCGGCGCCGGCGACGAGATCGTGCTGACGACCCTCGAGCACCACGCCAACATCGTGCCGTGGCAGATGGTGGCGGAGGAGAAGGGCGCGCGCATCCGCGTGGTGCCGGTCAACGACCGCGGCGAGCTGATCCTCGAGGAATACCTCAAGCTGCTCGGGCCCCGCACGCGCATCGTCGGCGTCGGGCATGTGTCCAACGCGCTCGGGACGATCAACCCCGTGCGCGAGATGATCGCCGCCGCGCACGAGCGGGGCATCCCGGTACTGGTGGACGGCGCGCAGGCCGCGCCCCACATGCAGCTCGACATGCAGGCGCTCGACTGCGATTTCTACGCGTTCTCCGGGCACAAGATGTTCGGTCCGACCGGCATCGGCGTGCTCTATGGGAAGGCGGCGTGGCTGGAGAAGATGCAGCCCTTCAAGGGCGGGGGCGACATGATCCTTTCGGTCACGTTCGAGAAGACGGTCTACAACGTGATCCCGGGCAAGTTCGAGGCCGGCACGCCGCCCATCGCGGCCGCGATCGCGCTCGGCGCTGCGGCGGACTATATCAATTCCATCGGCCTCTCTCGCATCCACGCGCACGAGACCGATCTCCTGGATTACGCGACGGATCGCGTGAACCGGCTTCCCGGGGTGCGCATCATCGGCACCGCGGAGCAGAAGGCGGCGGTGCTGTCCTTCGTCGTGGAGGGCGTGCACCCGCACGATGTCGGGACGCTCCTCAACGAGGAGGGCATCGCCGTGCGCACCGGGCATCACTGCGCGCAGCCGATCATGCAGCGATTCGGTATTCCCGCCACCTCGCGCGCCTCATTCGCGTTCTACAACACGCACGCGGAGGTGGATGCGCTCGTTGCTGGCATCCGCAAGGTCCAGAAGACGCTTGGATGAAGCGCGCATGGCGGACTCCAAGCAGCTCTACCAGGAAGTGATCCTCGATCACAACCGCAAGCCGCGCAACTGGGGCGTGCTCGCGGACGCGACGCACCGCGCCGAGGGCCACAACCCCCTGTGCGGGGATCACCTGACGTTGACGGTGAGGCTGCGCAATGAGGCGGTGGACGCCGTCAATTTCCAGGGCGAGTCCTGCGCCATCTGCAAGGCGTCGGCGTCCATGATGACCGTTGCGGTCAAGGGCAAGTCGCGCGATGACACCGAGCGCCTGGTCCGGGAGTTCCGCGATCTCGCGACCGGCAAGCTCGACGCCGCCGGCCCGCATCACCTCGGGCGGCTGACGGTATTCGCGGGCGTGAGCGACCTGCCGACGCGGGTCAAGTGCGCGATCCTGCCGTGGCACACGCTGCACGCGGCGTTGAACGACGAGGCGAGCACCACCACCGAAGCGGAAGCCGACCCGATGCAGGCGCAGGTCATCGGGGGCGCGGGGTAATCCGGGATGCCGAAGATCGCCGAAATCGAGCCGACCCCAAACCCGAACGCGATGAAGTTCGTGTTGAAGGAGCCGCTGACCTGGGGCATCTCGCGCTCGTACGAAAACGCCGGGCAGGCGAAGGACGATCCCCTCGCTTCGAAACTGTTCGAGATCGAGCACGTCACCAGCGTTTTCTACGTGGACCACTGGATCACCGTCACGCAGGACGGCGGCGCGGACTGGCAGGAGTTGATGCGCAAGCTCGCCGTCCCGATCCGCGACGCGCCGTCGGCGGACGCGCAAACCGCGCAGCTCGTGGCCCAGGCCGGCACCACTGCGGATAGCAGCAAGCTGAGCGATGTCGACAAGCAACGGCTCGACAAGATCAACGCCATCCTCGACGAGCAGGTGCGCCCGTACCTGCAGGGCGACGGTGGCGACCTCTACGTGATGGGCCTCGAGGGCAACCGCCTGATGGTGCACTACCAGGGCGCGTGCGGCAGCTGCCCGAGCTCGATCTCCGGCACGCTGACCGGGATCGAGAACCTGGTACGCCAGATCGAGCCCGACATGGAAGTCGTCGCCGTCTAGAAAAGGTGTCAGGAACCTTTTTGCGCGCGAAAAAAGGTTCCTGACACCTTTTCCACCTTTTCTCTCGTATGTCTGATTGGGTCACCGTAGCCACGGTGGGCGAGCTTGCGCCCGGGAGCCATCGCGTCGTGGACGTGGACGGCGCGTCCGTCGTGGTGTTCAATCTCGGCGGCCAGTACTACGCCATCGAGGACGTGTGCACGCACGACGGGGGGCAGCTGACCGGCGGCACGGTCGAGGGCGAGGAGATCGTCTGCCCGCGGCACGGAGCGCGCTTCTCGATCCGGACGGGCGAGGCGCTGACCGCGCCGGCCTACGAGCCGGTCGCGAAATTCCCGGTGCGCATCGAGAACGGGCTGATCCAGGTCCGCGACGAGCGCTGGGATTGAGGTAGGCTCCGGATCCGTGGACACGATCACGCACGCCCTGTCCGGCGCGTTGCTGGCGCGGGCAACCGCGCCGGCGCAGGCCGACGAGAAGACGCTGCCGCTCGGCCGGCGAGTCCTTGTCGGCCTCGCCGCGGCGGCCGTTCCCGACATCGATTTCGTCATCAGCTGGATCGGCCCCGTCGAGTTTCTCCTGCATCACCGCGGCGCGACGCACTCGCTCGTGATGCTCCCGCTGTGGGCTTACCTCCTGGCGCGGCTCTGCGCGGTGATCTGGCGCGGTGACCGGCCGTGGCGCGCGTACTTCGGCGTCATCGCACTCGGCCTCGGCGCCCACATAGCGGGCGACTGGATCACTTCGTTCGGCACCATCGTGCTCGCCCCGCTCTCCGACATCCGCGTCGGCCTCGGCACCACGTTCATCATCGACCTCTGGTTCACCGCAATCATCGTCGCCGGGCTGGCGGCGTCGGCTGTCTGGCGCAAATCGCACGCGCCCGCCGTCGCCGGGCTTGCCGTGCTCTGCGGCTACGTCGCGTTCCAGGGCGTGCTGCAGAGCCGCGCGGTGGACTGGGGCGAGGCGTACGCGAGGGATGCCGGGCTGCAGCAGGCCGCGGTGACCGCGCAGCCGCGGCCGGTGTCGCCCTTCAACTGGATGGTGATCGTGCGCAACGGCGAGGAGGTGCGCTACAGCTTCGTCAACCTTGCCCGGCGCGAGCCCCTGCGCCCTGCGCCGGGCGCCGGTTACATCGCCCGCCTCGACGCGTCATATCTTCCGCCCGCGCAGGCGCAGTGGGTGCACGCGACCCATTTCGGCTCCTCGTCCGCCGAGCGCGGGATCGCGCGCGAGGCCTGGTCACAGCCGCAATTCGCGTTCTTCCGGTGGTTCGCGGAGGAGCCGGTGCTGCTGCGCGTGGATTCCGGCAATCCGTCGATCTGCGCGTGGTTCCAGGACCTGCGCTTCTTCACACCCGGGCGCGACACCTGGCCATTTCGCTACGGCATGTGCCGGGAGGGGGACGGGCCGTGGGAACTTTTCCGGTTGATTGGCGACTCTACACGGATAGCGGTTCGCTAGAATAAGCGTCATGCGGAACAAGTCCTTTACTGCCGTAGTGCTGGCCTTCGTCCTCGCCTCGTGCGAGACGGTGCAGACCACCCAGCCTGGCACGGTGGGCGTGGACCGCAAGCAGTCCATGCTGCTGTCCTCCGCCGAGGTCGACAAGGGCGCCGCTCAGGCCTACCAGCAGGAGATGAAGAAGGCGGCGGCCAAGAAGCTGCTGAATCAGGACCCGGCGCAGGTGGCGCGGGTCCGGGTCATCGCGCTGCGGCTCATCAGCGGCGTCGGGGCTTTCCGCCCGGATGCGCCAAAGTGGGCCTGGGAAACCAATGTCATCACTTCGAAGGACGTCAATGCCTGGTGCATGCCGGGGGGCAAGATGGCCGTCTATACCGGGCTCATCGAGAGGCTCAAGGTGACCGATGACGAGCTCGCTGCCGTGATGGGGCACGAGATCGCGCACGCGCTGCGGGAGCATGGGCGCGAGCGCGCCTCGCAGGCCTACGCGCAGGCGATCGGGCTTTCCGTAGTCGGGGCGGCTCTGGGCCTGGGCGGAAACACCATGCAGGTCGCTCAGATCGTCACGGACATCACATTCAACCTCCCCAACTCGCGCGAGCACGAGGTCGAGGCGGACCGTATCGGGGTCGAGCTCGCCGCGCGCGCGGGCTACAATCCGCGCGCCGCGATCACGCTCTGGCAGAAGATGGCTCAGGTGGGTGGCAGCGGACCGCCGCAGTTTCTTTCGACCCACCCCGCACCCGAGAACCGCCAGAAAGACCTCGCGGACTACGCGGCGAAGGTTATGCCGCTCTACGAATCCGCGCGCAAGCGTTAATCCATGATCGTCGTGCCGGACGATTTCCCCTCGGTCTTTGAGGGCTCGGCCGCCCACGATCGCGCCCGGGCGCTGGGTGAGGTGCACGTCCACACGGCGCGCGGCGCGGAGGACGAAGCGGAGCTCGCGCGCCGCATCGGGAACGCCACCGTCGCCGTCAACATCCGCGCCTACGCGCGATTCACCGAAGCGGTGTTCCGCGCCTGCCCCGGCCTGAAGATGATCTCGATCTGGGGCACGGGCACGGACAACGTCGATCTCGCCGCCGCCGCGCATCATGGCGTGACCGTCTGCAACACGCCGGGCGTCAACGCCCATGCAGTGGCCGAGCACACGATGGCGCTGATGCTTGCCGTGGCGCGCAGGATTCCGGGGATCGACCGCGAGATGCGAAGCGGCGCCTGGCCGCGGGACATGCTCGTGCAGCTCGATGGGAAGACGCTCGCGGTATTCGGCTCGGGAGCCATCGGGGCGCGCGTTGCGCAGCTCGCGCGGGGCTTCGGCATGGAGGTGCTGACCTGGAGCGCGCGCGGCGACACGCCGGCCGCGAAGGACGAGTGCCTGCGCCGCGCCGACTTCGTCACGCTCCACCTGCGGCTCGTCCCGGAAACACAGGGCTTCATCGGGCGCCCGGAGCTCGCGCTGATGAAACCGGGGGCCTATCTCATCAACACCGGCCGCGGCGCGCTGGTGGACCGGGACGCCCTCATCGAGGCCCTTGCCAGCCGGCGCATCGCCGGTGCCGGGCTCGACGTATTCCACGAGGAGCCGGTGAAGCCTGGCGATCCCCTGCTGGCGAGCCCCTATACCGTGCTCTCTCCCCACAACGCGGGGCAGACCCCGGAAGTCCGGCGCGACGGATTGCTCGCCGCGATCGAGAATGCCGAGAACTTCCTCGCCGGCAATCCAACGAACGTCGTTCGCGCCTGATTCAATCCAGCACGTGCGACACGAGCCCGTCCGCGAGCTTGGGCTCGAACCAGGTAGACTTCGTCGGCATCTCCTTGCGGGCTTCGGCGACCGCCATGGTGTCCTCCATCGACGTGGGAAATAGCGAGAAGGCGGCGGTCATCTCGCCGCTGTTCACGCGCTGCTCCAGCTCTCCCAGGCCGCGGATGCCGCCGACGTAGTCGATGCGCTTGTCGCGGCGCAGGTCGGTGATGCCGAGAACCGGGCCGAGCAGATGGTCGGAGAGCAGCCTGGCGTCGAGCCGGGCCACGGGGTCGTCGGCGGGGATGAGGTGCCCGTGGATGGCCAGGCGATACCACTGGCCGGCCAGGTACAGGCCGAATTCTCCGGGCCGCGCCGGCTTCACGGGCTTGGGACTCCGTTCGACGGAAAAGCGCTCCCGCAGGCGCGCCAGGAACGTCTCCGCGTCCATGCCGTTCAGGCCGGCGACGACGCGGTTGTAGTCGAGGATCTGCAGCTGGTGGTGCGGGAAGATCACCGTCAGGAACCAGTTGTAGCTTTCCACCCCGCTGTGGCGCGGGTTGGCCGCCCGGCGCGCGGCGGCGACGCGCGCGGCCGCGGCCGAGCGATGGTGCCCATCGGCGATGTAGAGCGCCGGAAGGGCATCGAAGGCCCGGGTCAGCCGCGCCTGGATATCGGCGTCGCGCACGACCCACAGCGAATGGCGGATGCCGCCCTCGGCGGTGGCGTCCGCGTCAGGCGCTCCCGCCGAGCAGCGGGCCAGGATGTCATCCACCGCGGGCGCCGCGGGGTAGGCGACCATGACCGGGCCGGTCTGGGCGTTCAGCGCGTCGATCTGGCGCACGCGGTCGGTCTCCTTGTCCGCCTGCGTGTGCTCGTGCTTGCGGATGCGGTTCGACTCATATTCCGCGATCGAGGCTGCCGCAACGAGGCCGGTCTGCGCATGCTTGCCCATGACCAGGCGGTACACGTAGTAGCAGGGCGCCGGATCGCGGACGAGTATTCCCTTGCTCACCATGAGTTTCAGGTTCTCGGCGGCCTTGGCGTAGACCTGGGGCGCGTAGGGATCGGTACCTGCCGGGAGATCGATCTCCGGCTTGGAGATGTGCAGGAAGCTCCAGGGCTTGCCAGCGGCGCGCGCGCGCGCCTCCGCGCTGGAGAGCACGTCGTACGGAGGCGCGATGACCTCGGCGGCGCGGCCGGGCGCCGGGCGCAGGCCGGCAAAGGGGCGGATCAGGGACATGATGAATTCTATCGTGCGAGCCAGCGCCGGCGCAGCGCCCGGCCTGTGAACAGCCCGGTCAGGAATCCGACCGCCGCGCCCGTCAGGAAGGTATCGGTGCCGAGCGTGCGCAGGTAGCGGGGCTCGATGCTT
>DATBMB010000003.1:0-16182 GCA_036555035.1 Burkholderiales bacterium | reverse complement strand
ACGATGTGACCGAGCTTGCGGATGCGCACGGGACTCGGCCGGGCGGCGGCCGGGGCCGGCTTCGAGCTTTCCATCAGGTTCATGATCGGCTCCTTTGATGGCTGGCGGAGAGGGCGGGATTCGAACCCGCGGTACGACTTTCGCCGTACTCACGCTTTCCAGGCGTGCGACTTAAACCGCTCATCCACCTCTCCGCGGTGCGCAAATTCTACTAGAAAAAGCGCATCACGGCGGGGGCGGACAGCAACGCGGCTCCGCCCAGCCAGATCCACATGGAGATATCGTTCTCGGGGTCACGCTCGATCAACCGCTCATACAGTGCCGCGGGCACTCCGCTGAAGAGCAGCGTCGCGCTCGCGAGCAAGACAGAGCCCCAGAACAGCACCCACTCCACCGTGCGCGGAAAGAGCTCCGGCATCAGGGCGGCGCTGATGGGAATGGCGATGTTCATGTAAGGCGAGAAGATCCCGTTGACGATGCACACGCCGATGATCATCAGGAGCAGCGTCTGGCGGTCGAGCACGGGTTCCCCGGTTCAGGCCGGCACGCGCGGCGCGAGGCCCGCGGCGTAAAGTGCGGCGAAAAATGCAACGCGAACAATCGCGATCCAGAATGCCGCGATTGGCGACAGCGCCAGCCGCGGAACGATGGCGGGCGTGATGAAGGCGACCGGTCGCATGAGCCAGTCGGTCAGGCGCCGGAACCAGCGAAAGATGTAATTGGGCGAGTCCGGGGGGAGAAAAAGCTCGAACAGGAAGCGCCCGATCAGCGTCCAGAACAGCAGGGCCAGGGCGTAGTTCGGGAAGTGGAAGTACCAGTACGGCCACCAGATGCCCTGGGCTGACATGGCGTGGATATTACACCGGGTGCGCGACTACGCTACCATCGGCTCATGGCAGATGCACCGACTGCGACCGGCACGCCCGTGGCTGCCGACCCCGCCGGGGGATTCTGGAAGCGCCTGAAGGAACGCCTGCGGCCAGGGCCGATCGATTCGGTGGATGCGTTGCGGACGTTTCTCGCTGAACGCGCCGCGCTCATCGCCCAGAAATGCGCGATCGATTATTGCCGCGGCAAGACCGGGCTCGCGAGCTATGCTCTCTTCACGGAGAAGCCGTTCCTCGAGGCGCTCGACCGCTGCCGGTGGGATACGTTCGCCGCCGTCCTCGGCGACCTGATCATCGTCACCGAGGGAAAGCTGCGGCCGCATGTGTCGCCGGGGCAGCATCCTCGTCTATGCGAAGCGATCGCCGGCCTCTACCCGGATATCCTTGCGACACTCCCCCCGCCGGCGCACCGGGCCGAGGGCTGGGCCGAAGCGCGGGCGTCATTCCTGCTGCGCTTCAGGGATGCGAGCCTCGGAGCGCCGCGACAGGCGCTCGATGTCGCCGACCACTCGGCCAAGCGCCTGTTTGATACGCTGCCGATCCACACCCGCTACCGCGAGCTTGACGAAGAGGTCGTGTACGGCGCCGTGCGCTTCCGCATGATCGCGGTAAGCCAGGAGCTCCAGGGGCGCCTGCGGGCCGCGGACCTCGCGCGGCGGCTAGCGGGCGATCAGAACGTGACCTTGTAGCTGCGGTCGGTCTGCTTCTCGACAAGGAAAACGAAAGGCCCGCATCGAGCGGGCCTTTCGCGGACGGACGTTGACGCTGCGTCTACTCGTGCGCCTGCCCCTTGAGCCAGGCGAGCTCGCCCTTGGGCGTTCGGATCGAATCCACGAAGTCCTGCATCTCTTTCGAGGGCGCCTGCGTCATCAGGCTGACCGCCCAGGTGACGATGAACGCCACCGGCAGCCCGAATAGCGCGCTCGAGATATTGCGGATGCCGAACCAGAGCGGCATGTCGAAATAGCGCGTGCCGACGAGGTAGAACACGCAGACGAGGAAGCCGCTCATCATGCCGACGATCGCGCCCGTCGCGGTGGTGCGTTTCCACCAGATGCCGAGCACCAGCGGCGCGAACAGTCCCGCCGCAGCGAGCGAGAACGCCCACGCAACCATCTGGATGATGCCAGCGGGCCGCGTGCTGGCGACCGCCGCGCCAATGATCGCGACGCCCACCAGCAGCACGCGCGCGACAACCAGCCGGCGCACCGTGGAGGCCTTCGGATCGATCAGCTTGTAATAGACGTCGTGGGAGAGCGCGTTGGCGATCGCGAGCAGCAGGCCATCGGCGGTCGAAAGGGCGGCCGCCAGGCCGCCGGCGGCGACCAGGCCCGAAATCACGTAAGGCAGGCCCGCGATCTCCGGCATCGACAGCACGATGATGTCCTGGTTGATGATGAACTCGGAGAGCTGCAGGATGCCGTCGCCGTTGCCGTCCTTGATCGTGAGGAGGCCTCCGACCTGGGACCAGTTCTGCACCCAAGCCGGCAGCTGCGAGATCTGCTGGCCGATCACGTTGGCGTAGACCTCGCGCTTGGCGAACGCTGCGTAGGCCGGTGCGGTGAAGTAGAGCAGGAAAATGAAGAAAATGCTCCAGCCCACCGAGGTGCGCGCGTCGCGCACGTTCGGCGTCGTGAAGTAGCGCATCAGGATGTGCGGCAGCGACGCCGTGCCGATCATGAGCGTCAGCGTGAGCGCCCAGAAGTTGTTGAACTCCACCCAGCTGAACTGGCCCTTGGCGTCAACGTAGGCCGCAATGTGCGGCTTGACGATGCCGAGCTTTTTCTCCAGATCCGCGATGTCGTTTAGCGCCTGGCCGTAGGTGAGCTCGGGGATCGGGAAGCCGTAGAGCTTGGTAGACAACCAGATCACCGGCGTCAGGTAGGCGATGATGAGAATGATGTACTGCGCGACCTGGGTCCAGGTCACCGCGCGCATGCCGCCGAGCATCGAGCACACCAGGATGCCGAGCAGCCCGACGAAGAGCGCGACCTCGAAGGGAATGCCGAGGAAGCGCGAGGTGATGATGCCGATGCCGAAGGTCTGCGCGACGATGTAGGTGAACGACGCGCTGAACAGCACGATCACGCCGCAGATGCGCGCGGCATTGCCTTCGTAGCGCACGCCGAGGAAGTCGGGCACCGTGAATTGCCCGAATTTGCGCAGGTAGGGCGCGAGCAGCACGCCGACCAGCACGTAGCCACCGGTCCATCCCAGGACGTAGCCGAGGGCGCCGTAGCCTCCCAGATAGAGGCCTCCGGCCATCGAGATGAACGACGCGGCGCTCATCCAGTCGGCGCCGGTCGCCATGCCGTTGAAGAACGGCGGCACCACGCGTCCGGCCACGTAGTATTCCGAGAGCACGGAGGTGCGCGACAGGATCCCGATGTAGGCGTAGACGCCGATCGTCAGGAACACGAAGCAGTAGCCGATGATCTTGTTCGGCACGCCCATCTGCTCCAGGATCGCGAGCAGGATGACGAAGCCGAGGAATCCGCCGGCGTAGCCGCCGTAGATCTTGGGGAGATTGTCGACGAAGCTCTTGCTGGTTTGCATGCCCATGGTCTGGTCGCTCCCGGTCAGTCTTCGGCGACGCCGAATTCTTGGTCAATCTTGTTCTGCGCGCTCGCGTTCCAGAAGCACAGCACGACGTACGAGATCAGCGAGCCCTGCGCGGCCATGTAGAAGCCGAGCGGGAAGCCGGCGATCGTGATCGTGTTGAGCTGGACGGCGAAGGCGGGGATCAGGAAGCTGAAGAACACCCACCACCCCATGATGATCCACATCAGGCGGGACGTCTTCGCCCAGTAGGCGTCGCGTTGCGCGGGTGACAATTGAGCCATGGCCCCTCCCGGTTGAGTGAAGCGGTCGGGTCCCAGGACAGGGCCCGCGACCGCAGGCGTGTTGCTGTTTTTCGCCCTTATTTTGGGGCAATGCTATTGGAAAATCCTTACAAAATCCTGAATCCGGGCCGTAGAATGGACGGAAACAGGGGGAGGGGGGTTGAGAATACTGATAACCGAGGACGACGCGCCGCTCGCCGAGGCTCTGCAGTTCTCGCTCGCGCAGTCAGGCTATGCCGTGGACTGGGTGTCCAATGGCGCGGCTGCCGACGAAGCACTGAAGGGCGATGTCTTCGGCCTGCTGATTCTCGACCTGGGGCTGCCCAAGCTCGATGGGTTCGAGGTGCTGAAGCGCCTGCGGCGCCGCAACCCGACGCTGCCCGTCCTGATCCTGTCGGGCCGCGAGAAGCCGGAGGAGAAGGTCCTCGGGCTCGACCTGGGCGCGGACGACTACCTGGTCAAGCCCTTCAGCTTGAACGAGTTGCAGGCGCGGGTGCGGGCGCTCCTGCGCCGCGGGCAGCAGGGGGGAGCGTCCCCCACGATCCTCTACGGCGGGCTCGGGTTCGACACCGTGAGCCGGTCAGCTTCGATCCAGGGCCGCACGGTCCCGCTGTCGACGCACGAGGCCGGGGTGCTCGAGGTGCTGCTCAACCGCTTCGGACGGGTGGTCAGCAAGGAGCAGATCCTGGATCAGCTCTACAGCTATGACCGCGGCGTCAGCCACAACGCGATCGAGGTCTACGTGCACCGGCTGCGCCGGAAGATCGTGGGCGGCGGGGTGACGGTGCGGACCTTGTACGGCCAGGGCTACATCCTCGACTACGTCAGCCACTAAACCTGGTAGTCGAGCGCGACCCGTCGCTGCAGTGCGCGGGTCCGCCCCAGCGCGCTGCGCAACACGTCGCGGTCGAAATCGTTGAGGGCACGGGGGTCGATGCGGTTGTCCGGCGCGAGTCCTTGCGCCAGGCATTCCGCCTGCCGCCTCAACCGCTGTCCCTGGACGTAATGGAACGCGGCGATCCACGCCTCCAGTTCCGCGGCCGGCACTTTCAGCCGGGGCGCTGCCGCCCGCAGCCGGCGCTCGGTGTTGCATTCGTCGATGCCGAAGGCCAGGCTGAAGATGCGCGCGGCATCCACGAACAGGCCGGCACCGTTGAGCTTCAGATCGATCCGCCCGTCGGCACCGGTGCGGAATCCGCCCGGCCACCTGAGGGGCGCGCGGTTCTCGAGGGCGTTGCGCGCCATCTGATGCAGGAACCGCCGGTTGCGCGGCGCGTGGACGGCAAGCCAGTCGCGCAGCTCGCGCCCGAGCGCAACCTCGCCGGCGAGTGGCCTCAGGTCGAAGAAGATCGCCCCGTGCAGGAGCGCCTCGGGGCTGCCGCTGTCGATCCAGTGGGCGAACCGGCTGCGCCATTCATCGAGGGAGAGGCACCACTGCGGATTGCCGGCCATGATGTCCCCCGGGCACAGGCGGTAGCCGGCCTGGTCGAGCGCCTGGTTGATGTGCTGGGCGACCGGCAGCAGCGCCGCGCGTGCGTCCGCAACGCTTTGCCCCGGCGCCGGATCGAAGATGAGGCCGTTGTCCTGGTCGGTGCGGAGCGTCTGCTCGGAGCGGCCCTCGCTGCCCATGACCACCCAGCACCAGCGCAGTCCACGGGTGGCCGCGGCCCGGAAATCGAGCTCCACGATGCGCTCGGTCAGCAGGTCGTTGAGCGACGCGATGAAGGCTGTGAGCGGGCCGACCGCGGCACCCTGCACGACCATGCGGCACGCAAGGTCCCGGATGTCCGCGCCGAACCGGGTGACGGCGGAAAGATCCTTGGCGCCCCGGATCTCGGTGGAGAGGTGGCGCACGCCGGCGCTCTGCATTCCGAAGAGATCGCGCTCCGAGACCAGCCCCGCGAGCCGCTTGCCGTCCACGAGCACGATGTGCCGGACGCCGTGCCGGATCATGGCCAGCGCGGCCGCATAGGCCGTTTCCTGGACCGGCAGGGTGACCGGGTGCGGCGTCATGACCTGCTCGATCGGGGCGTCAAGCGCGCCGGGCTCCAGCGCGACGCGGTCCACCACGTCGCGCAGCGTCAGGATGCCGATGGGAGCGCTTGCCGCATCGACCACGATCATGGAGCCGATCGCCTGGCTGCGCATGGTCGCGACTGCATTGGAAACGCGCTCCTCGGGCCCGCACGCCACGGGCTGCCGCCGCAGGACGCGGGCGAGCGGCGCTGCCATCGAATCAATAGCGGATTCGGGCATGGAACGTCCGTTGCGAAGCCTCTCGGGCCTGGCGCAGGGTAACGATTCCGCGCTCGGCGAGGAGTGGAATCATGCGCAGGAAGATCTCGCCAGTCACCATCGCGTCTCCCAGCGCCGTATGGCGCCCGGTCACGCTCACGCCGAAGCGCCCCGCAATGGTCTCGAGCTGGTGCTCGCCCAGATCCTTGTGCAGCACCGCGGACAGCAGCAGCGTGTCGAGCACCGGCTGGTCGAAGCGCACCCCGGTCGCGGCTTCCTTCAACTGCAGGAAGCGCAGGTCGAAGGCGGCGTTGTGGCCGACCAGCACCGTGTCCTCGCAGAACTGGCGGAAGGCGGGCAGAACCTTATCGAGGGTCGGCTGGCCCGCCAGCATTTCCGGGCCGATGCCGTGAATCTTCGCGGATGCGGGGCTGATCGGCCGCCGCGGATCCACCAGCTGGTCGAACACTTCCGCCGCCAGCAGGCGCCCGTTCAGCATGCGCACCGCGCCGATGGAGATGATCTCGTCTCCGGCCGCAGGCTCGAGACCCGTCGTCTCGGTGTCGAACGCCGTGTACGCGAGCTCCGCCAGCCGGCGCTCGTCGAGCGCGCTGGCGGGCCCGGGCTGGCTGAAGAGATCGAAATCGTAGTACTCGGGCCGGCTGACCTTGGCCGGGAGCGCGCGTCCACGCACCGGCGCGGCGAGCGGCAGCAGCAGCCGGAACCTGCCGCCCTGCGTCGCCGGGTCATCCTCGTGCCAGGCTTCGGCGCGATGGCGGTCGAGCACGTCGCGCAACGTCAGCGGGCTCGCTTCGCCGCGGGCGCCGAGCGGCTCGGTCTCCCACGCCGTGGAGTACCCCGCGGCGGGGCGGGCCCCCGTCCACTGCAGGCCGATGCGGGCATGGCGGCCGCTCGCGGCGACATCGAAGCGCACATCGCGCCCGCCCAGCTCGTCGTGGACGCGCCGCACCAGGTAGCAGAGCGACTGCGCCATCGAGTAGCTGTCGACGCTGACCCAGAGCGATTCGTCGATGTCCCCGCTCGCGACGGCGAGCCCCAGCTGGGCCTCGACGCGCCGGCGGGCGACCGCCACGAGATCGGCGGCCCGCATCTGCTCGGGCGACCAGTGGCTGCGCGCCAGATCGGCATGGCCGCGCGTGGCGCGGTCGAGCTCGCCGGTCAGGCGGCTCGCCTCCGCGCCGATGATCGCGGTGAACTGGGCCTGCCGCTCCCGGCCCATCTGCGGAAAATTCTCGAGGTTCTCCGCCGCCGCGCGGATGCTGGCGACCGCGACCCGGGTGCTTTCGATCAGGCGCTCGATCAGACGGTCGCGTTGCTCGAGCGAAGCCACGTCCTCGCCGACGTCGTCCATCAGCAGGACGAAGCCGCTCGGTTCGCGGGGATCGGCCGGAGCGGCCGCAGTCCCCATGATGGGCGCCATGCGCGCACGCAGCAGCCGCGACGGGCCGGCCGAGGCGAGAAAGACCGATACCGGGCCCGCCTCGCCATGCGCCAGCCGGTCGCGCAGCTGATCGAGAGCGTGCACGACGAGCGGCCGGTCGATGAGCGAGAACACCGAGCGTCCGAGCCCGATGTATCCCGGTGCTCCGGCGCCGGAAAACAGCCGCCGCGCGTGCTCGTTGTAGAGCAGGATGCGGCCATCGGCGGTGCAGACGAGGACGCCGCTTGCGAGTTCCGACATCAGGGCGGCGAGCCGGCTCTTCTCGGCGTCGAGATCGGCGTGCGCCTGGCGGATCCGCTCGTCAACGGCGCCCAGCAGGGCTTCGTGGCGCCCGGCGAGCGCGTTGACGGCAGCGGCGAGCTCGCGAACCTCTGCGGGTCCCTGCGGCTCGGCGCGGTGCGCCGGGTTGCCGCCGGCAGCGAGCCAGGTGGATTCGGCGAGCCTGCGCACCGGAGTGAGGTAGGCGCGCACGAGCCAGGTCGCCAGGAATCCGCTCGCGACGAACAGAATCACGCCGAACACGAACAGGATGTCCCCGCCCAGCGCCAGCAGGCGGGAAAATTGTCGCTCGTCTTCCGGCGCGAGCACCGCATCGACGAGGAGCAGCCCCCCCGCGCCGGCACCCGCGAGCAATGCGAAGGCCGAGATCCAGACCGCGAGGAACCGGAGCCGTGACACCGCGATCGCCTCCCGGTCAGTCGCCGAGCAGTCGCTTCACCGTGTCGAGCAGCTCGCGGGTGGCGAAGGGCTTGGTGATGTAGGCGTCGGCGCCGAGCGCGAGGCCCTTGGCGACCTCGGTTTCGCGGCCCTTGGCGGTGAGCATGACGATCTTCATCTTCTTCAGCGCCTCATCGCCGCGCACGGTCCGGCAGACGTCGAAGCCGCTCTTCAACGGCAGCATGACGTCGAGCAGCATCAGGTCGGGGCGGAATTCGGCCGCCAGCCTGAGCGCGTCCTCGCCGTTGACCGCGGTACGGAACTCGTGGCCGACCTGGCTCATCAGGAACTCGAGCGAGGTCACGATGTTCGGCTCGTCCTCGGCGATCAGCACGCGTTTCGCCACCGGAATCTCCTGTACTCCGTCGATTCTAGGCCACCGCGAGCGCCTGCGGCAGCGCCCGGTCGAACGGCAGCGTGAAGCTGAAGGTCGCGCCTTCCCCGGGCCGGCTCTGCACCCACAGCCGTCCGCCGAAATGGCTGATGATCTGGCGGCAGATGGGCAGGCCCAACCCGGTGCCCTGGGGCCGGTCGGTGAGCGTATCGCCCACCTGGCGGAACTTCTCGAAGATGACCTCCTTGTCGGTCTCGGCGACGCCGATGCCGTTGTCGGTGACGTCCACGCGCAGGAACCCGTCCTGGCGCGCGAGGGCGATACCGACCCGGCCACCCGGGCGCCTGCAAAATTTCGCCGCGTTCGACAGCAGGTTCAGCATCACCTGCATCAGGCGGTCGCGGTCCGCGACGATGGACGGCAGCTCCTTGGGCACATCGGTCTCGAGCTGGATGCCGTTCTCCTTGAACATCTGGCTGACCGCGGCGACCGCGTCGTCCACCACTTCGCGCATGTCGATCTCGGTGGTATGCCACTCGGCGGCGCCCGACTCGATCTTGGAGAGATCGAGCACCTGGTTGATGAGGCGCGTCAGCCGCTCGGATTCCTTGATGACGATGCCGAGGAACTTCGCGCGCTGGCCCTCTTCGAGCCGCGGGTTGTCCCTGAGGATCTCGGAGAACGCGCGGATCGAAGTCAGGGGCGTGCGCAGCTCGTGCGTGACGGTCGAGATGAAATCGTCCTTCAGCCGGTCGAGCTCCTGCAGCCGCTGGTTGGCGCCGCGCAGCTCCTGGCTCGCAGCCTCGAGCTCGCGCGATTTCTGCTCGAGCTGGCGGCTGTAGGCGAGCACCTGCGAAGCCTCGTCGATGATGTTCATCACTTCGTCGAGCCCGAGCGGCTCCTCCTCCACCACCGAAGCCACCATCACGCGCGCCGAGGCGCTGCCGATGGCTCCGGCAAGGAGCGACTCGGCATGGTGCACGAGGCTCGCGTCCGCGGCGAGAGACTGGAGCGAGCGCGCGCCGCGGCCGCGCGCATAGGACTCGAAGGCCTCCTGCGCCCGCTCGGGGCCGAGGAATCGGCCGAGCAGGGCGAGGAGATCGTTCACCGAGGCGCTTCCACGCCACAGGCGCGGTCCGGCGGTCGCACCGGACTGGCGCAGCGCGTCGACGAACAGCGTCGCCTGGCCATGCTCGGCGGCGCTCGGCCGCTGGGCGAGCGAGACGGCAACGTAGCAGCCGATGTTCGCGAGCATGCTCCAGAACAGGCAATGCGCGATGTCGTCGAGGCCAGTGAGCCCGAAGAGCTGCTGAGGCTTGAGCAGCTCGATGCCGAACAGGCCCTGGGAGAGAAACTCGATGGGAAGCCAGCCTGATTTCGCGAAGGACGGCAGCAGCAGCGTGTAGAGCCAGACCACGAACCCGGCCGCAAGCCCGCACATCGCGCCGGTGCGGGTGCCGCCCCGCCAGAAGATGCCGCCGATGATCGCGGGGGCGAACTGCGCCACTGCCGAGAACGAGATCAGCCCGATCGACACCAGCGCGTAGGCCTCGCCCGCGAGGTAGAAATAGAGATAGCCCAGCACGAGGATCAGCACGATGGCGCCGCGGCGGATGCCGAGCAGCAGCCCCGAGAGATCGCGCCGCTCGGTCAGCCGCAGCCCCTTCATGCGCAGCGCCACCGGCATGACGAGGTCGTTGCACACCATGGTGGAGAGCGCGATGGTCTCGACGATCACCATGCCGGTTGCCGCGGAGAGCCCGCCGATGAACGCGAAGAGCGCGAGCCAGGGCGCGTTCTCGGCGATCGGCAGCGTCAGCACGAAGGTGTCGGCGTCCACCGTGCCGGTGGGAAAGTGCAGGAGTCCGCCGAACGCGATCG
This sequence comes from Burkholderiales bacterium, assembly GCA_036555035.1. Classification (GTDB taxonomy): domain Bacteria; phylum Pseudomonadota; class Gammaproteobacteria; order Burkholderiales; family SG8-41; genus SG8-41. Next base: position 5,823 of record DATBMB010000003.1, on the reverse strand, counting down.
GCAGCACGAAAATATTGATCGCGAGGAGGTACAACGGAAAGAGCCAGATCGCCTTGGTGAGGTGGCGCTCGTCCACGTTTTCCACGACGGTGACCTGCCACTGGCGCGGCAGAAACATGATGGCAGCCATGGAGAGGAAGGTGAGGGAAGCCCAGGTCGTGTAGTTGCCGGCTGCGCCCCCGAACGTGAGCAGCGCCCCGAGCTTGGGGACCTGCGACGCACGCGAGAAGATGTCGCCGAAGCCGTCGTAGAGCCAGAACGTGACGAAGAGCCCCACCGCCATGAAGGCAAGGAGCTTCACCAGCGATTCGAACGCAACCGCCGCCACCAGCCCCTCGTGGCGCTCGGTGGCATCGAGGTGGCGGGTGCCGAAGAGAATGGTGAAGGCGGCGAGGATCATCGCGATGTAGAAGGTGTTGTCGCCGAGGAACAACGGCGCGGCATGCTTGTCCGGCATTGCCAGCTCGGGCATTTGCAGGATGATCGAGAACGTGTTCGAGATCGCCTTCAGCTGCAGCGCGATGTAGGGAATGATGCCGACCACGGCGATGATGGTCACGAGGCCCCCGAGCAGCTGGCTCTTGCCGTAGCGGGAGGCGATGAAGTCCGCGATCGAGGTGATGCGGTTCTGCTTGCTGATGCGGATGATCTTCAGCATCACGTACCACCACAGCGCCGCCATCAGCGTCGGCCCGAGGTAGATCGGGAGAAACCCGATGCCGCTCGTCGCCGCGCGCCCGACGCTGCCGTAGAAGGTCCAGGACGTGCAATAGACGGCGAGCGAGAGCGCGAAGATGTAGGGATTGGCGATGATGCTGCGCCCGGCGTCGGCGCGCTTGTCGCCGTAATAGGCGATCGCGAACAGCAGCCCCAGGTAGACGAACGACGCGATGACGATGACCGGCGCGGTGACCATGTCGAAGAGTCGCGCCGGGCGCGGCTAGTCGTCCCCCTTCTCGACGACCAGCACCATGAGCGCGATGAAAGCCGCCCACACCGCGAATACGTAGGCATAGAGGATCGGGATGCCGAAGACGCGCGCCGGGCCGGCGAAGAGGTGGAGCAGCGGGTAGTTGAGCAGGAGAAAGCCCAGCAGGAACAGCGCCACCAGGCGCTGGCCCTTGATGCTCGGTCGGATCATGCGCGCTCCGCGCGGTGAGGCCCCATCTTACTCCCTATCGGCCCGCACACCGAAAGGAGCCAGGCGCGGCGGCGCTACTTTCCGAGATCCCGGATCTTGTCGACGACCTCGGGATTGGCGAGGGTGGACACGTCACCCGGGTCCTGGCGGTTCGAGATCGCCGCGAGCACCCGGCGCATGATCTTGCCCGAGCGCGTCTTGGGCATGTCGGGGACGATCACCACGTGGCGCGGCCGGGCGATGGGGCCGATCTCGGAGACGACCGCGCCGGAGATCCGGTCCGCGATCTCCTTGGACGGCTGCAGGCCGGGCTTGAGCGAGACGTAGAGGTCGGGCACCTTGCCCTTGATCTGGTCGGCGACGGGCACGACGGCCGCCTCCGCCACCTCGGCGACGGTCAGCGCCGCGGACTCGATCTCCTTGGTGCCGAGGCGATGGCCGGCCACGTTGATCACGTCGTCGATGCGGCCGAGGATCCGGTAGTAGCCGTCCTTGGCCTCCACCGCGCCGTCACCCGCCATGTAGGGCCAGTCGCGCCAGTCCTTGCTCCTGGGGTTCTTGCAGTAGCGGGAGTAGTACTGCTGGACGAAGCGATCCGGGTCCTTCCAGATCGTCTGCATGATCCCTGGCCAGGGATTGCGGATGCAGATGTTGCCGGCGCGGTTGGAGCCAGCCGGCAGCTCCTCGCCTTCGTCGTCGTAAATGACCGGGTGGATGCCCGGGATGCCCGGGCCCGCGCTGCCGGGCTTCATCTTGTGGATGCCCGGAATCGTGCTGCAAAGAAACCCGCCCGTTTCCGTCTGCCACCAGGTGTCCACGATTACGGCCTCGCCCTTGCCGACGGCCTTGTGGTACCAGCGCCAGACCTCGGGCTCGATCGGCTCGCCCACCGTCGTCATGTGCTTGAAGTGGTAGTCATACTTCGCCGGCTCATCGGGCCCGGCGCGGCGCAGGGCGCGGATCGCCGTGGGCGAGGTGTGGAAGATGTTGACGTCGAGCTCCTTCGCGATGCGCCAGGGCCGCCCGGCGTCGGGATGGGTCGGCACGCCCTCGAAAACGACCGAGGAGGCGGCGAGCGCCAGCGGACCGTAGACGATGTAGGAGTGGCCCGTGATCCAGCCGATGTCCGCCATGCACCAGTAGACGTCTTCCGGGTGGATGTCCTGCACGTACTTGGAAGTCCAGGCGGCATAGGCGAGGTAGCCGCCCGTCGAATGCTGCACGCCCTTGGGCCGCCCGGTCGTGCCGCTGGTGTACATCAGGAAGAGCGGCGCGTCGGCGGCCATCCGCGCGGGCTCGATGCGCTTGCCGCGATACTTCGGGAGCAGTTCGTTGACGACGAAGTCGCGGCCCTCCACGATCCGCGTCGGACTCGAGTATTTCCCCGGGTAGCGCTGCCAGATCAGCACCTTGTCCACCTTCTGGCCGTCCTTCGCGGCCTCGGTCGCCGCGATGTCGGCTTTCTCCTTGTGGTCGAGCAGCGTGCCCGCGCGGTAATAGGCGTCCATGGTGATGAGCACTTGGCTCCCCGAGTCGGAGATGCGGTCGGCGCAGGCCTTGCCGCTGAAGCCGCTGAACACCTGGGAGTGGATGACGCCGAGCCGCGCGCACGCGAGCATCGTGATCGGCAGCTCCGTCACCATCGGCATGTGCAGGGTCACGCGGTCGCCCGCCTTGAGGCCGCAGAAATCGCGCAGCAGGGCCGCGAATTCGTTGACGCGGACGTAGAGCTCCTGGTAGGTGATGTGCTGGACCGCCTCGTGCTCCGGTTCCGGCACGAAATGAATCGCGCTCTTGTTCTTGTGCCGGGCGAGGTGGCGGTCGATGCAGTTGTAGCTCGCATTGATCTCCCCGCCGACGAACCACCGCCAGAATGGCGGGTTGCTGGTGTCGAGGGTCTTCTTCCAGGGCTTGTACCAGTCGAGGAGATCCCCGAACTCCTTGTAGCACTCGGGGACCTTGTCGAGCGCGAAGCGCTTGAAGACGCCGGCATCGGTCAGGTTGGCCTGGGCGACGAACTTGGGCGAGGGCGAGAAATAACCTTCTTCGCGCCAGTGCACCGCGATCTGCGCTTCGGAGACGTCGGTGCCGGGTTGCGCCTTCGGCTGACGGAGCGGCTTCTTCGTTGCCATCGCGTTTCCTCCCGTTGAGATTCCCAGCGTGCACAGCGGCGGGCGACCGATTGGCGCGCGCCTCGAGACTGCCAGCCTGCGGATTCTACTAAAATGGAAACATTAAAGGGCGCGCTTGTAAAGCCGCAAGGAATGCGGGGACGGGCGCGTGGGCAGTCGTGCGATAATGCTGACGAATTACTTACGGCGGGCCTCCCCGCATTGCATGGTAGTGAACCTGGTCAGGTCCGGAAGGAAGCAGCCACAGCTATTCTTTGCAAGTGCCGGGGGTAAGGCTCGCCTCCCCATTTTGAGTCTTGGATGACCCAGGTCCTCGCCCGCAAGTGGCGCCCCCGCACGTTCGCCGAGCTGGTCGGGCAGGAGCACGTGGTGCGGGCGCTCGAGAACGCGCTCGCGCAGCAGCGGCTGCACCACGCGTATCTCTTCACGGGCACGCGCGGGGTCGGCAAGACCACGCTCGCGCGCATCGTCGCCAAGGCGCTCAACTGCGAGACCGGCGTGACCGCGACTCCGTGCGGGCGCTGCGCGGCGTGCACGGAAATCGACGGCGGCCGCTTCGTCGATCTGCTCGAGCTCGACGCCGCGTCCAACACCCAGGTCGACAACATGCGCGAGCTCCTGGAGAACGCGCTCTACGCGCCGACCGCCGGCCGCTACAAGGTCTACATCATCGACGAAGTGCACATGCTCTCGCGCAGCGCCTTCAGCGCCATGCTTAAGACGCTGGAGGAGCCGCCGCAGCACGTCAAGTTCATCCTCGCCACCACCGAACCCCAGAAGGTGCCGGTCACCGTGCTGTCGCGCTGCCTGCAGTTCGCGCTCAAGCGCATCCCGGAGCGGCAGATCGGGAGCCGCCTGCAGCACGTCCTGGATGCCGAGGGGGTACGCTACGAGGCGGCGGCGCTGCCGTTGATCGCGCGGGCGGCGCAGGGGAGCCTCCGCGACGCGCTGTCGCTCACCGACCAGGCGATAGCCCATGGCGGGGGCAGCGTCGCGCAGGAGTCGGTGCGCGCGATGCTGGGAGTTGTCGCCCAGGATCACCTGTTCGCGATCCTGCGGGCGCTTGCGGCACGGGACGGCGCCGCGCTCGTCGCGCAGGCCGAACGCATGTCCGAGCTGAGCCTGTCGTTCGATGCGGCGCTCCAGGACATCGCCGTGCTCCTGCACCGCCTGTCGCTGGCGCAGGCGGTGCCGGGAACGGTCGGTGACGACGATCTGGACCGCGCTGCGCTGGAGGAGCTGGCGGGCCGGTTTGACCCCGATGATCTCCAGCTCTATTACCAGATCGCGATCCAGGGACGCGGCGATCTCGGGCTCGCCCCGGACGAGCAGGCGGGCTTCACCATGACGCTGCTGCGGATGCTGGCGTTCGCGCCGGGAGGGGAGGTGAAGACGGTGGCCGCCGCCGCGCCTTCTGCCCGCGCGCCCGCGCCGGCGGCGGCCGGCTCAAAAAAAAACCGCGATGACGCAGACTGGCCGCACGTCGTCGCGGCACTCGGGCTGACCGGCATGGCGCGCGTTCTGGCGCAGCATTGCGAGCTGGTCGCACGCAACGCTGCGCGCATCGAGTTGAAGATCGCGCACGTTCACCAGCACCTGCTCGACGGGCCGTTCCAGCAGCGGCTCAAGGCGGCGCTGGAGAGCCACTTCGGCGGCCCGCTGCGGGTTGCGATCCAGGTCGTGCCGGATGCGGGCGGCTCGCCCGCCGCGATCGCCGACCGCGAGCGGCTGCAGCGGCAGGAGCAGGCGATTGCGGGTATCGAGCGCGATCCCTTCGTGCGCGAGCTGGTGGAGGGCTTCGATGCGCGCGTGGTCGAATCCTCCATCAAGCCGGCGGGAGGGGACCGGGAAAGGGGCACGACATGAAGGGCGGAATCGGCAACCTGATGAAGCAGGCGCAGCTGATGCAGGAGAACATGAAGAAGCTGCAGGGCGAGCTCGCGGTCATGGAAGTTGAGGGCCAGTCCGGATCCGGCATCGTGAAGGTGGTGATGACCGGCCGGCACGAGGTCAAGCGCGTCGCGATCGACCCCCGCCTGCTCACCGACGAGCGCGAGATGCTGGAGGACCTGGTGGCGGCGGCGGTCAACGATGCCACGCGGCGCGTGGAGGCGCTGACCCAGGAGAAGATGGCGGGCGTCACCGCGGGTTTGCCGCTGCCGCCGGGAATGAAGCTGCCGTTCTAAGTGGCCCTGACACAATGAAAGCGCCCTCATCGCTCGAGGCGCTGATTGCCGCTCTTCGCTGCCTGCCGGGCATGGGGCCCAAGTCCGCGCAGCGCACCGCGTTTCACCTGCTGCAGCGCGATCCGGCCGGCGCGGCGCGGCTCGCCGCCGCGCTCACCCAGGCCCTGGGCCGGATCCGCCAGTGCGAGCAGTGCAACAGCTACGCCGAGGCCGCGGTGTGCGAGCTTTGCGGCTCGCCGCGGCGCGATGCGTCACTGCTGTGCGTGGTCGAATCGCCGGGCGATCTCCTCACGCTGGAGCAGGCGCAGTGCTACCAGGGGCTGTACTTCGTGCTGATGGGCGCGCTCTCGCCGCTCGACGGGAT
>DATBMB010000202.1:0-7554 GCA_036555035.1 Burkholderiales bacterium | reverse complement strand
GAGCTGTTCGAGCTCTACGATATCTCCCGCGACGAGCACAAGCAGCTCCAGGAGTTTCTCGCGCGGCTGGAGCGGCGTCGCGCCCATCTCGAGCAGCAGCGCGAGGACATCGAGGTCATGCTGCGCGAGATCGATTTCTTCGCCAACCAGTGCCGCCGGCTGCTGCGCAGTGAGCCGGACAGCGGCAGCTCGAGCGCCGCTGCGTGACCCCGGCAGGTCGCGCGGACGATTAACGTTCACGTCAACGTTGACGACAGGGTCCACAGTATGATGTTCGAGCTGGGCGAAACGCTGGACATCCTGCGCGAGTCGGTCCGCGACTTCGCGACGCGCGAGATCGCTCCGCGGGCCTCCGAGATCGACCGCACCAATGCCTTTCCCCGCGACCTCTGGCCCAAGCTCGGCCGGCTGGGCCTGCTGGGCATCACCGTCGAGGAGGAGTACGGCGGCCCGCACCTGGGCTACCTCGCGCACATGATCGCGATGGAGGAAGTGAGCCGCGCCTCCGCCTCGGTCGGGCTTTCCTACGGCGCGCACTCCAACCTGTGCGTCAACCAGATCCGCCGCAACGGAACCGACCCCCAGAAGCGGCGCTACCTGCCCCGGCTGATCTCCGGCGAGCACGTCGGCGCGCTTGCGATGAGCGAAGCCGGTGCGGGCTCCGACGTGATGAGCATGAAGCTCCGCGCCGAGAAGCGCGGCAGCCGCTACGTGTTGAACGGCACCAAGATGTGGATCACCAACGGCCCCGATGCGGACGTCCTGGTCGTCTACGCCAGGACCGACGCCGCGACCGGGTCGCGCGGCATCACGGCGTTCATCGTCGAGAAGTCGAGCCGTGGCTTCACGACCGCGCCGGGACTCGACAAGCTCGGCATGCGCGGCTCCAGCACTTGCGAGCTCGTGTTCCAGGATTGCGAGGTTCCGGAAGAGAACGTGCTGGGAACACCGGGCGGCGGCGCCGAGGTGCTGATGAGCGGGCTCGATTATGAGCGCGCGGTGCTCGCGGCAGGGCCGCTCGGCATCATGCAGTCCTGCCTCGACACGGTGATTCCGTACCTGCACCAGCGCCGGCAGTTCGGCCAGCCGATCGGGGAGTTCCAGCTGATGCAGGGCAAGCTCGCCGACCTGTACGTGACGGCAAGCGCCTGCCGCGCCTACGTCTACGCGGTCGGACGCGCGTGCGATGCGGGACGCGTCACGCGCAAGGATGCGGCCGGTGCCATACTCTTCGCAGCCGAACGCGCAACCTGGATGGCGCTGGAAGCGATCCAGTGCCTGGGCGGCACCGGTTACATGAACGACGCGCCCACCGGCAGGCTGCTGCGCGATGCCAAGCTCTATGAAATCGGCGCTGGGACATCCGAAATCCGAAGGTGGCTGATCGGGCGGGAGCTGTTTGATGAGACACGGTAAGCGATCCCAGCGCCGAATTGGGCGAGGCTAACATGCACCGGGCGCATGTTAAGCCGCTGCAAGCGGCGGCCGAGACCAAATGTCAAAGCTGGGACTTCGGAGATCCGGCACTGGCTGATCGGTCGCGAGCTGTTCGATGAGACACGCTGAAAGACGCGCAGCAACCGGCCCCGTCCCGGCACCGCATCGGCGGCCGGGGAGGCCGGTTTTCCCTATGAAGTGACCACTAACTTACACTGAAAACAAAGGGAAAAATGGCGAAGCTGCATACCCCCCTCTGCGACCGCCTCGGAATACGCCTGCCGATCATCCAGGCACCCATGCCAAGCGCATCCACTCCCGCGCTGGTCGCAGCAGTCAGCAAGGCCGGGGCGCTCGGTTCCTTCGGCTCCACCAACAGCCCACCCGAGGCCATGCTGCGGGACGCTGAAGCGACGCGAGCACTCACTCACGCGCCTTTCAACATGAATCTGTTCGTTTCGAAGCAACCCGCCGAGATCCCCGCGGCGGCACAGCGCGGGGCGCTGGATGCGGTTGCCGGCTACTACAGGGAGCTCGGCCTGCCGCCCCCGGAGCCCGCGCGAGCGCCCTACGCGCAGGACCTCGAGGCGCAGCTGCGTGCCATCGAGGAAATCCGTCCCGCCGTCTTCACGTTTCATCTGGGAGACCTGCCGCGGGAGCGCGTGCACCGCTTCCAGACGCTGGGAATGAAGCTCGGCGGCAGCGCGAACTGCCTCGCCGAAGCCCGACACCTCGAAGCGCTGGGAGTCGATTTCGTGATCGCACAGGGAGCCGAGGCGGGCGGGCACCGAGCCTCCTACCTGCGCGACCCTTATGAATCGATGACCGGCACACTCGCGCTGGTGCGCGTGATCGCGCGCAACGTGCAGTGTCCCGTCGTTGCGGCCGGCGGCATCATGGATGGGGCGGGCATCGCCGCCGTCCTGGCCCTTGGCGCGCAGGCGGCGTGGCTCGGCACCGCGTTCGTTCCCTGTCCCGAGAGTGGGGCCCCGCGCGAGCACAAGCAGGGCATCCTCGACGCCAGGGAGGATACGACTCGCGTCACCGAAAAGCTCTCCGGCAAGCCTGCCCGGGCGATCGCCAATCGCTTCGTGCGCGAGATGCACGAGCGATCCGCTCCGCAGCTTGCCTTCCCCGCGCAGAACGTTCTCACCGGCAGGCTGCGGGCAGCGGCGGCAAAGGCCGGCAATCCCGACTTCATCGCGATGTACGCGGGGCAAGCCGCGCCGCTCTCCCGCGCCCTGCCCGCTGCGGAACTGGTCGCCGCATTGGAAGCCGAAACGCTCGAGGCGCTCGACCGCCTTGCTTCCTTGCGTCGCTGAGAGGAATCCGACATGAAAGACGACCCTGTTGTCATCGCCAGCGCTGCCCGCACGCCCATAAGCGGCTTCATGGGCGACCTCAAGTCGCTCGCGGCGCCGGAGCTCGGCGCGATCGCGATCCGTGCAGCCGTCGAGCGCGCCGGCCTGAAGGCCGAGGACGTGCAGGAAGTCATCATGGGCAACGTGCTTCCGGCAGGGCAGGGCCAGGCGCCGGCGCGCCAGGCGGCGATCGCCGCGGGACTGCCCCCCGCCGTCGGCTGCATGACCATCAACAAGGTGTGCGGATCGGGCATGAAGGCGGCGATGCTGGCGTGCGGCGAGCTCATGCTGGGGGCCCGGGACGTGATCGTGGCGGGCGGCATGGAGAGCATGTCGAACGCGCCCTATCTCCTGCCCAAGGCGCGCGCGGGCCTGCGCCTCGGGCATGGCGAGGTGAAGGACCACATGTTCCTCGACGGGCTGGAGGATGCCTACGACCGCGGGCGCCTCATGGGCACGTTCGCGGAAGACTGCGCGGCGAAGTACCAGTTCTCGCGCGAGGCGCAGGATCGCTACGCCATCACCTCCCTCACCCGGGCGCAGGACACGATCCGGAGCGGCGCCTTCGAAAAGGAGGTCGTCCCGGTGAAGGTTGGCGGCGGCAAGGCCGAAACGCTGGTGAAAATCGACGAGCAGCCGCTCAAGGCCAATCTCGAGAAGATCCCACAGCTGAAGCCTGCCTTCAGGAAGGACGGCACCGTGACCGCCGCCAACTCGAGCTCGATCTCGGACGGCGCGGCAGCCATGGTGCTGATGAGGCGCTCCGAGGCGGAGCGGCGCGGCATCGCGCCGCTCGCGAGGATCGTTGCCAGCAGCAGCCACTCGCAGGAGCCGCAGTGGTTCACCACCGCGCCGGTGGGGGCGGTCCGGAAGCTCTTCGAGATGACGGGCTGGGACGCGAAAACGACCGATCTCTTCGAGATCAACGAGGCGTTCGCGGTGGTCGCCATGGCCGCCATGCACGACCTCGGGCTCGCGCACGACAAAGTCAACGTGCACGGGGGCGCCTGCGCCCTGGGGCATCCGCTGGGCGCATCCGGCGCGCGCATCATGGTGACACTCCTCGCCGCGCTGGAGAAATACCGGTTGAAGCGCGGCATCGCCACGCTCTGCATCGGCGGCGGCGAGGCAACCGCGATCGCCCTCGAGCGCCTCGACTAGAAGGGCACAAAGCATGGCGAACCCGATCGACTTCTATTTCGACTTTTCCTCGCCCTACGGCTACCTGGCGAGCACCCGGATCGAGGCCGTCGCGGCGAAGCATGGCCGCAACGTGACGTGGCGCCCGCATCTCCTGGGCGCGGTATTCAAGATCAACGGCCAGCAGCCCCTGGCGTCGATACCACTGAAGGGCGTCTACACCGCGCACGACCTCGCGCGCAGCGCGCGGCTGCTCAAGGTGCCCTTCAAGCTGCCGACGAAGTTTCCCGTCGGCGCGACCGCGCCGAGCCGCGCCTTCTACTGGGTGAGCGATCGCGATCCGGCGCTGGCGAAACGGCTGGCGCAGGCGCTCTATCACGCCTATTTCGCCGAGGACCGCGACATTTCCAGCCCTGAAGTGACCGCTAACATCGCGGCCAAGACGGGGGTGGACCGGGCGGCGCTCGCGCAGGCCCTCGAGGACCCGGCGGTCAAGGAGCGGCTGCGCACGGAGGTGGACGCGGCGATCGAGCGCGGCGTGTTCGGCTCGCCCTACATCGTGGTGGACGGCGAGCCGTTCTGGGGCGCGGACCGTCTCGACCAGGTCGACAGGTGGCTGGAGACGGGCGGCTGGTGACATGAAGGCGAAGCTCGAAGCGCGGCAGGTCAACATCGTCACGCTGGCGGTGGACGCCATCGTCAACGCCGCCAATACGACGCTGCTCGGCGGCGGCGGCGTGGATGGCGCGATTCACCGCGCTGCCGGCCCGCAGTTGCTGGACGAATGCCGCACGCTCGGCGGCTGCCCCACCGGGCAGGCGAAGATCACCCGCGGCTACCAGCTTCCCGCGAGGCATGTGATCCACACGGTGGGCCCGGTGTGGAGTGGAGGCCGGCGCGGGGAGCCGGAGCTGCTTGCCTCGTGTTATCGCGAAAGCCTCAAGCTCGCGGCCGCGCACAAGGTGAAGAGCATCGCCTTCCCCGCGATCAGCTGCGGCGCCTACGGCTATCCGCTCGAGGAGGCCGTGAAGATTGCCGTCCGCGAATGCTCGGGCTTTGCAGCCGCCAACCCGCTGCCCGAAACGATCACCTTCGCCTGCTTCGACGCGGCAACCCTTGCCGCCTACGGGCGGGAAATATCGCGCATCACGGGCTGAGATGGCCGTCATCAAGTCCAGGCTGAAGACCGCCTCCGCCGAGTTCAAAGCCGCGGCGGAAGCCATGCGCCGCCAGGTCGCCGAGCTGAACGAGAGATTTGCGCTGGTGAGGCAGGGCGGCGGGGAAGCCGCGACGAAGCGGCACCTGGGCCGCGGCAAGCTGCTGCCGCGCGAGCGCGTGGCGGCGCTGCTCGACCCGGGAGCCCCGTTCCTCGAGCTCTCGCCGCTCGCGGCGTGGGAGGTCTACGACGAGCCCGTTCCCGCGTCCGGCCTCATTACCGGCATCGGCCGCGTCAGCGGGGAGCCCTGCGTCATCGTCGCCAACGACGCGACCGTGAAAGGCGGGACCTACTATCCGCTCACGGTGAAGAAGCACCTGCGGGCCCAGGAGATCGCGCTCGAGAACCGCCTTCCCTGCATCTACCTCGTGGATTCGGGGGGCGCGCACCTGCCGAGCCAGGACGAGGTGTTCCCAGACCGCGAGCACTTCGGCCGCATCTTCTACAACCAGGCCAACCTGTCTGCGGCCGGCATCGCCCAGATCGCGGTGGTGATGGGCTCGTGCACGGCGGGCGGCGCCTACGTGCCCGCGATGTCCGACGAAGCCATCATCGTCAAGAACCAGGGCACGATATTTCTCGCGGGCCCGCCGCTGGTGAAGGCCGCGACCGCGGAAACCGTGACCGCGGAGGAGTTGGGCGGCGCCGACGTGCACACGCGCATCTCGGGCGTCGCCGACCACTTTGCCGAGGACGACCGCCACGCGCTCGAGCTCGCGCGCCGCGCCGTCGCCAACCTGAATCGGGCCGGGCGGGTCGCCGCTCCTCAACAGGGGCCGAGAGCGCCGCTCTACGACCCGGAGGAGCTCTACGGCGTGATTCCGGCGAGCCCGCGCACGCCGTTCGATGCGCGCGAGATCATCGCGCGCGTCGTCGACGCCGGTGAATTCGACGAGTTCAAGGCGCGCTATGGCACGACGCTGGTGACCGGCTTTGCGCACATCGAAGGGCGGCTCGTCGCCATCCTCGCCAACAACGGAATCCTCTTCTCGGAGTCCGCGCTGAAAGGCGCGCATTTCGTCGAGCTCGCCTGCCAGCGCGGCATCCCGCTCGTATTCCTGCAGAACATCACCGGCTTCATGGTGGGCAAGAAAGCCGAGCACGGCGGCATCGCCAAGGACGGCGCCAAGATGGTGACCGCGGTCGCGTGCGCGCGCGTGCCGAAGCTGACGCTCATCGTCGGCGGCAGCTACGGCGCCGGCAACTACGGCATGTGCGGGCGCGCCTACTCGCCGCGCTTCCTGTGGACCTGGCCCAATGCCCGGATCTCGGTCATGGGCGGGGAGCAGGCCGCAGGCGTGCTCGCTCAAGTCAGGCGCGAGGCGCTGGAAAAAAGCGGCAAGGCATGGAGCAGGGCGGAGGAAGACGCGTTCAAGGCGCCGATCGTCGAGCAATACGCGCGCCAGTCGAGCGCGTACTACGCCACCGCCCGGCTGTGGGACGACGGCATCATCGATCCCCGCCAGACGCGCGAAACCCTCGCGTTGGGACTCGCCGCCAGCCTCGGGGCTCCCATCGAACCGACGCGCTTCGGCGTGTTCAGGATGTGAGACTCGGCTCCGCCCTCCACCGTCCCGCCGCGCTGCATCGCGTCGGGCGTTCGCCGGCTAGAATGTGCGCAGGCACATTCTTCGAAACCCCGGCTCACCCCTCGCCTATAATGTGCGCCTTTCCGGGCGCACCTCCACCATGAGCCAGAAAGTCCTCTCCCAGATCGATTCCGACGGCAACGCGACGGTCCTGCTGAACCGCCCGGACGTGCATAACGCCTTTGATCCGGAGATGGTGGACGCGCTCACCGCGATACTGCGCAAGCTCGAGTCCACGCCGCGGGTGCGCGCGATCGTCCTCACCGGCGCCGGCAAGAATTTCTGCGCCGGGGCCGATATCGAGCACATGAAGAAGAGCGCCCGCTTCTCGCGCGAGCAGAACCTGGAGAACGCGCGCGCGACCGCCCTGATGCTGCACACGCTCTCCACGCTGGAGAAGCCCACCATCGCCTGCGTGCGCGGGGCGGCGCGCGGCGGCGGCGTGGGGCTCGTAGCGGCATGCGACATCGCGCTGGCCGAGCGCGGCGCGACCTTCCGCCTCTCGGAGGTGAAGCTCGGCATCATCCCGGCCATGATCAGCCCCTACGTGATCGCGGCGATGGGCCGGCACCACGCGCAGCGCTACATGCTCTCGGGCGAGGAGTTCGACTCCGCCGAGGCGTTCCGCACCGGCCTCGTCCACGATATCTGCGAGGAGCCGGAGTTGAATGCCGTCGTCGGCCGCATGCTCGCGCACCTCTATTCCAGCGGGCCCGGCGCGCTCGCCGCGGTGAAGAAGCTCATTCCCGAGGTCGCCGGCCGCCGCATCGACGACGCCGTGATCGAGATGACCGCGCAACGCATCGCGGAG
>DATBMB010000176.1:0-9722 GCA_036555035.1 Burkholderiales bacterium | reverse complement strand
TACAGCGGCTTGATCTGTACCTTTCGGAACTTGATTACGCCCGCGCCATGCTGAAGCGCGATCGGCCCGCTGGCGAAGGCGCTGTGCCGGAGCTCAACCGTCTTGGCCCCGTTGAGCACCACGACGATATGGTCGCCCTTGGCCGTGATTTCATAAACGTTCCACTTGCCTCCGGCCTTTGGCATGGGCGAGACGGCGGCAAAATGCACGATCCCGCCGGTGCCGTAGGTCGGATCCTTCCGCTGGTCGAAGATGTTCGCCTCGTAGCAGCTCTTGTCGGTAATCACGCTGGGATTCTGGCACCGCATGAAGATGCCGCTGTTCGCATCATGGCTTGCCCAGAACTCGACCCTGATCTCGAAATCCTTGTAGGAATTCTTCGTGACCAGGAAGGCCGGTGTCTTGCTGGTCCGCTTGTCGGCCTGGATCACCCCATCCACTACCGCCCAATTGGTGTTGCCAACGCGGTTGAAGTTCTCGAGGCCCTTCTCGCCGTCGATGAGCGTGGTCCACCCGGTATCCATCACCGAGTCATACATTTCCGTCATCTGCTTACAGCCGACGGCGGTGAAGGCAACGACGAGCAATGCTGAAGCGACGCCAAGTAATCTTTTCATGTTGGTTTTCTCCATTGTTCAATACGCGGTTGTGGTTGCCGCCGCCGCACCCGTTGCAGCGCGGTCTACAGTTCCTTGATCTGAACCTTGCGCCACTTGATGACGCCACCGGGCTGCTTGCCGCGGTTGCCAAATTGGAGCGCGAACGGCCCGGCCGGAAACTTGCTGTCGTACATCGTGTTAGTCTCGACCCCGTTAAGCACGGTCTTGATGTGGGTGTCGTTGGCCGTGATCTCGTACGTATTCCACTTGCCCCCGGTCTTGTAGATCGGCATGGCCGGGGAGACGTTCACAATTGAACCCGTGCCAAATTGGGGGCGGGGTGCCTGGTCGTAGATGTTCACCTCGTAAGCATTGGCGATCGTGATCTTGACCGGATCCTGCGCGCGGATGTAGATGCCACTGTTGGTGGTGTGATCGGCCCAGAACTCGGCTCTGAGCTGAAAGTTCTTGTAGGATTTCTTCGAGACCAGATAGTTGGCATTGCCCGTGCCCTTGTCAGCCACGATAGCGCCGCCCTCGGCCCGCCAGTTCGCAGTGCCGACTATGTTGAAGTTTTCAATGCCCTTCTCGCCATCGATGAGCGTGGTCCACCCGGCGGCCGAGTCATACATGGATTCCATCTGCGCACAGCCGAATGCAGTGAATGCTGCGACAAGCAATGCGGAAACAGCGACAGGCAGGCGTTTCATTTTAGTCTCCCCCATTTGGTTGCTGATGACCGCCGACGCTTAGAATGACCCCCCCGCGGCTGACCGTCAAGACTGGCGCCATACGGGATATGGACTTTAAACGGGAGGGCGGCCGCGAGGCATGAGAAAATAAATCCCTCACCCCTTCCCCCTCTGCCGAGGGGAGAGGGAAACAGCTTGGGAGACTCTGACGTGGCGGAGAAAGTGCAGGCGGCCGTGCGGACCGGCCCGAGCAAGACCGAGTTCCGCGAGTATCCGATGCCGGAGATTCCGGAGGACGGCGCGCTGCTCAAGATGGAGGTCGCGGGGATCTGCGGGACGGACGTCAAGCTCTACGCCCATCCCCCGACCACGAGCCCGGTGATCATGGGGCACGAGAACATCGGCACCATCGCAAAGGCGGGCCGTGAATTCACCCGCCGCAAGGGCTTCAGGGAGGGGGACCTCGTGTTCGTCGAGCACTACGTCATGTGCGGCCAATGCGAGTGGTGCCACCTCGGGCAATACCGCCATTGTGAGAACACCGACTGGCGCAAGAACCCCGACGCCATCCGCTACGGCTACACCTCGGCCGAGAAGGCGCCCCACCTGTGGGGCGGCTTTGCCCAGTACGTGTTCCTCCCGTGGAACGCGGTCGTGCACCCTGTGCCGAAGGGCGTGACGCCGGAGCTGGCGGGCCTGGTGACCCCGATGGCGAACGGCGTCGAGTGGTCGCTCTTCGACGGCGGCGTCGGCTACAACTCCACCGTGCTGATCCAGGGCCCCGGGCAGCAGGGGCTGTCGCAGACAGTGATCTGCAAGCAGGCGGGCGCTTCCCTCATCATCGTCACCGGAACTTCCAAGGACGCTGCGCGCATGAGGGTCGCGAAGGAGCTGGGGGCGGATTACGTTATCGACGTGCAGAAGGAAGAACCGCTCGCGCGCATCCTGGAGATCACCGGCGGGCGCGGCGTGGATGTCGCGCTCGACTGCACCGCGGGCGCGGGCACGACGCCAATCCTGCTCGGCGTGGACGCGCTCAAGCGCAAGGGCGGCACGATCGTGGTCCAGGGCGAGATGAAGGAGTTTCCGAGTTTCCCGCTCGAAAAGGTCACCACCAAGTTCATCACCATCAAGAGCGCGCGCGGCCATTCCTACAAGGCGTGCGAGCTCGCGCTTGCCCAGCTCGCCTCGAAGCGCTTTCCGCTGGAGAAGGTCACGACCCACCGCTTCGGGCTGAAGGACGTCGACCTCGCCATCCGTTCCGTCGGCGGCAAGGGCGTGCCGGACGTCATCCACGCCTCGCTGATGCCCTGGCAATAGCGCGTCGAGGGGCGGAACAGGGGCCCCGAACTTGTTCGGGGATGTGACCCCCGGTGGCGCGCCTAGAGCCGAAACGGTTAATTCGACCACTGCGGTCTGGCAAATGCGAATTCTGGTTTACGGCGCCGGCGCGGTCGGCGGGTACGTCGGCGGCATCCTGACGGCAGCCGGGGCGGACGTCACGCTGGTCGCGCGCGGCGTGCTGCACGATGCGCTGAAGCAGCGCGGCCTGATCCTCGAGGGCCCGAAGAGCGGGCGCCCGGAGCCCATCCGCGTGCGGGTGTGCCGGCCGGGGGAGGAGAAGCCGCCCTACGACCTCATCTTCGTCGGGCTGAAGTCGCACCAGATCGCCGGTGCGGCCGCGCACATGGTGAGCCTCATGGCAAAGGACGGCATGATGCTCCTCGGCCAGAACGGGCTTCCATACTGGTACTTCGAGAAGCTCGACTCGCCGCACCGCGGTTCCCGTCTCCAGTCGCTGGATCCCGACGGCACGCTCGCAAGATCGATCCCGATCGATTGCGTGATCGGCGGCGTCGTGAACAAGCCGGCCGATCTCGTGGAGCCGGGGCGCATCCGGCTCGCCGACCAGGCGACCGACCGGCTCGCCATCGGCGAGCTCGACAACCGCGTGACGCCGCGGCTGAAGGAAATCGCCGCCGCCGTCGAGCGGGCAGGCCTTCCCGTGGTGGTGTCGGACGACATCCGCCTGCTGAAATGGCGCAAGCTCCTGTCGAACGGGGTGTTCAATCCGCTTGCGGCGCTCACCCAGTCGACGCATCGCCAGATCGGTGATTTCGAGCCGACCCGGCGCATTGCGCGGCTGATGGTGGACGAAGTGCTCGCCGTGGCGGCAGCGGTGGGCGTGAGGCCGGGCACGACGTCCGACCAGATGATCGACGACGTGCGGAAGAGGGTGGGAATTCTCTCCTCGACGCTGCAGGATGTCCGATTCGGCCGCGAGCTCGAGCTCGACGCGCTCATCAACTCGGTGATCGATGTCGGGCGCCTCACCGGCGTCGCGACGCCCTTTCTGGAGGTCGCTGCTGCCTGCGCCGCGCTGCTCAACCAGCGCATCGTGGACGACGGCGTTGCGTTCGCGCCCGCTGCCGTAAGAAAATAGCGACAACCGCAAGGGGGGAGCCATGAGACACGTCTGGAAACTTCTGTTCGGCGTTTGGGTGCTGGGCCTCGTCGGCACGCAGCCCGCGATTGCGCAGCAAGTGAAGCTTCGCGACGGCACGCTGCTGTCGGAGAAGCCTTTCTACATCGTCACCTACATCGAAGTTGCGCCGGCGGAGGTGCAGAAAGCCGCCGGACTCATCCGCAAGCACAGCGCCGCATCGAAGAAGCAGGCCGGGAATCTCCGGTTCGAGGCCCTGCAGGCGATGGGCCGCAAGAACCACTTCATGCTGCTCGAGGCGTGGCAGGACCAGGCGGCCCGTGAGGCCCACGCCAGGACCGAGCGCACGGTTGCGTTTCGCAAGAGCCTGCACCCGCTGCTCTACAGCCCCTATGACGAACGGCCCCACGCGCCGCTCGTCGCCGCGGATCCCTCCAAGATCGCCAAAGGCGCGAAGGGGACCGTTTACGTCGCGACCCACGTCGACATCATCCCGCCAGAGCAGTTTCCGCCGTGCAAGCGCCAGGTCGACGAGAAGGGACCCTGCGGCAATGCGCTGGTCGAGAAGCTCGCCGCCGACAGCCGCAAGCACGCGGGAAACATGCGGTTCGACGTGCTGACGCAGTCGAACCGTCCGAACCACATGACGATCGTCGAGATGTGGCGCAGCAGCAAGGACCACGACGCGCATATCGTGCACGCCGACACGAAGCACTTCCGCGACGGCCTGTCGGGGCTGGCACCGGGGGCCGCCCTCGCGGCCGACGCCCTGTTCGTGATCAACCCGCTGTCGGGCAGCCTCTACGACGAGCAGCTCTACATGCTGATCGACTGAGGAGACGATGTCGCTTCCGAAAGAATATGACGATCTCCCTGGCACTGTCGTGTTCGACTTCGACCGGGCGCGCCAGGGCTACCATCTCAACATGTTCTGCATGTCGCTGATGAAGCCGGAGAACCGCGCCGCCTTCAAGGCCGACGAGCGCGCCTATCTCGACCAGTGGCCGATGACGGAGGAGCAGAAGCAGTCGATCCTCAAGCGCGACTGGAACGGCATGCTCGCGCTCGGGGGCAACATCTATTTCACCTCGAAGATCGCGGCGACCGACGGGCTTTCCTTCCAGCAGATCGCCGCCATCATGACCGGCTCGACCCAGGAGCAGTACGCCCAGATGATGCTGAAGGGCGGCCGACCGGTGCAGGGCAATCGCAGCAAGTCGGAGTGGAAGGGCCGTGGCTAGAATCGTTGCAGGGGTAGCGGCATCACACATCCCCGCCGTCGGCGCCGCGTGGGACAACGGCAAAGCCGGCGAGCCCTACTGGCGGCCGGTTTTCGAGGGCTTCGAGGCTTCCAAGGAATGGATCGCGAAGGTGAAGCCGGACGTCTGCATCGTCGTCTACAACGACCACGCGTCGGCCTTCTCGCTCGAGATCATCCCGACCTTTGCCATCGGCTGCGCAGCGGAGTTTCCGATTGCCGACGAGGGATGGGGCCCGCGCCGGGTTCCGCCGGTCAAGGGTCACCCCGAGCTCGCCACGCACATCGTGCAATCGGTGGTGCTCGACGAGTTCGATCTCACCGTGGTCAACAAGATGGAAGTGGACCACGGGCTGACGGTCCCGTTGACCCTCATGTTCGGGCAGCCGAAGGCATGGCCGTGCCCGGTCATCCCGATCTCGGTCAACGTGGTGGTCTACCCGGTGCCGACAGGGCACCGCTGCTACATGCTGGGGAAAGCGATACGCAAGGCGGTCGCGTCGTTCGACAAGGACTTGCGTGTCGTGATCTTCGGCACCGGCGGCATGTCCCACCAGCTGCAGGGTCCGCGCGCGGGCCTCATCAACCGCGAGTTCGACACGCGCTTCCTCGACAACCTGACCCGCGATCCCCAGTCGCTGGCGAAGATTTCGCACCTCGAGTATTTGCGCGAGACCGGCTCGGAAGGCATCGAGATGGTGATGTGGCTCATCATGCGCGGGGCGCTCGACGACGAGGTCCGGGAAGTGCGCCGCTTTTATCACGTGCCGGCGTCGAACACTGCGCTCGGCCACATCATTCTCGAAAACACCCGAACCTGAGAGGAATTCTTCAATGAAGATCTGCGTGGCCGGGCAGGGCGCCTTCGGTCAGAAGCATCTCGACGCGCTGAAGCGCATATCCGGGGTGGAGGTCACCTCGCTCATCGGCGGCAATCCCGCCGGCACCGAGCAGGTCGCGAAAAAGTACGGCATTGCCCATTGGGGGAACGACCTCGCCGAGGGCATCAAGCGCGCCGACGCGGTCATCCTCGCGACGCCCACGAAGATGCACTTCAAGCAGGGCGAGCAGGTGATGCGCGCCGGCAAGCACGTGCTGGTCGAGATCCCGGTCACCGACAGCGTCGAGGACGCGGAGAACCTGGTGAAGATCGCGAAGCAGACCGGCGTCACCGCCATGGCCGGCCACGTGCGGCGCTTCAACCCCAGCCACCAATGGGTGAACAAGCGCATCCGCAAGGGCGAGCTGAAGATCCAGCAGATGGACGTGCAGACCTACTTCTTCCGGCGCAGGAACATCAACGCCGCCGGCAACCCGCGCAGCTGGACCGACCACCTGCTGTGGCACCACGCCGCGCACACCGTCGATCTCTTCGCCTACCAGTGCGGCGAGAACATCTCCGAGTGCCACGCAGTGATGGGGCCGATCCATCCGCAGCTCAACATCGCGATGGACATGGCGATCATCGCCAAGGCGCCCTCGGGCGCGATCCTGACGCTGTCGCTGTCATTCAACAACGACGGCCCGCTTGGGTCGTTCTTCCGCTACATCTGCGACAACGGGACCTACAAGGCCTTCTACGACGATCTCTCCGACGGCAAGGACGTGAAGATCGATGTCTCGAAGGTGGACGTCTCGATGGACGGCATCGAGCTCGAGGACCGCGAGTTCATCGCCGCGATCAAGGAAAAGCGGGAGCCCAACGGCAGCCTCGCTCAGGTGTTACCCTGCATGCGCACGCTCGGCAATCTCGAGAAGCAGATCGACCCCGACCGCAAGGCCCACGCCTGATGCGGAAAAGGTGTCAGGAACCCTTTTTCTAACAGCAGGGAAAGGCATTAGGAAAAGGTTCCTGACACCTTTTCCGCCTAGCCTTCGGCGTCGTAGCCGGGCAGCACGCGCGCGTCCACCACGGCGACGCCGCCTTTCTGCACGGTCTCGATGCCCTTGTCGATCGCCGACTGCACGTCGGAGGCGCGCGTCACCGGGCCGATGCCGACGGCGCCCATCGATCTTCCCATGGCCGCGAGGTCGATGTCGGGGTCCCCGATGCGCATGCCGATCCAGCGGTTCTCGACCGGGCGGCTCCTCTCTTTCGCCACGCGCTCCTGGTGCAGCTCGTCGTTGAAGAACGAGCGGTTGTTGCAGACTACGAAGAGGCAAGGTATCTGGTAGTGCGTCGCGGTCCACACCGCGGTGTTCGCCATCAGGAAGTCGCCGTCGCCGAGCACGCCGATCGGCAGCCGCCCGCTGCCCTTCAAGCCCAGCGCTGCGCCCACCACGATGCCGGGACCTGAGCCCACGCCGGCCCCGCCTTCCGCGCCGAGGTAGTCGAGCGGATGGCGGAACGTGCTGTTGGCGCCGCTCCAGCCGATCGGCAGGTGGGTATAGCAGACGTCGATTCCGCGCGTCGCCTTGTTGAGCGCATCGGCGACGCCGGTCATCGAGACCGTGTCGGCCGGCGCAACGGGCTTCTTGTGCGCCGGGGCGGGCGCCACGCTTGCCGCGCGCGCCTTGGTCGCTTCCAGAAGCATCGGCACCGCGGCTTCCGGCTCGCACATGAGATAGACGTCGATCGGCGGCAGCCCCTGGTAGTCCATGCTCCAGCCGCGGTGGCTGTGCTGATCGCACGAGACCTGGATGATCTTCGCCGTGACCGGCTTGGTGCCGTAGGCGCTCTTCAGGAGCCCGGCGAGGTCGAGCCAGTCGAGCGACAGGATGACGTCGCACTCGGTGATCATCTTGAGCGTATCCGGGCCGAAGCGGTTCGCCGGCGGCGCGGCGTGCAGGCGGTGATCCGTCGGGAAGGACGCGGCGACCTTCATATTGGTCAGCACGCGGAGATTCAGTTTCTCCGCGAGCGCGACGCGCTGCTTCCAGGCCTCGAGATCGCGCGTGCAGCGTCCCGCGAGCAGCAGCGGGTTTTTCGCCTGCGACAGCAGCTTCGCGGCAGCGGCGACCTGCTCCGGTGCCGGCAACACTCCCGCGGGCGCGGCATAGCGCTTGACGTCAGGCAGGGCGGGCATCGCGCCGATCTTTCCCATCTGCAGCGAGATGTCGAGATTGATGTAGACCGGCCCGCGCGGCGCGGTCTGGGCGATCTGCGCCCCGCGCAGCATCGCTTCCATTGCCGCTTCGACCGAGCCGGGCTGGTTGTCCCACTTGGTGTAGTCGCGGATCAGCGCGCCCTGGTCGGACGCAGTGTGCACCCAGTCGATCCACGGGCGGCGCTTCGCCGCGTCCCACGGACCGGTCGCGCCGAGGATCAGTACCGGCGCGCGGTCGCACCACGCGTCGAAGATCGACATCGTGGCGTGCATGAGGCCCACGTTGGAATGCAGCGCCGTGGCCATCATGCGGTCGGTGGCCTTGGCGTAGCCATGGGCAACGGTGACCGCGTTCTCGTCGTGGATCGAGAGCAACATCTGCGGCGTGCGGTTGCCGAGATAGTTGACGATGCTGTCGTGCAGCCCGCGGTAGCTCGCGCCGGGATTGAGCGAGATGTAGGGGATCTCGAGCTCGTGCAGGATCGCGGCGAACGCGTCGCTGCCCCAGTGCTCGGCGCTCTCGCGCGAGCGCACCGGCGCGTCGTGAAGAATGGCTGCGGAGAGATTTTCCTTGACGTTCATTGCGGCTCCCGATGGCGATGGAGGGAAAGAAGCGGATGCTATGATAACGACCCCCCCACTGCAAGAGAGCGGCGATGAAACGATTCGACATCGCGGTGATTCCGGGAGATGGAATCGGCCGCGAGGTGGTCCCGGCGGGATGCCGCGTCCTGGACACGATCGCGGAAGCTCACGGCGGATTTCGACTGCGCTACAAGTCCTATCCATGGAGCTGCGCCTGGTATCTCAAGCACGGCAGGATGATGCCCGATGACGGGTTGAAGCGCATCGGCGACTCCGACGCGATCTTTCTAGGCGCAGTGGGTTTTCCCGGCGTGGCGGACCACATCTCTCTGTGGGGGCTGCTGATCCCGATCCGGCGCAGCTTCCAGCAGTACGCCTGCGTGCGGCCGGTGAAGCTGCTGCCGGGCGTGCGCTCACCGCTTGCGGGGCGCGGGCCGCAGGATATCGACTTCATCGTGGTGCGGGAGAACAACGAGGGCGAGTACTCGAGCATGGGTGGGCGCATCTACAGCGAGACCCCGCACGAGGTCGTGACGCAGCTGAATCTCTTCACGCGGCGCGGCACCGAGCGCATCATCCGCTACGCGTTCGATCTCGCGCGCCGCAAGAAAAAGAAGAAGGTCACCTCCGCGACCAAGTCGAACGGCATCATCTTCAGCATGCCGTTCTGGGACGAGGTGTTCTGGAGCATCGCAAAGGAATACCCGGGCATCGCGGCCGAGCAGATGCACATCGACGCGCTCTCCGCGCGCTTCGTCACCCACCCCCAGAACTTCGGCGTCGTGGTGGGGAGCAACCTCTTTGGCGACATCCTCACCGATCTCGGCGCGGCGATTGCCGGCTCGATCGGAATCGGTGCCTCGGCCAATCTCAACCCGGAGAAGAAATTTCCCTCGATGTTCGAGCCGGTGCACGGCTCCGCGCCCGACATCGTGGGCAAGGGCGTCGCCAATCCGCTGGGCCAGGTGTGGAGCGGGGCGATGATGCTGGAGCACCTGGGCCAGAGCGCTGCGGCGGGCCTGATCGTCAAGGCGATGGGCTCGGTGCTCGCCTCGGGAATCAAGACGCCCGATCTCGGCGGCCGCGAGACCACACCCC
>DATBMB010000153.1:0-20587 GCA_036555035.1 Burkholderiales bacterium | reverse complement strand
ATCGACATCGCCGCCGATTTCCGCATCCGCGATGTCGCCCTGTGGGAGCAGTGGTACGGCGTCAAGCACGCGTGCCCGGAGCTCGTGGCGGAGGCGGTTTACGGCCTGCCGGAGGTGAACCGCGAGCGCATTCGCGAAGCGCGCATCGTCGCCAATCCCGGCTGCTATCCAACGGCCGTGCAGCTGGGCTTCCTGCCGCTCGTCGAGTCCGGCATCGCCGATCTCGACCATCTCATTGCCGACGCGAAATCCGGCGTCTCCGGCGCGGGGCGCAAGGCGGAGGTGCACACGCTGCTCGCCGAGGCCTCCGACAACTTCAAGGCCTACGGCGTGCCGGGGCATCGCCATCATCCCGAGATCGCGCAGGGGCTCGAGCGGGCCGCGGGCCGCGCGGTCAACGTCGTGTTCGTGCCGCACCTCGTGCCGATGATCCGCGGCATCCACGCGACGCTCTATGCCCGGATCACGAACGGAGTCGATCTGCAGGCGCTGTACGAAAAGCGCTATGCCGGGGAGGCGTTCGTGGACGTCATGCCCGCCGGCAGCCATCCGGACACGCGCTCGGTGCGCGGCGCGAACGTGTGCCGCATTGCCGTGCACCGGCCGCGCGGCGGCGATATCGTGGTCGTGTTGTCGGTCATCGACAACCTGGTGAAGGGCGCCTCGGGGCAGGCGGTGCAGAACATGAATATCATGTTCGGGTTGCCGGAGACGACCGGGCTCGGGCAGCTCGCGCTGCTGCCCTAGCCGGACATGCCCGATGGCACAGATCTTCCGCACGCTGAAGCGCCGATTCGGGATCTTCGCCCCGCGGGTGGCGGTGCGCGCGCACGTGCCGTGGTACTGGCGCTGGCTCGGCTTCATCGCGCTCGGAGGGCTCATCATCGGCGTGGGCTTGACCACCTACGAGTACGGCATGGAGCTCGCCGGCTTCCGCCAGAGCGAGGCGCAGCGCGTGATCGCGCAGATGAGCGTCGAGATCCAGAATCGGGATTCCCGGATCGCCGAGCTGAGGACGCAGGTCGCATCCACCGAGCGGCAGCTCCAGATCGACCGCGCCACCTACGGCGACCTCGGCCGGCAGGTCAAGCTGCTGTCCGAGGAGAACGCGGCTCTGAAGGAGGATCTCGCTCTTTTCCAGTCGCTGATGGTCTCCGGCGAGAAGGAGATCGGGCTCAGCATCAACCGCTTCCGCGTGCAGCCGGATTCGCTGCCCGGGGAGTATCGCTACCGCTTCCTGCTGGTGCAGAGCGGGCAGCGCGTGAAGGAGTTCAACGGGACGCTGCAGTTCGTGGTGAATCTCGAGCAGGGCGAGCGCAAGTTCGTCGTCACGCTGCCGCTGGAAGAGCAGAAGAGCGCCAAGGAGTACCAGGTGAGCTTCAAGTTCTTCCAGCGCGTGGAGGGCACGTTCAAGGTCGCGCCCGGGACCGTTGTCAGGAGCCTGCAGGTGCGGGTCTTTGAAATCGGCTCCATTACGCCTAAACTATCGCAATCCGTGAGCGTGTCCTGAGGAGCGGGCGGGAATGTTAGGCGGCAAGGGCGGCAGCAAGCCCCACAACAACATCGAGTGCCTGATCGGCGCTGGCGCGACCGTCGAGGGCAGCATCATCTTCACCGGCGGCCTGCGGGTGGACGGGCGCGTGCGCGGCGACGTGATCGCGGCCGACGGCAAGCCCGGCACCCTCGTGCTCTCCGAGCAGGCGCAGATCGAGGGCGAGATCCGCGTCTCCCACGTGGTGATCAACGGCACCGTGATCGGGCCGGTGCACGCCGCGGAATACGTGGAACTGCAGCCCAAGGCGAATGTCACAGGGGATGTGCATTACAAGACGCTCGAAATCCAGCTCGGCGCGGTGGTCCAGGGCAAGCTCGTCTACGAGAGCGAGGGAAAGTCCGAGAACGTGGTGAAGCTGAAGCCGGCCGCGGCGGAGCGAGACTGAATTAACGTTGACTGCCTGATGCAGGAGCATCGAATGAATACGGTGATTGAAAAGCTGCCCGAACCGCTGGTGTTCACGGACGCCGCGGCGGCGAAGGTAAAGAGCCTCATCGACGAGGAGGGCAACCCCAACCTGAAGCTGCGCGTCTTCGTGCAGGGCGGCGGCTGCTCGGGCTTCCAGTACGGGTTCACCTTCGACGAGGAAGCGGGCGATGACGACACCCGAATGGAGAAGGGCGGCGTCATGCTGCTGATCGATCCCATGAGCCTGCAGTACCTCGCGGGCGCCGAGATCGACTACCAGCAGAACGTCGAGGGCGAGCAGTTCGTGATCAAGAACCCGAACGCCACTTCGACCTGCGGCTGCGGCTCGTCATTCTCCGCGTAGGGGGAACTCAGGAACGGCAAAAGGCGGCCTCGGCCGCCTTTTTTATTGCGGTCGGCTACTTCGGATAAATGGCGCCGAGCACGCGCGGGCCGCGCGCGCCGGTCACGGCGGGCAAATTGCCCGCCCGGTGCAGGAGCGCCTGGCGCGCGAGCCACGCGAAAGCAAGCGCCTCGACGTGCTCCGGCTCGATGCCGAGCGCCGCGGTCGTTGCGACGCGCCTGCCCGGCAGCAGCGCCGCCAGGCGTGACAGCAGAAGCCGGTTGCGGGCGCCGCCGCCGCACACGAAGACCTCGCGGGCGCTTGCGCAGTATCGGCGCACCGCACGGGCGACCGTGAGCGCGGTCAGCTCGGTGAGCGTCGCCTGGACGTCGGCCGGCCGCTCGGCACCCGCAAGCTGGCGCTTCAGCCACTGCAGATTGAATTCCCCGCGCCCGGTGCTCTTCGGCGGCCGACGGCCGAAGTACGGATGCGCGAGCAATCTCGCCAGCAGCCGCGGATGGACATGGCCGCTCGCGGCCCATCTTCCATCGCGGTCGTAGGGCTTGCGCCGGCGCTCGTGGATCCAGGCGTCGAGCAGGCAGTTGCCCGGCCCGCTGTCAAAGCCCGTCACGCGGCCGCGCGCCGGGAGCGAAGTGACGTTGGCGATGCCTCCCAGGTTGACGATGGCGCGGGAACGGCGCGCCGCCTGGAACGCGGCGTGGTGAAACGCGGGCACGAGCGGCGCGCCTTCGCCGCCGGCGGCGATGTCACGGCTGCGGAAATCGCAGACAACGGTGCTGCCGGACCGCTCCGCCAGCCGGGCGCCGTTGACGAGCTGCAGCGTATAGCCGTCGCCGGGGCGATGCCGCACGGTCTGCCCGTGGCAGCCGATCGCGGCAACGGCGCGCGCGGTCACCCTGGCGCGGGAGAGCAGGCGGCGCACCGCCCTGGCATAGAGATCGGACAGCTCATTGGAAACGACCGCCGCGCGGTGCAGCTCGTTGCGCCCGCTCTCCTGCAGATCGAGAAGACGCGAGCGCAGCCTGGCGGGAAAGGGCAAGTGGATGTTTCGCAGCAGCCGCATGCGCCCGCCGCGCGCGGCGGCGAGAACCGCGTCGACGCCGTCGAGGCTCGTGCCCGACATCAGCCCGACGTAATGCTCGGGCATCGGACGCTAGTCCAGCCGGGCGAGATGGGTGCTGCGCAGCAGCTTCAGCTGCGCCATCACCGGTTCGATCTGCGCTTCGAACGCGGGCTTCAACTCCG
Organism: Burkholderiales bacterium; assembly: GCA_036555035.1. GTDB lineage: Bacteria > Pseudomonadota > Gammaproteobacteria > Burkholderiales > SG8-41 > SG8-41. Next base: position 17,015 of record DATBMB010000153.1, on the reverse strand, counting down.
CGCTGATCGGCGGCGCGGGAGGCATCACGATGCGCAGGGGGTTCTGGTGCACGTCGTTGATGCGGAACTCGTAGTGCAGGTGCGGCCCGGTGGCGAGGCCGGTCGCGCCGACGTAGCCGATCGTCTCGCTCTGGGAGACGCGCATGCCCTTGCGCAGGCCCTTGGCGAATCCCGACAGGTGGCCGTACCAGGTCGTGTGCCTGGACTGGTGGCGCAGCACGATCAGGTTGCCGTATCCCCGGTGGTCCCGGCCCGCGAACTCGACCACGCCGTCGCCGGTGGCGCGGATGGGGGTGCCGTGAGGCGCGGCGTAGTCGATGCCCCGGTGCGCGCGCCACTGGCCGAGAATCGGGTGGAAGCGCGAGCTGCTGAACCCGGAGGAGATGCGCGAGTACTGGAGCGGAGAGCGCAGGAACGCCTTGCGGATGTTGCGGCCGTCGGGCGTGTAATAGCCGCCCCGCTGCTCATCGTGCTGGAAGTAGACCGCGCGGTAGAGGCGGCCGACGTTGATGAATTCCGCCGCCAGCACGCGCCCCGCGCGCACCGGCTCGCCGCGGTCGTGGTACATCTCGTAGACCACCGAGAAGCGGTCGCCGCGCCGCAGGTCGCGATGGAAGTCGATGTCGGTGGAGAAGATATCCGCAAGCTGCGTGGCGATGGCGTCCGAGAGCCCGGCCGTTTCGCTCGCGGAGAAGAGCGAGGTGCGGATCTCTGCGGACTTCATCAGCACGCGCCGCTCGAGCTCGGCCGGCTGCTCGGTGACGCTGATCCTGTCGCTGTCGCGTATCGCGACGAGGAGATTGGCTCCGTCGCGGTAGTGCAGCTCGAGCAGCAGCCCCTCTGTGGAGATCTGCGCCCGCGCCGACTTGCCCGCTGCCGGCCGGTGGAGCGCCCGCGCCGAGCGCAACTGTCGCAGAATCCGCAAGGCCTCCGGGTCATCTGCGCCGAGCCGAGCCAGCAAGGTCGCGAGCGTGTCCCCGTGTAGCACGCGCTCTTCGCGCCAGTAGCCCTCGACGGGGGGCTCCGGCGGGCTCGCGGCCGGCAGCGCGAGCTCGACCACGACCGGCGTCTGCTTGATGGGCTCGGTCACGGTGTTCGGGGCAATGCCGAATGCCGTCACCACCCCCACGAATGACAAGACCAGCGCCGCCGCCGCGCGGACGAGCTTCGAATGCGCGATTCGATGCGCGAGGACATGGGCCAACTCGCGCCCGACAAACCCGCCCCGGGCTGCTACAATTCCCCTGTTCCCTTGCTCCATGATTTCCCAGAGTTTTTTGGGTGCGGCCAGCTTAACAGAATCGCCCGCTGCGGCAAACCCAATTTTGCATAGTGAAATAGTGCATAGTCCCGGCCGTCCGGCGCCATGACTTCCATCGAGCAGCAAATCGAGGTCATCCGACGCGGTGCGGCTGAGCTGCTGGTCGAATCGGAGCTGCGCGCGAAGCTGGCGGCGGGTCGTCCCCTGCGTGTAAAGGCCGGATTCGATCCCACCGCCCCCGACCTCCATCTCGGGCACACGGTGCTCATCAACAAGCTGCGCGCGCTGCAGGACCTCGGGCACCAGGTCCTCTTCGTGATCGGCGACTTCACCGGCATGATCGGCGACCCCTCGGGCCGGAACGCGACGCGCCCGCCGCTTTCACGCGAGGAGGTGCAGGCAAACGCGAAGACCTATACCGACCAGGTATTCAAGATCCTCGACCGCGGCCGCACCGAGGTGGTGTTCAACTCGACGTGGATGAATGCCATGAAGGCCGCGGACCTGATCCGGCTCGCCGCGAAGCACACGGTCGCGCGCATGCTCGAGCGCGACGACTTCGGCAAGCGCTACCGGGCGCAGCAGCCGATCGCGATCCACGAGTTCCTCTATCCCCTCGTCCAGGGCTACGACTCGGTGGAGCTCAAGAGCGATCTCGAGCTCGGGGGCACCGACCAGAAGTTCAACCTGCTGATGGGGCGCGAGGTGCAGAAGGAGCACGGGCAGCCGCCGCAGTGCATCCTCACCCTGCCGCTGCTGGAGGGCACGGACGGCGTCAACAAGATGTCGAAATCGCTCGGCAACACCATCGGCATCACCGAGGCCCCGGGCGAGATCTTCGGCAAGCTGATGTCGATCTCGGACGACCTGATGTGGCGCTACATCGAGCTGCTGTCATCCGAGTCGCCCCAGAAGCAAGCCGAAAGGAGGGGGGACGTGGAGCGCGGCGGCAATCCGCGCGACGTGAAGTTCGAGTTTGCGCGGGAGATCGTCGAGCGCTTCCACGGCAAGGACGCCGCCCGGCTGGCGGCCGAGGGCTTCAATGCCCGTTTCCGGGATCACGAAGCGCCCTCGGAGGTGCCCGAGGTCACGGTTCGAGCGGCGGGCGGAGCGGCAATGGCGATCGCCCAGGTGCTCAAGCAGGCGGGCCTGGCTTCCAGCGCGTCGGAAGCGCTGCGCCTGATCGAGCAGGGCGGCGTGAAGATCGACGGCGCGAAGGTGAGCGACAAGGCGCAGAAGCTTGCCCGCGGCGCCCGCGTCGTGGTTCAGGTCGGCAAGCGCAAGTTCGCGCGCGTCACCATTGCCTGAAAACAAAACGGGCGCCGGGATCTTGCAATCCCGTGCGCCCGTACCACCTAGTAGAAACTGGCGGCTGACGAACTACGCGCTCAGCTCAGGCGTAGACCCCGTCGGAAAAGCGTCGTCGCTTTCGGAGACGAGCTGCGGCTTCTCGGTATCCTTCTTGTCCTCGTCCGCGATCAGCTGCGGATAGGGCGATGTTTCCTTCTTGTCTTCATCGGCGAGCACCTGCGCGGTCGAAAGGGCGAAGGCGCTGGCAAGTGCAAGCGCGAGTACAGTCTTGTGGTTCATGTCGGTCTCCTATGTTCGTCAAAATTGATCGTTGGCGATCTGCCCAACAACCTGTTGGACGGGCGAAGGATAGGCGAGGTGTACGGGCCGTGCGGATTATTACGAACATGTAATTGACCCGTAACGCCGTCGTAAATTCGTGCACGAATTCGCATCCGGAGCTTACGCGCAGCTTACAGAATCGCGTGCAAACAGCCGGCGCGCGGGGCGCTTGTCTGCTGCCGGCGACACCGTCACCGGTGCGAAAAGCGGATCGTGACGCGAAGCCCGGGCAGATTGTCCGAAAGCTCGATCGATGCTCCGTGCAGGTCGGCAACCGCTTTCACGAGTGCAAGCCCGAGACCGCTGCCCGGCGTCGTGCGGCTGGCCTCAAGACGGAAGAAGCGGCGGAAAACTTTCTCGCGCTCGGAGGCAGGGATGCCCGCGCCGGTATCGGCCACGCAGATGACCGGCAGGCCGGCTTCCAGTTTCACGTCGACGGCGATTCCGACTCCGGGCGGGCAATGGCGGATCGAGTTCTCGATGAGGTTGGCCATCATCTGGGTCAGGAGCTCGCGGTCGCCGTTGATCGCCGGCACGCTGGCAACGGTCGTCTTGAGCCGCTGGCCGCGATCTTCGGCGACCGGGGCATACGCTTCGGAAACGTTGGTCACGACATGCCCGAGGTCCACGTCGGAAAAAGCCGCGCGCCGGGCGCCGGATTCGATCTGGGAGATGCGCAGCAGCGCCGAGAATGTCGCCAGTATGGCATCCACCTCGGCGAGGGACTGTTCGATGACCGCGTCCCCGCCCGATCCCGCGTTTCCCCGGGCGGCCTCGAGCCGGTGGCGCAGCCGGCTGAGTGGCGTTCGCAGATCGTGGGCGATATCGTCGGAAACTCGCTTCAGGTTTTCCATCAGCGACTGTATCCGGTCGAGCATGGCATTCAGGTTGCCCGCAAGCTCATCCATCTCGCTGCCGCCACCGGTGGCCGGCACGCGCTTGGCGAGGTCGCCATCCATGATCGAGCGGGTGGTGCGGTTGATCTCCTCGATGCGGCGCAGGAACCCGATGCCGAGCGCCGCGCCGCCGCCCGCGGCGAGCAGCAACGTGATGGCGATGCCCCAGGCAAACGCCCGGAATATCGCCTCCTTCGCCTTCGACGCCCGAAAACGGCTTTCGCCCACGAGCAGGTACTCGCCGCTCCCAAGCACCTGTCCCTGGGCCACGACGGGATAGGCATCGCCAGGAGTCTCCAGTCTCGAGGTCCGGTCGGGGAACAGGTAGGACACCGGAAGCTCCATGTCGCCGTCTGCGGGCTCCATCGGCGGCAGATTTCCGGCGAGGCGCTCTCCCGCGGCGTTCTGCAGCAGATAGTAGCGGCGGGGCGACCGCAGATCCGCCATCCTCAACTGGATCGCCCGCGCGACGCTGTCGAGACCACGGTCCCGGTACAGTTGAGCCAGCACCTCCGTCTCGCGATCCACGGAATCGCTCAACTGCTGGTCGAGCGCGGCGACCGTGATCCAGTAGACGATGAGGAAAAGGATCGCGACCGATGCCGCGAAAACCGCCGCGTACCACGCGAGGAGCCGGATGCTGGTGCTGCGGAGATACCTAGTCGGAGACGCCAAGGGAGTATCCCGAGCCGCGCACCGTGTGGATCAGCTCCTCTCCGAAATCCCGGTCCACCTTGGCGCGCAGCCGGCTGATGTGGGTTTCGACGATGCTGGTGCGCGGGTCGAAGTGGAAATCCCACACGTTCTCGAGGAGCATGGTCCGCGTCACCACCTGGCCGGCATGGCGCATCAGGTACTCGAGCAGCCGGAATTCCTGCGGTTGCAGCTCGATGCGCTTGCCGCCCCGCGTGACCGCGCGCTTGAGGCGGTCCAGTTCGAGGTTTCCGACGCGCAGCACCGTCGCCTCGTCTGCGATCGGGGGACGGCGCGCGAGCGCGTTCAGCCGCGCCAGCAGCTCTGCGAAAGCGAAGGGCTTGGTAAGGTAATCGTCCGCGCCGGCCTCCAGCCCCTCGACGCGATCGCTTACTCCGCCGAGCGTGGTGAGCAGCAGCACCGGTGCCCGGGTGCCTGCGGCGCGGATCGTCTTCACGATGGCGAGTCCGTCGAGCCCGGGCAGCATGCGATCGATAACCATGACGTCGTGGCTTCCCTCCGAGGCACGGAGAAGACCGTCGCGGCCGTTCGTCGCATGCTCCACCGCGTGGCCATGCTCGTGCAGCCCATCGATGATGAACGCCGAGGTCTGGGGATCGTCTTCGATCAGCAGGACTTTCATTTGCAGGCTCGCGGACTGAGATGCGCAACATAGCGCACCCGCAGCCAGCCGCACAAGCGGCTTGCCGCGCCGTCAACGTCGGGTTACCAAACGGTAAGCAATCCTTGCGGTGATCGACCTGCGCCTGATAATGAAACGGGCGCCGGAGTCCTGCGACCCCGGCGCCCGCTTGAACGCTTTCTTGCGGGAGCGACTTACCCGATGAGCTCGGGCGTGGTGGAGCCCTCCGGATAGGAATCGGCGATCAGCTCGGGCGCGGAGCCCTTCGGGAAGCTATCGTCGCCTTCGGAAACGAGCTCGGGCTTCGGCGTATCCTTCTTGTCCTCATCCGCGACGATCAGCGGCCGGGACGCCTGCCCCTGCTCGAGAATGACGAGCGATTGCTCGGGCTTCGTTTCCTGCTTTTCCTCGTCGCTCTGGGCGAACGCTCCAGAGCCTGCAATACCGAGTGCGCTCATCACGGCGAGCGCCAATACCAATTTGCGTTTCATGGATGTCTCCTGTTCGTGGTTGAGATGTGCGTTGGCTCGCACGCCAACGTCCCATACGAACGCTCCAGGACACCCACGGTTCACGCCGTGCGCGAAGTTTTACAAAATGTTTCACAACTTTCGCGCGGCTTACTCCGGGCTTACCGGGATCTTACGAGGGGGTTTTGCGCACAAAGCGAACGCACCAGAATCGATCGGGCGCGCTCGTCTTTGGTGCGGGATGTCGCCGCGAGGCGACGCGCGTGAGATGATCTCAGGACCGGCTCGTCAGCCCCACAGCTGCTTCAGCCGCGAATCGCGGCCGCAGCCGCTCTTGTAGAACTTGTAGCGCGCCGGATTCTTCTGGTAGTAGTCCTGGTGGTAGCCCTCGGCGGGGTAGAACTGGGAGGCCTTCGTGATCTCGGTGGCGATCTCGCCCTTGAACGGCTTCGACTTCACGAGCGCCGCCCGGGACGCGTCCGCGAGCCGCTTCTGCTCCGCGTCGTGGAAGAAGATGGCGCTGCGGTACTGTGGGCCGAAGTCGCAGAACTGCGCGTCCTTCTGTGTGGGGTCGATGTTGCGCCAGAACACCTCGAGCAGCCGGGCATACGTCACCTTCGACGGATCGTACTCCACCTGCACGACCTCGGCGTGACCAGTGCGGGCGGTGCTCACCTGCTCGTAGGTCGGGTTCTTGACGTGACCGCCCATGTAGCCGGAAACGGTTGCGACCACGCCCGGCACCTTGTCGAAGGCTTCCTCCATGCACCAGAAGCAGCCGCCGGCGAAGGTCGCCTTGACGGTCGCGGGCTTGGCTCCGGCCGCGGGCTTGGCCTGCCCCCAGCCCGCGCCGGGCAGGGCAAGGGCGAGCGCGGCGCTCCAGAGCAGCAGCAGCTTGCGGGCATTCATGTTCGGGCTCCTGTCGGATTAGGGGTTTTCCTGCGCCTCAGCTCGGCGAACGCCGCGAGCTCCCAGTGGCGCACGGCGACGAGGAGGCTCATCGCCGAGCGCTCGCCGAGCGGCAGCCGCGCGTCCTGATTGTTCAGCTCGGAGAACTCGCGCGCGATCCGCTTGAGGCGCGTCACGATCGCCGCGCTCGAGGCCCGCGACAGCATGCCGTTCACGACCACCATGTACTCGTCGGGGCGGTCGAAGCGCGAGCGGAAGTACTCGTTGTGCGCCTGCTGGTTGAAGAAGCGCTGTATCGGTCCATCCGGCAGCCACGAGAAATCGAGCGACACCAGGAGCCTTATACGGTTGTTGGGCAGCAACCGGATGAACCCCAGGCGGTCGAGCCGGGCGAGGAGCTGGATCAATTCCGGCCGGGAGATGTCGTAGGTCGCGACGATCTGCTCGAATCCGACGTGGTTGAGAACGCAAACGGCCACGAGGAAGAGCTTGGGATGGGACACGATCTCCTGCTCCTGCTCCTGGGTCAGCCGGGAGATCAGGCTTTCCTCCTGGTGCAGCGCCCGCGCGATATCCGAGAACTCGCTGTTCGCGAGCTGGCACACCTGGTCGAGCCGCTTGAGGGAGAAGTTCCTGCGCGAGAACATGCGCTTCACGCTGGCCTCGGAGAGGCGCAGCTCGCGCGCGACGCGGGCGTAGGTGATGCCCCGCGACCGCAACTCACGCTTGAGCACTTCCACGAGTCCCGCGCTTGTCGTCATGGCCGTCCTCCCCCCGTTTCCACCGGTCTCCTCCACCGGTTTGTAGCGCAAGGTATCACTAATGGCTACCGGCGGGTCAACGGGGAGCCACAACGCACGAGAGGATTGCATCGGTTTTTGCGATGCACCAATACTTCCCGTGCGCGCGGGCACCGCCTGCGGCACATCCACGGGGAGGACGACATGCAAGCCATCGCGACCCGATTGCCCCAACGCGAGAAAAGCGACCAGGCCCGCGCACGCGCCATCGTGCGATTCAACGGATTGCTGTTCTACGGTCTCGCCGCCGCGTCCTTCCTGGAGACGGCCGCGCCGCTGCACGCGACCCGCCTCGCCCGGGTCTTCGCGGCGCGCCCCGAGGTCGGGCTCTGGCTGGAGCAGACCTGGTGCCCCCGGTGCACGGAGCTGGGAGGCCGGTTGCGCGGCTTCATCGCGGCGACCTGGCCCGAATTCGACTGGAGCGCGGCCTACGAGGCGTTCTTCGAGCGCTACCGCCGGGGCCCGGCGCTCGCCGGACCGGGGCGGAGCGTCGCGCTGGAGGCGCTTGGCCTGTGCGTCGCATCCACCCAGGCAGCGGTGTTCTATCGCGCGCTCGCCCGCGGCGCGGAGGAGCCGGCGCTGCGCGCGCTGGCGCGCCAGGCGGCGCAGGGCCACGGCGGCTCCTTCGATCATGCGAGCGAGCTGTTCGAGCGTTGTGCCCGCTACGAGCGCGTGGGTCTCCTCACCGCGTGGCGCGCGCTGCACGCTAGCTGCCGCGCGGCGCGCGATTTCGACGTCCGCGTGGCCTTCGAGCCGCTCGCCAGCCACTGGAGCGGCGCGCCCACCGTGCCCGGACTCGGCTACGAAGAGTTCCGAATGCGCATGGCTGCGCTGATCGAACGTCACGCCGCACTGGGACGCACCGAGCGCCTGCTGTTCCGGCCTTGGCTCGCGCGCGAGCGCGCCGTGGCCCTGTCGCAGCTGCCGGCCGCCGCGTAGTGTCCTGAATCCGCTACACTGCTCGCACCGTAACAGAGGCTCCTGACCCGACTGGAGCATTCCGATGAATGCCGCGACATCCGCTGACGCCGGCAAGGCGATCGCCACGCTCGCGGGCGGCTGCTTCTGGTGCCTGGAGGCGGTGTACGACGGCATGAAGGGCGTCGCCTCCGTCGAATCGGGCTACATGGGCGGCAGCACCGCGAATCCCACCTACGAGCAGGTGTGCGGCGGCGACACGGGCCATGCCGAGGTTGTGCGCGTCACCTTCGATTCCGCGGTCGTGTCGTTCAAGGAGCTGCTGGAGGTGTTCTTCGTGATCCACGATCCGACGACGCGCAACCGCCAGGGCAACGACGTCGGCTCGCAGTACCGCTCGGCGATCTTCTACCACACGCCGCAGCAGAAGGCCGACGCCGAGGAAGTCATCGCACGGTTGAACGACGCGAAGCTGTGGAGCGGTCCCATCGTGACCGAGTTGGCGCCCGCCACTACGTTCTACATGGGGGAGGGCTACCACCAGGAGTATTTCGCGCGCAATCCCTACCAGCCGTACTGCCAGGCGGTGGTCGCCCCCAAGGTCGCCAAGTTCCGCAAGCACTTCCTGGAGAAGCTCAAGAAGGCCTGAACGTTCTGGGCAAATTCCCCTCCTGCCTGAGGGCGAGCCGGGGTTTCGAGGAGCATGCCTCCGAGCCGGCGAGCGCCCGACGCGATGCAGCGCGGCGGGATGGGCGGGGTGCCCGCGCATGCGGGCGGGGTGGTGGGAGTGAGTCTCTCCGCAGACCGGCGTAACATTTCCGTCACATCGTTGTCATACACTGGGCGCCGTCTCCGAACCCGCCCCGCGCCATGAACAGCATCGTTCTCGTCGTCGAAGACGAGCCAGCCATCCAGGAACTGGTCGCGGTCAATCTCGAGCACGCCGGCTATCGCGTGTGGCGCGCTGCCAGCGCGGAGGACGCCGATGGGATGGTGCGCGATGCGCTCCCGGACGTGGTCCTGCTCGACTGGATGCTGCCGGGAATCTCGGGGCTCGCCTACGCGCGCAGGCTGCGCGGCGCGGAGCGCACCCGCCGCATCCCGATCATCATGCTCACGGCGCGTGCCGAGGAGCGCGACAAGGTCGAGGGGCTCGAGGGCGGCGCGGACGACTACCTCACCAAGCCCTTCTCTCCGAAGGAGCTGCTCGCGCGCATCAAGTCGGTGCTGCGCCGCCGCGCGCCCGAGCGCACCGATGACGCGGTCGAGATCTCCGGCCTGCGGCTCGATCCGGAGACGCGGCGGGTGAACGCAAACGGACGGGAGATCGCGCTCGGGCCCACCGAGTTCCGGCTGCTGCATTTCTTCATGACCCATCCGGAGCGCGTCCACAGCCGCGCGCAGCTGCTCGACCGGGTGTGGGGGGACCACGTGTTCGTCGAGGAGCGCACCGTGGATGTTCACATCCGGAGGCTGCGCCAGGCGCTGGAGGCGAGCGGGCACGACCGGCTGGTCGAGACGGTGCGCAGCAGCGGCTATCGCATGCGCGGCGCCTGACAGGCCGCAAGTCGTGAGATAATCCGCACGGCCATCCGGGAGACATTCGCGCCTTGACTCACCCGCTGCTGCGAGCTGCGGTGACGATCGCCATGATCGCGGTCGTGGCGTTGCTGGCGGGGCTCGTTTTCGGCGCCGCGGCGGGATGGGCCCTGCTGGCACTCGCCGCGCTGGCGCTCCTTGCCTACCACGTGTCCAAGCTCGCCGCGCTGATGCGCTGGCTGAGGCATCCGCGTCCCGAGGCGCTGCCGGAGGCGCGCGGCGCGTGGGATGAGGCGTTCGCCCTGCTGTATAGATTCGAGCGCGCCGCCGCCCGCGAGGCGGAACGCCTCTCGCACGCGCTCTTGCGCTGGCGCCAGGCCGGCGAGGCGTTGCCCGACGGGGTGGTCATACTCGATGCCCAGGACCGCATCGAATGGTGCAACGAAGGCGCGGCACGGCATTTCGGGCTCGACCTCGGAGCCGACGTCGGCCGGCCGGTGACGAACCTCGTGCGCCAGCCCGAGTTCGTCGCCTACCTCGAAGCCGAAGACTTCGCGCACGCGATGCCGCTGCACTCGGAGCACGGCGGCGGCCTGTCCCTGTCGGTCCAGGTCATTCCCTACGGCGAGGCGCAGAAGCTGCTGCTCTCGCGCGACATCACCCGCTTCGAGAGGATCGAGACCATGCGCCGCGATTTCGTGGCCAACGTGTCGCACGAGCTGCGCACGCCGCTCACGGTGCTGGCCGGCTTCCTGGAGACGGTGCAGGAACTCGAGCTCGATCCCCGGCGCACGCGCGACTACGTGAACCTCATGGCCGAGCAGGCGCGCCGCATGCAGCGCATCGTGGATGATCTGCTCGCGCTCTCCGCCCTGGAGTCCTCGCCCGAGCCCTCGCTGGAGGAGCGCGTGTCCATGCGCGGGCTGCTCGCCCGGGTCAAGGCCGACGCGGATGCCTTGAGCGGCGGCAGGCACCAGGTGGTTCTCGACGCGGCGGAAGGGCTCGACATCGCAGGCGCGGAGAGCGAGATCGCGAGCGCGTTCAGCAATCTCGTGAGCAACGCGGTGCGCTACACGCCCGCGGGCGGCACCATACGCCTCGCCTGGCGCGGGTCGGGGGACGGCGCCGAGTTCATCGTCGAGGATACGGGCATCGGCATCGAGCCGCAGCACATCGCGCGGCTGACCGAGCGCTTCTACCGCGTGGACCGCGGGCGTTCGCGCGAGACCGGCGGCACCGGGCTCGGGCTCGCCATCGTCAAGCACGCGCTGGCGCGCCACCAGGCCACCCTCGAGGTCCAGAGCGAGCCCGGCAAAGGCAGCCGCTTCACCGCGCATTTCCCAGCGCGGCGCGTGTTGCCCGCCGCCACCCGGGCGCAGGACGCCGCCACGGCCTGAGCCTGCGTCGCACTCGAATCTTCAGAAGAAGCTTGATGAGTCTGGCAAAGATGGATGATTTGCACCGGAAAATCCGCATCGTGAGCGAAGCAGCTCGGTCCCTTGCTACCGCTTTCTCTGTAACGAACCCGTAACAAAGCTGTCGTATACTGGTGCGCGCAACGGCCAGCGGGCAGGGCGAACGGGGCGTCCTCCGCGAGTTGGCTGCGCCAATCAATCGAGTCCATTCAGCGAGCAGTCAGCGTCGCGCTCAGTGCGCGACCGCGCAGCCAGCGTGCCATGAACAAGCCACGCGACGTTCCGGAGCTGTATCTCAATCGCGAGCTGGGACAGCTCGCGTTCAACCGGCGCGTGCTCGCGCAGGCGGAGAACCGCGCGACGCCGCTGCTCGAGCGGCTGCGCTTCCTGTGCATCGTCAGCAGCAATCTCGATGAGTTCTTCGAGATCCGCGTCTCGGGCCTGAAGGCGGAGATCGAGGCCGGCGCGCCCGCGGTCGGACCGGAGCGCAAGCCGGCGAATCAGCTGTTCCCGCAGGTGGCGAAGGAAGCGCACGAGCTGGTCGCGGCGCAGTACGGCCTGCTCAACCAGGAAATACTGCCGGGCCTCGAGCGAGAGGGCATCCGGTTCCTGCGCCGGTCGGATTTCACCCCGGGCCAGGCCGACTGGATCCGGAGCTATTTCTTCCGCGAGGTGATGCCGGTGCTGACGCCCATCGGGCTCGATCCCGCGCACCCGTTCCCGCGCGTGCTCAACAAGAGCCTGAACTTCGCGGTCGAGCTCGAAGGCAAGGACGCGTTCGGGCGCAATTCGGGCATCGCGATCGTGCAGGCGCCGCGCGTGCTGCCGCGCGTCATCCGGCTGCCGCAGGAGGTCGCGGGCGCGGACTACGATTTCGTGTTCCTGTCCTCGGTGCTGCACGCGCACGTGGCGGAGCTGTTCGCGGGAATGAAGGTGGCGGAGTGCTACCAGTTCCGCGTGACCCGCAACAGCGACCTCTTCGTCGACGAGGAGGAGGTGAAGGACCTGCGCGCCGCGCTGCGCGGGGAGCTGCCCTCGCGCCAGTTCGGCGACGAGGTCCGGCTCGAGGTGGCGCAGAACTGCTCGGCCCAGATCACCCAGTTCCTGCTGGCGCAGTTCGGCCTCGGGGAGGACGATCTCTACCGCGTGGACGGCCCCGTGAACCTCGCGCGCCTGATGAGCGTGCCGGGGTGGGTGGACCGGCCCGATCTCAAGTTTCCGGTGTTCCACCCGGGACTGCCCGAGCGGGTCAGCCGGAGAAACCATATCTTCGAGGCGATCCGCGAGCGGGACCTGCTGTTCCATCACCCGTACCAGTCGTTCCAGCCGGTGGTCGGGTTCCTCGAGCGCGCGGCGGCCGACCCGGACGTGGTCGCGATCAAGATGACGGTCTATCGCACCGGGGTGGAATCCGAGCTGATGGAGATTCTCATCAACGCGGCGAAGAGCGGGAAGGAAGTGACCGTGGTGCTCGAGTTGCTGGCCCGCTTCGACGAGGAGGCCAACATCAACTGGGCGCAGCGCCTGGAGGACGTCGGCGCGCACGTCGTCCACGGGGTAGTGGGGCACAAGACGCACGCCAAGATGCTGATGGTGGTGCGGCGCGAGGCGGACGGGCTCCGCCGCTACGTGCATCTCTCCACCGGCAACTATCACACGCGCACCGTCAGCCTCTACACCGATTTCGGACTACTGACCGCCCACGAGGAGATCTGCGCCGACGTCGCCGACGTCTTCACCCAGCTGACCGGGCTCGGGCGCGCGACGAAGCTGAAGCACCTGTGGCTCGCGCCGTTCAGCCTGCACAAGCAGGTGCTGCGGGCGATCCGCAACGAAACGCAGCACGCGAAGGACGGGAAGAAGGGCCGCATCATCGCCAAGATGAACGCGTTGCTCGATCCGGAGACCGTCGACGCGCTCTACGACGCATCGAGGGCGGGTGTGCAGATCGACCTCATCGTGCGCGGCATGTGCGCGCTCAAGGCCGGCATTCCGGGCGTGTCCGAGAATATCCGCGTGCGCTCCGTGGTTGGGCGGTTCCTCGAGCACTCGCGGGTGTTCTATTTCCACAACGACGGCGCCGAGGACGTCTATCTTTCCAGCGCCGACTGGATGGAGCGCAATTTCTTCCGCCGAGTCGAGATCTGCTTCCCGATCCTCGATCCGCAGCTGAAGAAGCGCGTCATCAACGAGGGCCTGAAGCCCTATCTCGAGGACAACGGCCAGGCCTGGACGATGGGCCAGGACGGCGAGTATCACGCCGATTCCCTGCGGCCAGGGGATCGCGTCGCGGCGCAGGAAGCCCTGCTCAAGCTCCTGGCTCAGCACGCGTCGTCCTGACCCCGTGCCGGCCGGTCGTCGCGTCGTGTCCCGGCCGCTGGATTTCCCGGCACTGGCGCGGATGGCCGGACTGCCCGCGGCGCGCGGCGCGCGCAGCGGCCCGGTCAAGGCCCGCCCCGCGCCGCTCGCCCCCGTAATGTCGGTCAACGACGCCTTCCGCAAGGTGATGGCGGCCGGTCTCGCGCACCTGCTTGCGAACGAGCGCGGGCTGCGCAAGGGTGCCGATCCGGAGTTCCTGCACCAGGCGCGGGTTGCGCTGAGACGGCTGCGCTCCGCGCTGGACGTGTTCTCGCCCCCGCTGCCCGGGACCGTGGTCGGACCCGTGGAACGCGAGCTCAAGTGGTTGGCTTCCCGGCTCGGGCCGGCGCGCGACTGGGACGTGCTCATGACCGAAACGCTGCCGCCGATCGAGGCGGAGTTCGGCGCGCAGCCCGGACTCAAGGCGTTCAGCGCGCGCTGCAGGGGCCTGCGGCGCAGCGCGGGCGCGGAGGCTCGCCGCGCGGCGCGCTCGGCACGCTACCGGCGGCTTACGCTCAAGCTTTCCGCATGGATTATCGCCGAGGGCTGGCGCGTGCTCCCGAGTGTCGCCGCCCGCGCCGCTCTGCAGGGCCCGGTGGGCGGTCACGCCCGGACGGTGCTTCAGGCGCGCTACCGCCGGGTGCGCAAGCGCGGCCGCGGCCTCGGCGCGCTGTCGGCTGCCCGGCTGCACCGCCTGCGCATCGCAATCAAGAAGTTCCGTTACGCCGCCGACTTCTTCTCCGGGCTCTACCGGGGACAACCGGTGCGCGAGGCTCTGCGGCGGCTGTCGCACCTTCAGGACATCCTGGGCGCGATGAACGATGCGGCAACGGCGGCCGACCTGGCGGTGCGGGTCTGCCGCGGCCGACGGTCGGGAGACCTCCTCGAGGCTCGAGGCATACTGCTGGGCTGGAACCGCGCGCGGGCAGCGCAGTTGAAAAAGGAGCTCAACGACGCGTGGCGCTCCTTCCGGGCGGCCAGAACGTTCTGGTGAGGCCGCGCCCCGCCTAGCCGGCGATTGCGATCTCCGCGCCGGACTCCATGTCCTCGAGCTCGGGGATCTTGAGCTCGAATCCAATCCGCTCCCACTCGCGGATCTCGCCGTGCAGCGCGGTCGCGGTCAGGGGATTGCGGGCGAGCCATCCGGGCGACAGCGCGAGGCGGAACTTGCGTCCCTGGCGCCGAGGCTGCAGCGGCGGCAGCTGCATGTCGGCGCGGCGGCGATAGAGCAGCGCGGCGATCCTGAGGGCGAACACCATGTTCCAGTCCAGGTTGCGCGTCTCGATCTCGTCGGCGATCTTGGTGAGCGAGCGGCGATGCGATTGCACGAGGAGCGCCAATTGTGCCTGCTCGTCGCGCGAGAAGCCCGGCATGTCGGCGTGGTTGATGATGTAGGCGGAGTGCTTGTGGTAGCCGCTGTAGGCGACCGAGATGCCGATCTCGTGCAGCTTCGCCGCCCACGCGATGGAGCGCGCGGCGGCCTCGTCGGGTGCGTCCGAATCGGCCGCGAGCCGGCGCAGCAGCGTGAAGGCGAGTGCGCCGACGCGCTGCGCCTGCAGCGCGTGCACGTGGTAGCGCTGCATGAACTGCGCAACCGTCGCCTCGCGCATGTCCTTGTGATGAAAGCGGCCGAGCAGGTCGTAGAGCACGCCCTGCCGCATCGCGCCTTCCGCCGGCAGCATGGACTTGATATCGAGCTCCGAGAGCACGGCGCTGAGAATCGCGAGCCCGCCCGGCAGCACGACTGCCCGGTCGGGCTTCAGGCCCGCGAGCTCCACTTTTTCCATTCGCCCCGCCTTGATCAGCCGGGAGCGCAGGCGGTCGAGCCCCCCCGGCGTGATATCCCCGTCGTCGAATCCGTTCAGCTGCAGGATGGCGGCGAGCGCGCGCACCGTGCCGGAGGAGCCGACCGCGTGCTGCCAGTTGCCGCGGGAGAATCCCGCGACGATCGGCTGCAGCTCGTTGCGCGCGGCGAGCTCGGCCTCCTTCATGGCGCTCTTGGAGATGCGGCCCTCGGGAAAGAACCGCAGGCTGTAGGAGACGCAGCCCATGAACAGACTTTCGAGCCTCTGCGGCCTGTGGCCCGCGCCGATGATGAGCTCGGTCGAGCCCCCGCCGATGTCCACCACCAGCCGCTTCTCGCGCGAGGTGGGCAGGCTGTGCGAGACGCCGAGGTAGATGAGACGCGCTTCCTCGCGCCCCGCGACGACCTCGATCGGGAAGCCGAGCGCGGCCTCCGCTTTCTTGAGGAACGCGGCCGCGTCCTTTGCAACCCGCAGCGTATTGGTGCCGAGCGCGCGCACGGCGCGCTTCTCGAAGCCGCGCAGCCGCTCGCCAAAACGCTTGAGGCAGGCGAGCGCCCGCTCCTGCACCGCCTCGTCGAGGCGCTTGTCCTCCGTCAGCCCCTCTCCGAGCCGCACCGGCTCGCGCAGGGAATCGAGGGGATAGAGCTGGTCGCCGACGACGCGGGCCACCTGGCAATGGAAGCTGTTCGACCCGAGATCGACCGCGGCGAGCGTCGTGTAGACGGTCATCGGGACCGCCACGGAGTGAGATGGGGACTGCGCCGGTGCCGCGCGCTGCGGACCAGGGGTGCGGGATGCGCCGGGGGCAGGGGGATGGCCCGACGGCATGTGCTGGAGGACAGCGCTACAGCCGGCAGCGTGATGAGACTCCTTCGTTCAATTCGCGGTCGATGCCGACAGTATAAGTAAGCCGCGTGCGATCGCCAAGTCAAACCGCTCATCTTGTGCCCGGATTGTTTCAAGAATGTTAAGGCGCGCCCGGTTGAGGCGTTTCAATGCGTTCCGGGCGACTCTGAACAACGCGTCGTAGCATGCGCTGCAATGTTCTTGTGTGGCCGGCGGTTTCATGTCGGGCTTGTGCGCGCGGATGTTTTTGCGTCATGCTTTCCGTCAACCCGATAATCCGATTCTACGAGGAGCCGTCAAGATGCCAGAGCGCGCAAACCGGAGTGCGCCGTCCAAGAGCTGGGCGGATGAAATCGACGATCTGTACCACGACGCGACGGAACGCAGCCTGAAGGCCATCGTCGCCACGCGCGTGCGCAGGCTCGCCCGCGACGTCGAGAAACCGCATGCCGCCGAAGACGTTCAACGTCCTGTTCCTCTGCACCGGTAACTCGGCCCGCAGCATCATGGCCGAGGTCCTGCTCAATGCCATGGGCAGGGACCGCTTCCACGCCTTCAGCGCGGGCAGCCATCCGAAAGGCCAGGTGCATCCGCTCGCGCTGGAGCTGATAGGCAAGAACCGCCTGCCGACGGAAGGGCTGCGCAGCAAGGATTGGGCGGAGTTCTCGGCGCCCGGCGCGCCGCGGATGGACTTCGTATTCACGGTCTGCGACCACGCGGCGGCGGAAGCCTGCCCGGTGTGGCCGGGCCAGCCCATGACCGCGCACTGGGGTATCCCGGACCCGGCCGCGGAAACGGGAAACGATGACAGCCGGCGGCGGGCGTTTTTC
>DATBMB010000147.1:0-5023 GCA_036555035.1 Burkholderiales bacterium | reverse complement strand
AGATCCCGTTGGAATGAACCGCGCCTATTCTGCCCATACCGCCGCCAGCGCACAAGCGGCTAGAACCTATCTCTAAAAAACCGTTCGTTCGCCCTTCGACTCCGACCGTTCATCGTCAGCGTTGCATATTCCGCGGGGCGGGTCCTGTCAGAGCGGTCGTGATCTTCTCCGGATTTCCCAGCCCACTTGGTCAATTGATCAGGACAACTCTCTTGGACAGCCAGTACCCGTACCGGAAATCCGGAACCAGATCCCAACCGCCCTGCCACCCGGCCCGCGGATATGCTGAGTTGCGCGGGTGGCAGAAGGGTCGGGGTTTGATTCGAGGCTTCCGGTACTGGTACTGAATCCAGAGAACGCGCTGGCCAAGTCTATTGCCCGGATGCGCGGGAAGCCTCGAAGCGGGCCCCGACCGTTCTGACAGGACCCGCGCCGTTTATCTCGGACGCATGCTCATGATGCTCCGAGAGTATTCTTGAGATGGGTTCCGGCCAGGAATTCCCGTACCGCTTTCACGCACCGATCGGGCGCGAGGAAGTGGATCCCGTAATCGTAGCCTTCCAGGCTCACCAGCCTTCCCCGCGGCAGTGCCTTCGCCATGTCGGCGAGCTGCTGCTTGCGGATGGCCGGGCAGTTGTCGCCGACGATCAGCAGCGTCGGCGCCCGGATCTCGGGAAGCCGCGGCCACAGGTCGACCGTCGAGAACAGCCTGAACACGGCCGCTGCCACGTGGCGCGGCGTGCGGTCCATGTCACGCGCCCACCACTCTCCGAGCTCGGGCGGTATCTTCGAGACGTCGACCCGGTACTGTAGCGTGCGCCGGCACCACTCGTAGACGCCGAGCTTCTCGATCGCGGCGGCCTGGTCCTTCTCGCCGATGGCGTAGGTGTCCACCGTCTGCTGCGCCATCTTCGCGGTGGTGTTGCAGGCGGTGATCGAGGCGACGCGCTGCGGCGCGAGCAGCGCCGCCGCCATTCCGACCGCGCCGCCGGTGGAATCGCCCACCCAGTGCACGCGACCGATTCCGAGATGGTCCATCAGCCCGAACGCGTCGCGGGCGAGCTGCTCGATCTCGAAGCGGTACCCGGGCGCGGGCTTGCCGCTCGAGCCGTAGCCGCGCGGATCCATGCGCAGCACCCGGTAGTCGCGCCCGAGGAGCGGCACCCACGCGTGCCAGAACTCGAGGCTGCGGCAGTAGCCGGAATAGAGCAGGAAGGTTTCCGCGGGCGGCTCGCGCCACGGCTCGGTGAAATCGGCGAGGTGGTAGTGGATGTCGATGTCGCCGATACGCGCCTTTTCGTAGATTCTCGCCATCTAATAGGTACCCATGCCGGCGACGCCTGTGGCGAGGTCCATCTGCTCGACGAGCTTCTTCGAGACGAGATTGCGCAGCGTCTCGGTCGTGCCGCCGCCGAGGCTGCCGTAGCGCGCGCCGCGGAAGTAGCGCGACACCGGGAATTCGTCGGTGAAGCCGTAGCCGCCGTGCACCTGGATCGCCTCGGAGGTCACGCGCACGCTCATCTCGTTGCAGTAGATCTTGGCCATCGCGGCGAGCACCGGGTCCGGGAAGCGCTCGCCGCTCACCGCGGCGCGGTAGAGGAGCCCGCGGGCAGCTTCGATCTCGATGTACATATCGGCGGCCTTCCAGCGCAGCCCCTGGAATTCCCCGATCTTCCGGCCGAAGGCGGAGCGGTCCCGCATGTAGCGCACGGCCTCCTCGAGGGCCCCTTCGGCGAGCCCCAGGCAGATCGCGGGATTGAGGCAGCGCTGGGTATTGAACGCCGAGAGCAGCCGCTTCATCCCGTCCTCGCGCAGCACCAGGTTCTCGAGCGGCAGCTCCACGTTGTCGAAGACCACCTCGCACAGGTACTCGCCGCCCAGGGTGTGGAAGCTCGACTTGACCATCATGCCCTTCGCGCCGCCCGGCACCAGCACGCAGCCGATGCCCCTGGCGCCGGGCACCTTGTTGACGCGAGTGAACACGACCAGCATCTCGGCGATATCGGCGCGCGAGATCAAGGTCTTCACGCCGTTCACGATGACGCGGTCGCCCCGGACTTCGGCATTGGTGGCGTAATTCGGCACATCGGTGCCGGCGTTGGGCTCGGTCATGCAGATGGCGAGAAATGCTTCGCCGGCGGCAACCCGCGGCAGAACGCGGCGCTTGATCGATTCCGGCGCATAGGTGGCGATGACGCGCGTCTGCACGCCGAGCTCGCCGAGCGCCGCCATCGCCGTGACGTAGCAGACCTTGCCGATTTCCTCGAGCACCAGAACGGTGTCGAGGATGCCGAGGCCGGAGCCGCCGTATTCCTGCGGCACCGCCATGCCGAGCACGCCGATTCCGGCGAGGCTCTTCATGTTCTCCGCGGGCCAGGTGCCGTCGAGGTAGCGCATCGCCCGTGCCTTGAAGTCCTTCTGGCACACGCGCCGCACCGCGTCCACGAGCGCGCGCTGCTCCTCGCTGATGCTGAAGTCCATGCCGTGATCGCGTGAGGGGAGTCGAATGAGTATATCGTGTGCGGGCCGGACGCGCCGCCGGCGGCTTCCGGGAAATTGACGCTGCCCGGCCGCTATCCTAGACTCCGCTTTCCCCGAGGGACAAATTCCGACGAGACACTCATGGATCAGCCGAAGGCCGCAGCGAAGATCACCGGTCAGGAACACTGGACGAAAAAAGGCGACGTGCGGCTCTTTCTGTGGGAGAAGCGCGCCGCCGGCGCGAAGCCGCCGCGCGGAACGGTCCTGTTCGTGCACGGCTCGTCGATGGGCTCGCAGCCGACGTTTGACCTTGAGGTGCCGGGACGGCCGCATTCCTCGGCGATGGATTATTTCGCCGGGCTCGGCTTCGACACCTGGTGCATGGACATGGAGGGCTACGGCCGCTCGGACAAGAAGCGCGACATCAACTGCGACATCGCGAACGGCGCCGACGATCTCGCCGTCGGGACCGAATACATCATGAAGACGCGCGGGACGAAGCAATTCCACGCGTACGGCATTTCATCCGGCGCGCTGCGCGCGGCGCTCTTCGCGCAGCGCCATCCCGAGCGGGTGAAGCGCCTCGCGCTCGACGCCTTCGTGTGGACCGGCGAAGGCAGCCCGACGCTTGCCGAGCGACGCAAGAAGCTGCCCGAATTCCAGGCGAAGAACCGCCGGCCCATCGATCGCGCCTTCGTGCGCAGCATCTTCAACCGCGATCACCCGGGTTGCGCCGAGGACCGCGTGATCGAGGCGTTTGCCGATTACATCCTGAAGCTCGACGACTCGGTGCCCACCGGAACCTACGTGGACATGTGCACGAAGCTGCCGGTGGTGGACCCCGCGAAGATCCCGGTGCCGACGCTCATCATGCGCGGCCAGTTCGACGGCATCGCGGGCTTCGACGACCTGACCGAATTCTTCAAGCGGCTGCCCAACCCGGACAAGCAGTTCGCGGTGATGTCGGGCATCTCGCACGCGAGCTTCCACCAGATCAACTACCTGATGGTGTACCACATCCTGCAAGCGTTCTTCACCCAGCCCGAGCCGATCTATCGCGGCTGAGATCGCAGTCTCTCGACAACGCAGTCAAACACCTGGAGGAAATGATGCTCGAGAAGCATTTGTTCAGTTGTGGCGCCGTCATGCTGGGCCTCGCGCTCGGGGCCGCGGCGCATGCCCAGACCTGGCCGGTCAAGCCCGTGCGCATCATCGTGCCGTTCGCGCCGGGGGGCGGAACCGATATCCAGGCGCGCCTGCTCGGGAAGAACTTCTTCGAGAGCATGGGGCAGACATTTGTCGTGGAGAACCGGGCGGGCGCGAGCGGGATCATCGGCGCCGAGCTGGGCGTCCGTGCACCCGCGGACGGCTACACGATCCTGTTCACGACCGCGTCGCTGGCGGTCAACGTCACGCTCTACGGCAAACGGGTGAAGTTCGACCCGCTCAAGGACCTGACACCGGTGAGCTGGATCACGTCGACGCCGCTCGTGCTGGTGACGCATCCGAGCGTGCCGGCGAAATCCGTGAAGGAGCTCGTTGCGCTGGCCAAGAAGACCGGCGCGCTGAACGCCGCCTCCAATGGGGCGGGCACGACGAGCCACCTGTCCGTCGAGATGCTGACGCAGATGGCGGGGATCAAGGCCACGCACATTCCTTTCAAGGGCGGCGGCCCGTCGATGATCTCGGTGGTGAGCGGCGAGACGGATTTCCTGTTCGCGACCGGCCCGGTGGCAGCGCCGCAGATCAAGGCGGGCAAGGTCCGGGGACTTGCTGTCACGACGGCGAAGAAATCGTCTACGTTCCCGCAGCTGCCGACGATGGCTTCGATCTATTCAGGCTTCGAGTCCGACAACTGGTACGCCATGTTCTTTCCGACGGGCACGCCGAAGCCGATCGTGGACAAGCTGAACGCAGAGATCAAGAAAGCGCTCAACGCGGCCGACATCCGGGAGTTCATGCCGCGCGAGGCGCTCGATCCGGTGGCGAGCACTCCCGAGGAGCTGGGGGCGCTGTTCCGGCGCGAGATCGCGCGCTACGCGAAGGTCATCGCTGCGGGCAACATCAGGCTCGAGTAGGCGGCATCGCATCGTTGTGACGAAACGGGGCCTCACGGCCCCGTTTTTCTGAAGCGTGGCAAACACGGGCATACACCGCCTCCGCTGATTATTCAGGGTTTTTCAGGAGATCGCCGCCCGGGTTGCAATTGAGTCCATTACGTGGAACCATGCTCGCGTAACACCATCACTTCTAATAACACGAGGAGGCTTTCATGTACAAGAAGTCAGTGTTGTGTCAGCTTGGCGCCGCGCTGGTCGCGGTGGCGCCAATCCTGGGTCCGGCGGTGGCGCATGCGGCGTGGCCGGAAAAAGTCGTCCGCGTGATCGTGCCGTTCGGAACCGGCGGGGGCACCGACATCCAGGCGCGGCTGCTTGCCGATAATCTGCGGAAGATCACCGGGCAGAACTTCATTACCGACAACCGGTCCGGTGCAGGCGGCCTGCTTGGCGCCCAACTGGTCGTCAATGCGCCCGCCGACGGC
>DATBMB010000088.1:0-15990 GCA_036555035.1 Burkholderiales bacterium | reverse complement strand
CCGCCAACGCGCGCATCGGTGTGGCAAAGGCCGCGTTCTTTCCGGCCATCTCGCTCACCGGCCTGCTCGGTGTCGCGAGCGCTGACTTGTCGAACCTCTTCACGCGCGATGCCCGCACCTGGACCTTCGCGGGCTCGATCAACCAGCCGATCTTCACCGGCGGCACGCTGACCGGGCAGCTGCAGGTATCCGAGGCGCAGCAGAAGCAGGCGCTGTATTCATATCAGCAGGCGATCCAGACCGCGTTCAGCGAGGTGGAGAACTCCCTGGTGGACCAGGCCAAGACACGCGAGCAGCTGGCCGCACAGGTACGGCAGGTGCAGGCGCTGGCCCGCTACGCGTATCTCGCCAAGCTGCGCTACGACAACGGTTACACCAGCTACCTCGAGGTGCTCGACTCCGAGAGGAGCCTCTTTCAGGCCCAGCTCCAGCTGGCGCAAACCCAGGGCCTGCTCTACGTCGCGGTCGTCAACCTCTACAAGGCCCTCGGCGGCGGCTGGGTGGACAGCGCCGAAGAATTCGCTCCCCGCCCCGAGATCGCGGACAGGAAGTAGAATCTGGCCTGGATCAATCCAGGGTATCCCGTGCGGGAGAGAATCCCCGCGGTTCCTCGCAGGCAAACATGAATGCTCGACACCGTCGTGCCGCCGGGCGCGCTGCGCTGGTCGGCGGCCTGCTGACTGCTTCGAAGGCGCACGCCGCGTTCCTGTCGGGCGAAGCGCTCGATACCGCGGCCGACGTGCTCGCGATCGTCGTCCTGATCATCGTCCCGATCGCGGCCATCGTGGTCTTCTGGCTCGTGCACATCCTGCCGGAGAAGATCGCCGAAAAGCGCCATCACCCGCAACAGGAATCCATCAAGGTCCTGTGCCTGCTCTCGCTCGTGTTCGGGGGAATGCTCTGGCCGATTGCGTGGCTGTGGGCGTATACGCGCCCGGTGCTGTTCAAGGCGGCCTACGGCGTGGAAAAGCACGAGACCTACTTCGAGGAGATGGGCGAGCGGGCCCGCGCCGGGCAGCTCTTGCGCGAGGAGATCGCTCACCTGAGGACGGAGCTCGACGCGATGGCGGCGAAGGGCACGCTGCCTGCGCCCCTCGCGGGCTTGCGCGCTGAGCTCGATGCGCTGCACGAACGCGCCGCGGCTTCCCGAGAAGGAAGCAAGTAATGGAAGCAATCCTTCTCGGGATTTACTCGTTCTTCGTCTGGCTGATCTTCATCAAGCTGAAATGGCTGCCGTGGAACACGAAGACCCAGGTCACGGTCGCCATCATCCCGATCGTCGGGCTGGCGGTGCTGATCCTGCTGCTCAATATCTTCGCGCCCTCGTCGGCGGACGTGCGCGTGTTCAAGTACACGGTGCCCATCGTGTCGCAGGTCCGGGGCCGCGTGATCGAGGTTCCGGTAGAGGAGGGCAACCGCCTGGTGAAGAAAGGCGAGGTGCTGTTCAAGATCGACCCCGAGCCCTACCGGCTGGCGGTCAACAATCTCGAAGCGCAGCTCGCCAACGCCTCCGCATCCCAGAAGGAGCTGGAGGAGTCGCTCGCCGGCGCGCGCGGAAAGGTGGCGGAGACGCGCGGCGCCATCCAGCAGGCCACGGCGCGCCTCAACGAGGTCAGCGCGCGGCTCGAGCTGGCGCGCAAGCGCGTCGAGCAGAACCGCGAGCTGGTGAAGACCGGCGCGGGCACCAAGTTCGATCTCGAGCAGGCGGAAACCAATCTGAAGGAGCTTGAAGGCCAGCTCGATGCGGCGCGCAGCGCGGAGACGCAGGCGAGGGCCGGCGAGGTTCAGGCGCGCGCGGGCGAGCGCCAGACCCTGCAGAAATTGGGCGCCAAGGTGAACGGTGAGTTCGCGCAGGTCGCGCAGATTCGCGCCCAGCTCGAGAACGCGCGCTGGGAGCTCGAGCAGACCGTGACGCTTTCCCCCTGCGATTGCTACGTCATCAACCTTCAGCTGCGGCCAGGAGGCTTCGTGGCCGGCATCCCGTTCAACGCGGTGATGACGCTGGTCGAGGCGCACGGGCAGGTCGTCGCGATGTTCAACCAGAACGAGCTGCACCAGGTCGCTCCGGGCAACGAGGCGGAGTTCACGCTCTACACCGATCCGGGACGAGTCATCAAGGCCAAGGTGGACTCCGTGATCTGGGCGCAGGGCATGGGCCAGCTCCCGCCCAGTGGAACGCTCCCGATGATCGGCATGCTGACGCAGCCGCCCGGGCGCTTCGCGGTCAAGTTCGATATCGCAGACAAGGACAAGGAAGTGTTCAAGGCGGCCGGTGCGGCAGGCGCCGCTGCCATCTACACCGAGCGCCTCCACGCCATCCACATCATCCGCAAGGTGATCCTGCGGGTGGGGGCGTACGTCAACTACCTGATCCTCAAGCTGCACTGAGACCGGACACGTGAATCGCGCTCTCCTCGCCTCCGTCCTGATTGCCTTGACCGCGGGTTGCGCGCTGAACGCGCCGCCCAAGCAGGAGGACGTGCGCGGCCAGTCGCTGCCGAACCTGACCATGCCGCCGCAGTGGGCGGAACCGGGCGGTGAGCCCGGCGCCGTGATGAAAGGCTGGCTTGCGGGCTTCAAGGACCCGCGGCTCGAGGCCCTCGTCCGCGACGCGATCCTGTACAGCCCCGATCTGCAGGTCGCGGCCGCACGCATGGAGCAGGCGGCGGGCTACGTCAGGCTTGCGGGCGCGACGCTGTACCCGCAGGTCAATCTCCTCGCGCGCGGCGGCGGCGCACTGAGCGGCGACTCCAGCGGCCTGGAAGGCGTGGGCGTCTTCGCGAGCTGGGAGCTCGATCTCTGGGGCCGCGTGCGAGCGGGGCGGGAAGCGGCGCAGACCCAGTACCAGTCGACCGAGCTCGATGCCGAGTACGCGACGCAGTCGATTGCCGCGATGGTCGCCAAGAGCTGGTTCCTCGCAACCGAGGCCCGGCTGCAGAAGGCGAACGCGGAAGAGACGGCTCGCTCGGCGGAGCGCCTGCTTGGCCTGGCGCAGGACCGCTTGCGGGTCGGCAGGGGCGACGAGTACGACGTCACGATCGCGAAAGCGAATCTCCAGACCTATCGCGACGTCGTGCAGCAGCTCGACCTGGCCTACCGCCAGTCGCTGCGGGCGCTCGAGGCGCTGATTGGACGCTATCCGGCTGCGGCTATCGAGGTGCCGCCGCAGCTCGCGGCGAAGCCGGGACCGGTTCCCGTGGGGATGCCCTCCGAATTGCTCGAGCGCCGGCTCGACGTCGTGGCGGCCGAGCGCCGCGTCGCTTCCGCCTTTTTCCGTACCGAGGAGGCGAAGGCGGCGCGCCTGCCGCGCATCTCGCTGACCGCGGCGGTAACGTCTATCTCGAGCGAGCTCTTCGTGCTCAAGGAGCGCGATAACCCGGTTTGGAGCGCGGGCGCTTCGCTCCTGGCGCCGCTCTACCTCGGCGGCGCGCTCCAGTCGCAGGTCGAGATCCGCACGGCGGAGCAGAAGCTGGCGGTCGCGGAATACGGACGGATCGGGGCGCGCGCGTTCAGCGAGGTGGAAGGCGCCCTCTCATCCGGTTTCGCGCTGGACCAGCGGGCGGCGATCCTGACGCAGGCCGTAGCAGAGAACGAGCGCGCGCTGGAGCTTGCCAACGTGCGCTATCGTGTGGGCTCGGGAGACCTGCGCGCGGTGCAGCAGCAGCAGGTTTCGCTGTACGGCGCGCGCACTTCGCTCCTGCGCGTGCAGAGCGAGCAGCTCGTGCAGCGGGTCAATCTCTATCTCGCGCTCGGCGGCGGATTCGACGATCGGCGTTGACCGGCGGATTCAGGAGTAGGTGTCAGGAATCTTTTTTGAATCCACAATGCGGCGGCTGCTCTGCACCGCCGCTCTATTCGGCGTTATCGGCATCACGCGCCCCACCGCCGCGGTGGATTTTCCTGCCGGGCTCGCATCGCCGGCGTCCCCGCTCGGCAACCTGCCGGCGACGTTCACCGGCGTGCTGCCGTGCGCCGACTGCCCGGGCATCGCGCATCATCTCGATCTCTTTCCCGATCGCGTCTTCTACCTGCGCCGGATCTACGAGGGAAAACCCGCCGGGCAATTCGACGCCATTGGCGCGTGGGCGGTGCCATCGGGCGGGCGCACGCTCGTGCTCCACGGCGAGGGTGAGGCGTCCCTCATCCAGTTTGCGATCAAGAGCCCGAATACGCTGACCAGGCTCGATCTCAAGGGGCGCCCGATCGTCTCCGCCGCGAACCACGACCTCACGCGATCAGCAGCGTTCGATCCGATCGCGCCACGCGTGGCGATGCGCGGGATGTTCCGCTACATGGCCGACGCCGCGATGTTCGAGGAGTGCCTGACGCGGCGCAAGCTGCCGGTGATCATGGCGGGCGACTACCTCGCCCTCGAGCGGAAATACACGAGCACGCGGCGCGAGCCGGGCGGGCCGGTCCTCGCCACGCTCGATGGACGCATCGTCGAGCGCGCCGGCATGGAGGGTCCGCCGCGCCCCTCGCTCCTGGTCGAGCGCTATTCGGGGCTCTGGCCGCGCGAGACGTGCGGCGTGCGCTTTGTGACCGAGCGCCTCGAAAATACCTATTGGAAGCTCGTCCGTCTGCGCGGCGAGCCGGTCAGGGTCGAGCCCAATCAGCGCGAGCCTCACATCATCCTGCGCACCCACGACCTGCGTGTCTCGGGATCCGGCGGATGCAACCGCCTGCTCGGGGGCTACCGGATCGACGGCAATCGGCTGGCGTTCGAGAAATTCGCGGCGACGCTAATGGCTTGCCCGGCCGGGATGGAGCAGGAGCGGGCGTTTCTGGGCGCGCTGGCGGATGCCGCGCGCTGGCGCGTGGTAGGATCGCACCTCGAACTCTTTGACGCGACTGGCACGCCTCTCGCGCGGCTTGAAGCAGTACATTTGAAATGACGCGGCACCACCCGGTTATGACACGCGCCCTCGGGAATCTTGCAGCAGGCCTTCTCGCCGGGTTGATGGTGCTCGCTCTGCCGTTGCGCGCGCAGGAGCCCGCGGCGTTCAAGAAGGAGGAAATCGAGCAGCTGGTCGCGCCGATCGCGCTTTATCCCGACCCGCTGGTCGCGCAGGTCCTGATGGCCTCGACCTACCCGCTGGAAATCGTGCAGGCGGCGCGCTGGTCTAAAGCCAACCCCTCGCTCAAGGACAAGGCTCTGCAGGATGCCCTGGAAAAGCAGCCCTGGGAGGCCAGCGTGAAGTCGCTCACGGCGTTTCCACCGGTGCTGCAGATGCTGAACGAGAAGCTCGACATGACGCAGAAGCTGGGTGACGCATTCCTGGCCCAGCCGAAAGACGTGATGGATGCCATTCAGCGGCTGCGAGCGAAGGCGCAAGCCGCGGGCAACCTCACGTCCAGCAAGGAGCAGACGGTCAAGACCGAGCAGGAGGGCGGCACCACGGTGATCAAGATCGAGCCCGCGGATCCGCAGGTCGTCTACGTGCCCACCTACAATCCGACGGTGGTCTACGGCCCGTGGCCCTATCCCGCCTACCCCCCGTATTACTACTACCCGCCGGGTTACTACTACCCCCCGGGTGCCGCGTTCTTCACTTTTACGGTGGGGATCGCGATCGGCGCCGGGTGGGGCAATTGCAACTGGGGCGGCGGCAACGTCTATGTCGACCACCGCACCTACAACAATTTCAACAGGACCGACATCAAGACCGGCGACCGCGGTGACTGGCAGCACAGGCCCGAGCACCGCAAGGGAGCGGAGTACCGCGACCGGGCCACTCGCGACAAGTTCGGCGGCCAGCGGCCGGGCGTTGATTCCAGGGAGCAGTTCCGCGGGCGGGCGGAACAGGGGCGCCAGGATATCGCGCGCGCCGGTCCGGAGGGCCTGGATCGAGGCGGGGCCGGTGACCGCGCGGGCGGGCGCGACATCGGCGCGGGCGACCGGCAGCGGGACGCGGCCGGCGGATTGGGCGATCGGGGGGGTGGACGGCAGCCGGATGCGTTCGACGGCGTCGGCCGCGGCGGCCAGACCCGCGACTTCAGCAATCGCGGCGCGAGCAGCCGTGCTTCGGCGGCGGGTCGCGCCGGCGGCGGCGGGCGTCGGCGCTGAGATCGGGTGAATTCGGGTAGTCACGGCATTCATATGGTTCTGATCGAATTCAAAACGGCTTCGCGCCTGTGCCGGCGTTGGGTTCCAATCGTGGCTGCGCTCCTGATCGGCGGCGCGGCGGCCGGCGCATCGGGCGCGGACAAGCAGAAGACTTTCCGCTCACCGGAAGAAGCAGCCAGGGCGCTTGTAGCA
The DNA here is from genome assembly GCA_036555035.1 of Burkholderiales bacterium. GTDB lineage: Bacteria > Pseudomonadota > Gammaproteobacteria > Burkholderiales > SG8-41 > SG8-41. Next base: position 9,731 of record DATBMB010000088.1, on the reverse strand, counting down.
GCGTCGAAGTCCGGCAGCGTCGAAGCGATGCAGGAAGTGCTGGGTCCCGGATCCAGCGAACTCCTGCGATCGGGCGATGCCGTGGCGGACAGGGCGGCCCGCGAGCGCTTCGTGAAGGGCTACGGGGAAGCGAGCAAGGTCGCGAGACAGGGCGACGCCAGGGCGATTCTCCTGGTCGGCAAGGACGAGTGGCCCCTTCCGATCCCGATCGTGAAGGATGCTTCCGGCTGGCGCTTCGATGCCGGGCAGGCCAGGGAGGAAATCCTCAACCGGCGCATCGGCAGGAACGAGCTCTCGGCGATCCAGGCGGTCCAGGCGTACGTGGATGCGCAGCGAGAGTATTACCTGCGCAATCCGACGGGCGACAAGCTCCTGCACTACGCCCAGAAATTCACCAGCGCGCAGGGCAGGCGCGACGGGCTCTACTATCCCACCAAGGCGGGCGAGAGGCCGAGTCCTCTGGGCCCTCTTTACGCCAGCGCGAAAGCGGAGGGCTACACCAAGGGCGACGATTCGTACCACGGCTATCACTACCGCATCCTGCGGGGGCAGGGAGCGAACGCACAGGGCGGATCCTACGACTACGTGGCGCAGGGCAAGATGATCGGCGGATTCGCGCTCGTGGCCTGGCCCGCGTCCTACGGCAACTCCGGGGTGATGACGTTCATCGTCAATCACCAGGGTGTTGTATACGAGAAGGACCTCGGTCCGGATACCGCCGCCGCGGTGAAGAAGATCACGCGATTCAATCCCGACAAGAGCTGGAAACGCCATCCATGAAGACTGTGCTTCTGCTGGTTGCGGCGGCCGCGCTGCTGTCAGCCGGTTGTGCCTCCTCGGTGACGCGGCCGGAACGCAGCACGGAAGAGCTTTTCGCCGCGCGCCGCGCGTTCGACGAGGCGCGGCTCGCCGAATTCCGGCGGCTGGCGGACGCATTCATGGCGCGAATCGAGGGCAAGATGGCCGCCGCCAAACGGTCCCCCGGAGCGCCGCCACCAACGATCGACGTGCTGGTTATTTCGGGAGGCGGGGACTGGGGCGCATTCGGAGCTGGCGTGCTCAAGGGATGGGGCCGCGTCAGGGGCGAGCTGGCGCGCCCGGAGTTCGATGTGGTGACCGGCGTCAGCACCGGCGCGCTGATCGCGCCGTTTGCATTCCTGGGCGACGAGGCATCGATCGACCGCATCGTGCACCTGTATCGCAATCCCGTGAGCGACGTGGCGGTCTCGCGCGGAATCCTGTTCTTCCTGCCGAACAATCCCTCGTTTTTCGTCCTGCCCGGCCTGGAGCGGGAGCTCCGCACGGTGCTGGATCGCCCGCTCCTCGAGCGCATCGTGGCCGAGGGCGCATCGGGACGCGCCCTGCTGGTCAACACCACGAACATCGATCTCGGCGTCATGCAACCGTGGGACGTCATTGCCGAGGCGAAGGAAGCAATTGCCTCGAACGACGAGGAGCACGTGCACCGGATCCTGCTCGCGAGCGCCGGCATCCCCGGGGCATTCCCGGCGCGGGGGATCGGAGAGTTTCTTTTCGTGGACGGCGCGATCACCGGAAACATTCTCTATGCGGGACGGGTACGCGAGGACGAAACCATCCCCGCAAGATGGCGGGCCCGATACCCCGCTGCGCCCATGCCACGACTGCGCTATTGGGTCATCTTCAACAACCAGTTCCGCTTTCCACCGCAAGTGACGCAGGAGCGCTGGCCCGACATCATGGGCCGCGCCACGATCATGTCGACTCAGACATCGACGCTGAATTCCATGCGCCACCTCTTTGCGCTGGCGGAGCTCGCGCGTTTGAAGCAAAAGATCGATGTCGAGGTGCGCGTCATGGCCGTCCCCGATGAATGGGTGCCGCCCAAGCCGGGCACGTTCGTGAAAGAGGTGATGAACGACCTGGCCGACGTCGGCGAGCGGATGGGGGCCGATCCGGCCAGTTGGCGCACCGACCCGCCGTAACACCCACTCCTCGGCGCAAGATCTTGAAGCGGCCGCACCGCAATGGGGCGTCCGTTTGCGCCTGCTTGATCAGGATCAACAACCGGTCATACAGCCGCCGTATACTGCACTGCAGCATCAGCGTATAGTCCGCTCCTTCTTTCACGAGGCGTTCCATGAATGACATCCCCCACAAGCTGGCACAAGGCCAGGCCCTTTCGGTCAAAGCCACCCGGCTGTTGCAGCGCCGCCTGAAGATTGCGCAGGAGCGTTTCACGGCGCGGGTCGAGGCGGCTGCCAAGGCGCAAAGCGTGCCAGTGGTGGCAACGCCGTGGGACGCGTGGCAGAACGCGACGCAGTATCTCGTTGATCTGACGCAGCGCTCGATCCTGTTCTGGGACACGCTCCGACAGCGCGGCAACAACTATCTCGAGCACGAGTCCGCGGGCAAGCCGCCCTTGCTGCACTTCGAGCATGAGACCGTGCTCGATGCGCGCACCTTCGAGCGCCCGGTGAATTACGCGCTCCTTCGCATCATTCCGCCGGAAGGAGTCGAGGTAGATGCTCGGCGCCGGCCCTACATCATCATCGACCCGCGGGCGGGACACGGGCCGGGCATTGGCGGGTTCAAGGACGACTCGCAGGTCGGCGTTGCGCTGCGCGCGGGGCACACCGTCTATTTCGTCGTGTTCTATCCCGATCCGGTGCCCGGGCAGACGCTTCCCGATGTCTGCGCCGCGGAGCAGAAATTCGTCCACCGCGTGCGTGAGCTTCACGCTGACGCGCCGAAGCCGGTGATCGTCGGCAACTGCCAGGGCGGCTGGGCGGCGATGATGCTGGCCGCCGCAACGCCCGATGACACGGGCGCAATCGTGATCAACGGCGCGCCCATGTCCTACTGGGGCGGGGCGTTCAGCGAGGGCGAGGGCGATAACCCGATGCGCTATGCCGGAGGTCTGCTCGGCGGCACGTGGCTCTCGTCGCTCGTCTCTGATATCGGGAACGGCGTCTTCGACGGCGCGCACCTCGTCCAGAACTTCGAGAACCTCAATCCCGCGAACACGTTCTGGAACAAGTACTACCACCTCTTCGCGAACGTCGACACCGAGCCTTCACGCTTCCTCGAGTTCGAGCGCTGGTGGGGGGGCTTCTACCTCATGAACCGCGAGGAGATCGAGTGGATCACGCGCAATCTCTTCGTGGGCAACCAGCTCTGGTCCGAGCGGAGCGGGTCGGGCGCGCAGGGGCTATTCGATCTGAGGCAGATAAAGTCGCCGATCATCCTGTTCGCATCGATGGGCGACAACATCACGCCGCCGCAGCAGGCGTTCAACTGGGTGGCCGACGTCTACGGCTCGACCGAGGAGATCAAGGCGCGGGGACAGACCATTGTCGGCCTGCTCCACAAGGAGATCGGCCACCTCGGCATTTTCGTCTCCGGAAAGGTCGCGAAGAAGGAGCATGCCCAGATCGTTTCCGTGCTGAAGTCGGTCGAGGCGCTGCCGCCTGGCCTCTACGGCATGGAGATCGTCGAGGAGAACGATGCCGACGGCAAGCCCATGTACGACGTGCGCTTCCACGAGCGCCAGCTCGAGGAAGTTGTCCAGCGCCTCAATCGCTTCAAGCGCGCCGACGAGAAGCCGTTCGAGGCGGTGGCAGCGATTTCAGAGTTCAACCAGCGTGCCTACGAGCTTTTCGCGCAGCCGCTGGTGCAGGCGATGTCGAACGAGTACACGGCGAAGGTTTCCCGCTCGCTTCACCCGCTGCGCGCCTCGCGCTGGGCGTTGTCCGATCTCAATCCATGGCTCGCCTGGCTTGGGCCTGCAGCGGCGGCAGTGAAGGCGCAGCGCGCGAGCCTCGCGGCGGACCATCCGCTGCGCAAGCAGGAGAAACGCGGCGCCGAGCTCCTCAGCGCGTCGCTCGACTACTACCGCGACGTGCGCGACGCGGCGAGCGAGGCGGCGTTCTTCCAGGTCTACGGCAACCTGTTCTCGCTCTATGTGGCCGACAAGCAGGAAGCGGAGGCGCGCGAGCGGGCCGCGGTATCCGATCCGCGCGAGCTGCCCTACGTCAAGGAAGCCCTGGCCTCGATCTCCGAGGGTGGCTATCCGGCGGCGCTCACCCGCTGTGCCTACCTCCTGCAGCGCAAGGGCGAGCCGCTGCCGCTCGCGCGCCTGGAATTGAAGCAGGAACTGATGGCGGATTACCGCGATCTCATCCCGCAAGTGGCGCCCGACGAACGGCGTCGCATCCGCGGCGAGCAGGAAATCATCGTGAACTACGAGCCCGAGCGCGCGATCGAAACGCTGCCCGACCTCGTTGCCGACCCGGCGGAGCGGGCGCGGCTGGTCGAGCTGCTGACCCGCCTTCTGGCCGATGACCGCGTCCAGCAACTCGGGGCGACGCCCGGGCAGACCGCGATGCTGGCGCGAATCAAGAAGGTTCTCGGCATGCCGGTGTCGGGCACCGCGGCATTGGTCAAGAGGGTCGCATGAAGACCAATACGGTCGAGAAGCCGGCTCGCCGCGCGGCGCGGGAAGCCCCGCACGCAAGATATGAGCAGCTGATGGCAAGCTGCAAGGGGCTGCCGCCCACGCCGACCGCTGTGGCGTATCCGTGCGATCAGAGCTCGCTCGAAGGCGCGCTTGAAGCGAAGAAGCTTGGGCTGATCGCGCCGATCCTCGTCGGCCCGGCCGCGACGATCAGATCCGTGGCGGCGAAGCACAAGCTCGATCTCGCCGGATGCGAGATCATCGACGCACCCGACAGCGAAGCCGCGGCCGCCAAGGCGGTCGAGCAGGTGCGGCTCGGGCGCGCGGAGGCGCTGATGAAGGGCAGCCTCCACACCGACGAGCTCATGGGCGCGGTCGTGAAGCGCGACACCGGTCTTCGCACGGCCCGGCGCATCAGCCACTGCTTCGTGATGGACGTGCCCGGGCACGACACCCCCCTCATCATCACCGACGCCGCAGTGAACGTGGCGCCGATGCTCGAGGACAAGGTGGACATCGTTCAGAACGCCATCGATCTCGCGCGTGCGCTCGGCGCGCCTGAAGTGCGGGTGGCGATCGTCTCGGCGATGGAGACTGTCAATCCCAAGATTCCTTCGACCGTCGAGGCCGCGGCATTGTGCAAGATGGCGGACCGCGGTCAGATCACCGGCGCTATCCTCGACGGACCGCTCGCGCTCGACAACGCGATCAGCCTGGAGGCCGCGCAGGTGAAGAAGATCAACTCGCCGGTGGCGGGACGGGCGAACGTCCTCATCGCGCCCGACCTCGAGGCGGGAAACATGCTCGCGAAGAGCCTCACCTTCCTTGCCGGCGCGGACGCCGCTGGCATTGTGCTCGGCGCCCGGGTTCCGGTGATTCTGACGAGCCGGGCGGACTCGGTACTCACGCGGCTCGCTTCCTGCGCCGTGGCTGCGCGGATGGCCAAGGCGCGGCGCGATCAGGGCGCCAAGGCGATGAGCTAGCGATGGCCGACGCGATTCTCGTCGTCAACGCCGGGTCGTCCTCGATCAAGTTCTCGGTGTTCGTGGAGCGCGGGGACAGACTTACGCTCACGCTCGGCGGCCAGATCGAGGGCCTTTACACCCGAGCGCATTTCATCGCGAACGACGCCGCGGGCGCAACCGTGCGCGAGAAGACCTGGGACGCGGGCACGAAGCTCGGTCACGAAGGCGCGGTGGATTACCTGGCTGCGATCCTGCGCAGCGAGCTCACCGAGCTGCGGCTCGCCGGCGTGGGGCACCGCGTGGTGCACGGCGGGCTCGAGTACACGAATCCGGTGCGCGTCGATGCTTCCGTGCTCGCCAAGCTGCAGAGATTCAATCCGCTCGCACCGCTCCATCAACCCAATAACCTCAAGCCGATCCGGCTGCTGCTCGAACGCCAGCCGCAGTTGCCGCAGGTTGCCTGCTTCGATACTTCGTTTCACCGGAGTCAGCCGCCGGTCGCGCAGCGCTTCGCGCTCCCGGATGAGCTGCACGAGGCCGGCGTGCGGCGCTACGGCTTCCACGGGCTGTCGTACGAGTACATTGCGTCGGTTCTGCCGCAGCACGACCCCAAGGCGGCCGCAGGACACACCGTGGTGCTGCACCTCGGCAACGGGGCGAGCATGTGCGCCATGGCGGCGGGCAAGAGCGTCGCCAGCACCATGGGTTTCACCGCGGTTGACGGACTGCCGATGGGCACGCGCTGCGGCTCGATTGACCCCGGCGTGATCCTCTACCTCATGGACGAGCGGGGAATGGATGCCCGGGCCATCGAGAAGCTGATCTACAACGAGTCGGGGCTGCTGGGCGTTTCGGGCATCTCGAGCGACATGCGCACGCTCCTCGCAAGCAGCGAGCCGCGCGCACAGCTCGCAGTCGATCTCTACGTCTACCGCATCCGCCGGGAGCTTGGCTCGCTCGCCGCCGCGCTCGGCGGGCTCGACGCGATCGTGTTCACCGCCGGCATCGGCGAGAACTCCGCTGCGATCCGCGAGCGGGTCTGCCGCGATGCGGCGTGGCTCGGCGTCGAGCTGGACGCCGGGGCAAACGGCAAAGGCGGACCGCTCATCAGCGCGGCGGGGAGCCGGGTACCTGCGTGGGTGATCCGGACCAACGAGGAGCTCATGATCGCGCGGCATACCCGCGCGCTGCTCGGCGCCGCCGCTCCGGCCGCAGCCGTCTCCGCCTAGACTACCAACGACATGGGAACTCTTGTATCACCCCCCTCCTTTTCAAGGAGGGGTGGATGCGAAGCAGACGGGGTGGTTACGTGGGCGGGCTCGCTCCCACCACCCCGCCCACTTCCGTGGGCACCCCTCCTCGGGCAGGAGGGGAATTCACTTTGTTAGGCGTTTTCGGCTGCAGAGGAGACTTCCCTGATGGCACTTGAGGTTCCACGCCCGGTGTTGAAGGGCGCAAAAGCGCTCGTCGTCGGCATCGCCAATCAGCATTCCATCGCCTATGGCTGTGCAAAGGCGTTTCACGAGCTCGGCGCCGAGCTCGCGATCACCTATATCAACGAGAAGACGAAGGGCTACGTCGAACCGCTCGCGAAGGAGCTGGACGCCCCGATCTTCATGCCGCTCGACGTCGCTACGCCGGGCATGCTGGAGGCGGTGTTCGACGCGATCAAGCGGCGCTGGGGCAGCCTCGATATCGTCCTGCATTCGATCGCGTGGGCGCCCAAGGATGACCTGCGGGGCGGGCTCCTCAGCTGCTCCGCCGAAGGCTTCTCGAAGGCGATGGACATATCCTGCCATTCTTTCGTGCGCATGGCGCGCCTTGCCGCGCCGCTGATGAAGAAGGGTGGAACGCTGTTCGCGATGAGCTACTACGGTGCGAACAAGGTCGTGCCCAACTACAACGTCATGGGCCCGGTGAAGGCCGCGCTGGAGGCCTCCTGCCGCTACCTCGCCTACGAGCTTGGCGGCAAGGGCATCCGAGTGCACGCGATCTCGCCGGGGCCGTTGAAGACGCGCGCCGCATCCGGTCTCAAGGATTTTGAGCTGATGCTGAATGCCGCCGCACAGCGGGCACCGCTGGGCGAGCTGGTTGATATCATGGACGTGGGCCTCACCTGCGCCTACCTCGCGACGCCCTACGCGCGGCGCCTGTCGGGCGCGACCGTGTACGTGGACGGCGGCGTAAATATAATGGCGTGAGGCAAGGAGAGCGCAATGAAGCTGTGGATCGGAAACATCGCGCCGGGAACGCCCGACGAGGAAGTCCGCGAGCTCGTCAAGAAGTACGCCCCGGCACTGGAGTGCACGAGTATCCAGCGGGTGGAAGGGGACGGTTCGCGCCCGGCAGCGGTGCTCGAGTTCGCCAACCCTGCGCTCGGAGCGCTCGAGGGCGTTTCGATGCGGCTCAACGGCATGTACTGGAAAGAGCGCTCCCTCGTCGTTCAGACTATTATCCGTTGAACGCGCCCGGCGCGGTCATCAATTCACCCTCCCATGATTTCTCCGCCACCATCACGCGACCTCGCGCGCATCACGCTCTCGGTGCTCGTGCTCGGGCTGCTGATCGTCGCGTGCCTGTGGATACTGAAGCCGTTTCTGGCCGCGACGGTCTGGGCCACGATGATCGTGGTCGCGACCTGGCCGATGATGCTTGCGGTCCAGGCGAGACTTCGCGGGCGGCGCTGGGCCGCGGTCACCGTGATGACGACTGCCATGCTGCTCGTGCTGGTCGTGCCCCTGGTGCTCGCGGTCGCCACCATCGTGAATCACGCGGATGACATGGTCGCCTGGTCCAAGGCCATCGCGGCCGCCGGGATACCGTCCCCGCCCGGATGGGTGGAGCAGGTGCCGATCGCCGGAGAGAAGCTCGCCAGAGAATGGCGAGCGCTCGCCGCAACCTCGCCCGAAGACCTCGCGGCGCGGGCGACCCCCTACGTGCGCGGCGTGGTCCAGTGGTTCGCGAGCCAGGCGGGCAATTTCGGGCTCATGCTGCTGCAGTTCCTGCTCATCGTCGTGATCACCGCCGTCCTTTACGCCACGGGCGAGATGGCAGCGCGAGGGGTGCGCCGTTTCGCGCGCCGGCTCGCCGAAGAGCGCGGCGACAGCACTATCGTCCTCGCCGGGCAGGCGATCCGCGCCGTGGCGCTGGGCGTGGTCGTCACCGCCGTCGCGCAGTCGACGCTCGCCGGCATCGGTCTCGCGGTGGCCGGCATCCCGTACGCGGCGGTGCTCACCGCGATCATCTTTATTTTGTGCATCGCGCAACTCGGCCCGACCCTGGTCCTGGCTCCCGCCGTGGGCTGGCTCTACTGGTCGGGTGATCCGGTGTGGGGCACGGTGCTCCTGGTATGGACCGTCATCGTGGGCACGATGGACAATTTCCTTCGCCCGATACTCATCAAGCGCGGTGCGGACCTGCCGCTGCTCCTGATCTTCGTGGGCGTGATCGGCGGCCTGATCAGCATGGGGGTCATCGGCCTCTTCGTGGGCCCGGCGGTCCTGGCCGTGACTTACCGGCTGCTGGAGTCGTGGACCGCCGAGATCGACTAAGGAGGTAGACATATGCCTCTTGCAAACCGCGCAGTTGCCGAATTCATCGGCACCTTCTGGCTCGTCCTCGGAGGATGCGGCAGCGCCGTGCTTGCGGCTGCCTTTCCAAACGTGGGATCGGTTTGCTGGGAGTCTCGTTCGCGTTCGGCCTGACGGTGCTCACGATGGCCTATGCGATCGGCCACATCTCCGGCTGCCATCTCAATCCGGCTGTGTCGCTTGGCCTCGTGGTCGGCGGCCGGTTCAAGAGCTCGGAGCTCCTGCCGTACGTGATCGCGCAGGTCGCCGGTGCCATCATTGCGGCAGCGGTCATCTATTTCATCGCCAGTGGCAAGGCGGGCTTCGATCTTGCCGCAAGCGGCCTGGCCTCGAACGGGTATGCCGATCACTCGCCGGGGAAGTATTCGCTTGCAGCAGGCTTCGTCACCGAGGTCGTGATGACCTTCATGTTCCTGATCATCATCCTCGGCGCCACCGACGACCGCGCGCCCAAGGGCTTCGCGCCGATCGCCATCGGGCTCGGGCTCACGCTGATCCACCTGATCAGCATCCCGGTCACCAATACATCAGTGAATCCGGCGCGCAGCACCGGTCCGGCATTGATCGTCGGCGGGTGGGCGCTGCAGCAGCTCTGGCCACTTCAAGGTCGTGAAGAAGGGCGACCAGGTCGACGTCACCTACACCGAAGCGGTGGCGCTATCGGTCGAGCCCGCGGGCAGATGAGGGTGGGACGGGTGACGGTCAGAGTAAAATAGTATTAGTGCCCCCGATCAATCATTT
>DATBMB010000140.1:0-3147 GCA_036555035.1 Burkholderiales bacterium | reverse complement strand
TGCGCTTCTCCCGCATGCGCCGCCTGGGCCAGTGACAACAGCAAGGCGAGAATCGAACCGCCAAGCCGCCAAGCCGCCAGATTCAAGTCATCCCTCATCCCTCATCCCTCGCGAAGCTCAGCCGCGATTGAGTTCCGTAATCAGCGGCACGATCTTCTCCTTGAGGATCGCCGGCGTCACCGGCCCGATGCGCTTGTAGCGGATGACGCCCTGCTTGTCGATCACGTAGGTTTCCGGCACGCCGTAGACGCCGTAGTCGATCCCGATGCGCCCCTCGGCATCGACGATCGAGGCCGCGTACGGGTCGCCGTAGCGCTTGAGCCAGGCGATCGCGTCGTCGCGCTTGTCCTTGTAATTGAGGCCGTAGAGCGGAGCGATGCCCGATCTGGCGAGGTCGGCCAGCAGCGGGTGCTCCTCGCGGCAGCCCGCGCACCACGACGCCCAGACGTTGAACACCCACACTCTTCCCTTCATCTCCGCGGGCGAGAACGTCCGCTCCGGCTGGTGCAGTTGCGGCAGCTCGAAGGGCGGGGCGGGCTTGCCGATGAGGGGCGAGGGCACTTCGCGCGGGTTGAGCGACAGCCCGACGCCGAGCAGGATAACGAGCGCCGCGAAGACGCCGAGCGGCAGCAGATAGCGGTTCATGACGGGCGGGCGTGCTCAGCGCGCCGCGCCGGGCTCCGCGGCGTAGGCGGCCGGCCGCGGCTCGCGCGCGCCGATGCGGTAGCGGCGGTCGCTAGCGGCAAGCAGCCCGCCGAGCGCCATGAGCAGACAGCCGCCCCAGATCCACGCGACGAACGGCTTGTAATGCACGCGCACGATCCACGCGTTCGCGCCCACAGGCTCGGCGAGGGCGACGTAGAGGTGGCGGAAGAGGCCGTAGTCGATCGCGGCCTCGGTCATCGGGGACTCCTGCACGCGGTAGAAGCGGCGCTCCGGGCGCAGCGTCGTCACCGCGCGGCCGTCCCGCGTGACGGTGAGGGTTGCCCGCGCCGCGACGTAATTCGGGCCCTGCGCATCGCGCACGCCCTGGAACCGGAACACATGCCCGCCGAGCTCCACGGTGTCGCCCGGGGCCATGCGCACGTCCTTCTCGGCCTCGTAGCTCTTGACCAGCGTGACGCCGACGACGAACACCGCGATGCCGACGTGCGCGAGCAGCATGCCGTAGTAGGCGCGCGAGGTGCCGCGCAGCCGGTTCAAAACTCCCGCGCCACCGCCTGCTCCCTTGACGCGCTCCGCGAGCGTCACGGCGCTCGCTGCAACGATCCAGGCGGCGAGGAGAATGCCGAATGCCGCGAGCGCGCTGAACCGGCCCATTGCGAAGGGCACGACGAGCGCCGTGACGACGGCGACCGCCAGCGCCCAGCGCAGCCGCACCGCGAGCTCGGGGAGCGCCGCCTTCTTCCAGCGCGCGAGCGGGCCCACCCCCATCAGAAAGAGCGCCGGCGCCATGAGCGGCACGAACACGGTCTCGAAATAGGGCGGGCCGACTGAAAGCTTGCCCATTCCCAACGCGTCGAGCGCGAGAGGATAGAGCGTTCCCAGCATCACCGAGCCTGCGGCCGCCAGGAGCAGCACGTTGTTCGTGAGGAGCAGCGATTCGCGCGACACCAGCTCGAAGCTGCCGCCCGAGCCGACGCGCTGCGCGCGCCACGCGAAGAGCGCGAGCGCGCCACCGACCACCACGGCAAGAAACGCGAGGATGAATACCCCGCGCTTGGGATCGGTTGCGAACGCGTGCACCGAAGTGAGCACGCCAGAGCGCACGAGGAAGGTGCCGAGGAGCGAGAGCGCAAAGGCGAGGATCGCGAGCAGCACCGTCCACGCCTTAAAGCCGCCGCGCTTCTCGGTGACCGCAAGGGAATGCACGAGCGCGGTACCGACGAGCCACGGCATGAAGGAAGCATTCTCCACGGGGTCCCAGAACCACCAGCCGCCCCAGCCGAGCTCGTAGTAGGCCCAGAAGCTCCCGAGCGCGATGCCGAGCGTGAGGAAGACCCACGCCACCGTGGTCCACGGGCGCGACCAGCGTGCCCAGGTCGCATCGAGCCGGCCCGCAAGCAGCGCAGCGATCGCAAAGGAGAACGCGACTGAGAAGCCGACGTATCCCATGTAGAGCAGCGGCGGGTGGAACACCATGCCCGGGTCCTGCAGCAGGGGATTCAGATCCCGGCCGTCCGGCGCGGGCGGCAGCAGGCGGTCAAAGGGGTTGGAGGTGAAGAGCATGAACGAGAGAAACCCGACGCCGACAAACCCCATGACACCGAGCACGCGCGCGACCACGTCCTCGGGCAGGTGGCGGCTGAATACCGTTACCGCCACGCTCCACATCGTCAGCACCAGCACCCACAGCAGGAGCGAGCCTTCGTGCGAGCCCCAGGTCGCGGCCAGCCGGTAGTGGAGCGGAAGCTGCGAGTTGGAGTTCGTGGCGACGTTCACCACCGAGAAATCGTTGGCGGCGAACGACCAGGCGAGACAGGCGAAGGCGATCGCGACGAACACGAACTGCCCCTGTGCGGCGGGACGCGCGACCGCCATCCAGGTGGCGTTGCCGCGCGCGGCGCCCGCGATCGGCAGCACGCACTGCGCGAGCGCGAGGGAGAGTGCGAGGATCAGCGCGAACTGCCCGAGCTCGGGAATCATTTGCCCGCCCCGCCGGGATTGGTCACCACAGTTTGCGCGGCCTTGGCCGCCGTCTCATGCGCGCGTTGCACCGCTTCCGCGGCTTCCGGCGGCATGTAGTTCTCGTCGTGCTTCGCCAGCACTTCGCTCGCCATGAACACGCCGTCCGCGCCGACGCGGCCCTGCGCGACGACGCCCTTGCCCTCGCGGAAGAGATCAGGCAGCGCGCCGCGGTACACCACCGGGATGCTCTTCGCGGTGTCGGTCACCATGAAACGGACGGTGAGCCCGTCAGCCTGGCGCTTGACGCTGCCGGTCTCCACCATGCCGCCGATGCGGAAGGTCTTGCCCACGGGGGCCTCGTTGGCCGCGACCTGGGAGGGCGTGAAGAAGAAGACGAGGTTCTGCCGGAAGGCGGTTAGAACAAGCGCGGCCGCCACCGCCAGCGCGGCGAGCCCTCCGGCCACCATGGCGATGCGCTTCTGGCGCGGCTTCATGGCCTGTCTCCCGGCGCGGGGCCGC
>DATBMB010000117.1:0-8833 GCA_036555035.1 Burkholderiales bacterium | reverse complement strand
GGAGCCGACCCCGTCGTGGGGGCTGATGCTCTCCGGGGCGGCTGCGGATTTCTACCAGCAGGCGCCGTGGATGATCGTCTTCCCCGGCATCGCGATCAGCCTCGCGGTGTTCGCGTTCAACCTCTTCGGCGACTCGCTGCGGGACTGGCTCGATCCCAAGATCAAGCTCTGAGCTGCGGAAAAGGTGTCAGGAACCTTGTTCCCCCGGCATCGAAACGGTGCTGAAAAAGGTTCCTGACACCTTTTCCTGACGTCACGCTTCCCTGGAATAGCGGCGGACTTTCGCCTCGTCCACCTCGACCCCGAGGCCGGGGCCGACGGGGACCGGGACGTGGCCGTCCGCGATCGTGAACGGCTGCCCGAGGATATCGTCAGTGAGTGAGGGGCTGGAGAGACCCACGCCCCAGTCCACGGCGGGCAGCGCCGCGGCGAGGTGTAGCAGCGCGGCGGTCGAGACGCCGGTCTCCGCCATCTTGGAGGCGAGGTTGACCTTCAGGCCGAGCTTCTCGCACAACCGCCCCGCATCCATGACCGGCTGCAGGCCGCCCAATTTGATCGTCTTCAGGCTGAAGCCGCCCGCCGCGCCGGCGTCGTGGTGCCGCTTGAGATCCTCGAGTGAATGGAGCCCCTCGTCGCAGCCGATGGGAATGCGGCTCGCGCGCGCGACCCGCGCCATGCCCTCGATGTCGTGGGCCGCGACCGGCTGCTCGAAGTAGGCGAGCGCCGTGTCCTCGACGGCGCGCACGTATTCGACGGCCTGGTCCGGCGTGAAGCCCTGGTTGGCATCGGCGCACAGGAGGAGGCTGGCGTTGCCGGCGAGCGCCTCGCAGACTTTCCGGGTGCGTTCCGCATCCTCCCTCGGGCCGGCGACGCCGACCTTGATCTTGAACGCGACGTAACCCTCGGCGCGGCCGCGCTGCGCATCCGCGACGTCGGCGGAGGTTCCCTTGCCGGTGCCGACCATGTGCAGGACCGCGATGCGCCCGCGCCGCTTGCCGCCGAGAAGATCGTGGGCCGGTCGTCCCCGCGCGCGTCCCAGCGCGTCGTGCAGCGCCATCTCGATGACCGACTTGGCGGATAGATTGCCGAAGAGATAATTGCCGGCGCGGGACATGACGGCCGCGATATCGTCGAGCGGCATGCCCTCGAGCCGGGGCGCGAGGTGGCGGATCGCGGCGGCCATGCTCGCCACCGTCTCGCCGGTCATGGTGGGCGCCGTGGCGGCCCCGCCCCAGCCCACCACGCCGTCGTCGGTCTCGAGCCGCACGAGCACGTTCTCGGCGCTTTTCACCTCCTCGAACGCCATCCTGATCGGCTTCGCCATCGGCAGGCTGACGGCGATCGGCTCGATGCGCCGGATCTTCATCAGAGCTTGCCGATCCTCTGGATTGCGGCCGCCATGCGCTTGTGGTCGGCGTCGAAGAAGCGCTTGAACTCGGGCGCGTCTCGGTAATCCGGGACCACTTGGACTTTCTCGAGCGCGGACTTGAAGGCGGGATCGGCTGCGACCTTGGCGATCAGCGCACGCACCCGGTTGACGACGGGCTCGGGGGTGTCGCCCCGGATGAACAATCCTACCCAGAGGTAGGCTTCCACGTCCTTGTAGCCCAGGGACTGAAATGTCGGCGTCTTGGGAAACGCCGGGTGCGGCTTCACGCCCCAGCTCGCGATCGCGCGCAGCTTGCCGGTCTGGGTGTACGGGTAAAGCGCCGCCGGTCCCCCGCCGGTTACCTGCGAATGCCCGCCCAGCGCCTGGGTGATCGCGGGGCCACCGCCGGTGGTCGGAAGATGGCGCATGGTGACCTTCGCGGCGTGGAGGAACATCGCCGTAGGCGTGTGCGTGATGCCGTAGGGGCCCGAGGACGAAAACACGATCTCGTTGGGCTTCGACTTGGCGAGCGCGACCAGCTCCTTCACGCTTTTCACGGGCCTCGAGGGATGGACGACCATGATCAAGGGATCCGCGCTCATCAGGGCGAGGGGCGCGATCTGGTCAAGCGTGAACGGCGACTTGATGCCGTAGATCTTGTCCTTCTCGATCAGCAGGTGCAGGTTCGAGGTCGTCACCAGGATGTTGTAGCCGTCGGGCGGCTGGTTGGCGACGTAGGCGGTGCCCACGCCCGCGGTCCCCCCGGGCCGGTTGACGATCGGAGCGGGCTGCTTCGTGAGCCGCTCGAGCACGGCCGACAGCGGCTGGGCATGGATCTGGTTCATGCCGCCCGGTGGGTTGGGCACGGTGATGTTGATCGCGCGCGCCGGGTAATCCTGTGCATGCGCCTGCGCTGCGGCGACGAGCAGCGCGAGAGCGGTCAATAGCCTGCTGTTCATGGTTGCCTCCTCCTGGAAACGCGGCCCCACACGGCCGCCGGGTCCTGCCCGTCGAAACTTAACCGACCCCGGGGTGGGTTGGCAAGGCGAAGACCTCTGCCTACCCCAGCGCGTCGGCGAGCGCCCTGAGGTTGCCAACGACGAGGTCGGGCGGGTAGGGCCAGTCGCCGAACGGGCGCTTGCGCCGGTCGACGAACGCCGTGTGCATGCCGGTCGCCTTGGCGCCCACGCAGTCGAAGGCGTGGTTGGCGACGAACAGGATCTCCCCGGGCCGCGCGCCCATGATCTGCGCAGCCTTCAGGTAGGTGGCGGCGTGCGGCTTGAAGCTCCCCGCCTCGGCAACCGAGAGGATGCGCTCGAATTCGACGCCGAGGCGGGGCCGGATCGCCTCCAGCATGTCGGGGTCACCGTTGGAGAGGATCACGAGGCGGAACCGCTCTTTGAGCCGACCCAGCGCCTCCACGGCATCCGGGAAGGGCGGCAGGCGCTCGATCTCGGAGACGAGCTGCTTCACCTCGTCCTGCGTGTGCGCAACGCCCGCGCGCTCGAGCGTGTAGGAGAGCGAGATGCGCCCGATCTCCCGATAAGGGATGTGCGCCCGGTGCAGCAGGGCGTCGATCATCGAGTTCTCGAAATGAGCGCGGCGCCACCAGGTCACGAGCCGGGAGGGATCGCCCGCCCAGCCCTTGGCCCTCAGATAAGGCGTCACTGCCCGCGTGAGCCCGCCCTGCATGTCGACGACCGTGCCGTAGAGATCGAACATGCAGACCGTGACTTCCCGCTTGATCACAGCGATGTCGGCCATCGCGCGCATTGTAGAATACCGCCCTTCGAATCTGTGACCTGTGACCGGTGCTCCAGAAATTCGTGTCGTTCGCGACGGCGTGATCGCCACCGTCACGTTGAGCCATCCCGGAAAGCTCAACGCGATCACCATCGGGATGTGGCGGGCGCTCAAGCGCGCGATGGAGGCGCTGTCGCATGACGACGCGCTGCGCTGCGTGGTGCTGCGCGGCGCGGGAGCCGAGGCGTTTGCCGCCGGCGCCGACCTCGCGGAGTTCGCAGCCGAACGCGACAACGTAAAGCAGGGCCGGCGCTATCATCGGGAGTACGTGCAGGGAGCACTGAACGCGGTAGGCGAATGCCGCCACCCGACGGTCGCGATGATCCACGGCCCATGCGCGGGCGGAGGGCTGGAGATCGCATGCATGTGCGACCTGCGCATCGCCGGCGAATCGGGACGTTTCGGCGTGCCGATCAACCGCCTGGGGTTCGCCATCGCGTACGACGAGCTCGCCGCACTGCTGCCGCTCACCGGCCGCGCGGTCGCGCTGGAACTGCTCCTCCAGGGCGGCCTGTGGGACGCCGCGGAAGCACTGCAGAAGGGGCTGGTCACCCGCGTCGTTCCCGACGGCGACCTCGAGCGGGAGGCGTATGCCGCCGCGCGCCGCATCGCGGAGGGCGCGCCGCTCGTCAACCGCTGGCACAAGCGCTTCGTGCGGCGCCTCGCGCCGCAACCCGCGCCGCTGACGGAGGCCGAGATCGAGGAAAACTTCGCCTATTTCGCCACCGAGGACTACCGCATCGGGATGCAGGCGTTCGCGCAGAAAGCGCGCCCGCGGTTCAAGGGCCGCTGAGACCGGAGCGATCGATGGCCGGACCGCTTTCCCACATCCGCGTCGTGGACCTCTCGCGCGTGCTCGCGGGGCCGTGGTGCGGGCAGAACCTGGCCGATCTCGGCGCCGAGGTGATCAAGATCGAGCGCCCCGGCACGGGCGACGACTCGCGCGCCTTCGGCCCGCCCTGGCTGAAGGACCGGGCCGGCCGGGACACGAAGGAGTCGGCGTATTTCGCTTCCGCCAACCGCGGCAAGAAGTCGGTCACCGTCAACCTTTCGAGTCCCGGGGGGCAGGAGATCGTGCGCAATCTCGCGCGGCGCTCCGATGTGCTGATCGAGAATTACAAGGTGGGCGACCTCGCGCGCTACGGGCTCGGCTACGACGATCTCAGGAAGCTCCATCCGCGGATCATCTACTGCTCGGTGACCGGCTTCGGCCAGACCGGGCCCTACCGCGAGCGCCCGGGCTACGACTTCATGATCCAGGGCATGGGCGGGGTCATGAGCATCACCGGGGAGCGCGACGATCTCCCCGGCGGCGGACCGCAGCGGGTGGGCATCCCGATCGCGGACATCATGACCGGGATGTACGCGACGGTGGCGATCTGCGCCGCGCTCGCCAATCGCGAACGGAGCGGGTCCGGCCAGCATCTCGATCTCGCGCTCCTCGACACCCAGGTCGGGGTCCTCGCCAACCAGGGCATGAACTACCTCGCGACCGGCATTGCGCCCGGGCGCATCGGCAACGCGCACCCGAACATCGTGCCCTACCAGCCGTTCAAGACCCGCGACGGTGACGTCATCCTCGCCTGCGGCAACGACAACCTGTTCAACAAGTTCTGCGAAGTGGCGGGCTGCCAGCATCTCGCGCGCGATCCGCGCTTCTCGACCAACTCGAAGCGGGTGGAGAACCGCGAAGCGATCACGGTGCTGCTGGCGGAAGTGTTCGCGCGGCGCACGACGAAGGAGTGGTGCGACGCGCTGGAGGCGGCCGGCGTGCCGAACGGCCCGATCAACAATCTCAAGCAGGTGTTCGAGGAGCCGCAGGTCGCTGCGCGGGGCATGAGGATCGAGCTCGAGCACCTGCTCGCCGGCAATGTGCCGCTGATCGCGAGCCCGATGAAATTCTCCGGCACGCCGCTCGAGCACAAGACGGCCCCGCCCACGCTCGGCCAGCACACGGACGAGGTGCTGCGCGGCCTGCTTAGCCTGGATGAGGCCGCCATCGCGCGGCTGCGCGCCGAGGGCGTCGTCTGAACGCGACGTGACGGCACCCGGGGATCACGATCCGTGCATCACGTCACCGGGCGGTCCGGGAGGAAGGCGAAGTTGTTGTAATAGTCCTTGGCGTTCCAGAACCTACCCGGGCGAACCGGCTGGTGGATTTCGGCCTGGAACTGCGCGAGGGGCATGAGCCCGGCGGGACCGAAGAAGAAGCCGCGGTAGCCGAAACCCCGGAGGTAGTCGAACACGGCCTGCGGCGAGGAACCCGGCAAGTGGCGAGCCTCGCATTCGAACAGCAGCACGGGGTGGTCTCGCCGCAGGATGCCCGCGGCGCCCTTGAACACCTCGAGCTCATGGCCTTCGCAATCGCACTTGATGCATGCGATCCGGGATGCTCCCCGGCTCCCGAAATAACCGTCGAGGGTGACGACCGGGACCCGGATCCGGTAGCCCGGCTCGTCGTGCGCGGAGGCCGACAACGAGGCGCTTCCCGACGTATGGCCCCGGGACGCGGGAACGAACAGGTCCATCGAGCCGCTTGAGGAGGACAGGGCGCAGGGCTCCACCACCACGTTGTCCCAGCGCTGCATCGCCACGATTTCCTTCAGGTATTGAGCCAGCTGCGGCTGAGGCTCGAAGCCGTAGACGGTCCCCGACGCCGTTACGTAGCGCCGGAGCCAGAACAGGAATCCGCCCTTGTGGCAGCCGACGTCGACCGCGATGTCGCCGGGGCGCAATTGCCGCCCGAGGAACTCGATCTCCCTCGGGGTCACCCGGAACCGGTAATTCACCGCCCGCCAGAGGTAACGAAGCCGTTTCATTTCACGCAGGATGAATGCACGCAGTATCATGTCGCCAGAACTATTGTATGGCTGCCCGCCCGGGCCCTGAAGGCGGATTAGACCGCAAACGTCCGCAGACCGGGGCAGGGGCGGGTGTCGGGAATGAAGACGAGGGAGATCCGTGTTCCGCTGCGCGATGGCGTGATGGGCGCGCACCTCGCCATTCCGGACCGCACGCCGGCCGGGGCGATCATCGCGATCATGGAGATCTGGGGCGTGAACGACACGATGCGGCGCCACGCCTTGGAATTCGCCGAGGCGGGATTCGTCTGCCTCGTCCCGGACCTCTTCTGGCGCCAGGAGCCCGGGGTCGAGCTTTCGGACTCGAACCCCGCGCACGTGCAGAAGGCCTTCGATCTCTATTACGACTTCGACTACGACCTCGGCGTGCGCGACATGGAGGACACCCGGCTATACCTGAAGAACGAGCCGGCGTGCAACGGGCGGGTCGGCGCGGTCGGCTATTGCCTCGGGGGCAAGCTCTGCTACCTGATGTGCTGCCGCACCGATATCGATTGCGCGGTGGCCTATTACGGCACCTACATCGAGCACCACATCCGCGAGGCGCCCCGGCTGCACCGGCCGTTCGTGCTGCACATGGCGATGAAGGACCGCTGGGTGCAGGCGGAGGTGAACGAGCTCCTCGAGCGCCGGCTTGCGCCCAATCCGCGGGTGACCATTCACAAGTACCCGGGCGCGGATCATGCGTTTGCCCGCCATGGTGGCCGCACCTACAGCAAGCCCGAGGCGGACCGGGCGCTCGCGCTGACGCTCGAATTCTTCAGGCGGCATCTTTCTGAGTCGTGCTAGCAAAGAGAGGAGAGGCCATGAAACTGCTCCACTGCAAGATTGTCGTGCTCACCCTGGGGACCCTGGTGGCGGCGGGCGCGCTGGCGCAGGCGTTTCCGGCGAAGCCGATCCGGCTGGTGGTGCCCTTTCCACCGGGCGGGCCGACCGACACGTTTTCGCGCGCGACGGCCGCGGAGCTCTCCAGGAGCCTCGGCCAGCAGGTGATCGTCGAGAACCGGCCCGGAGCCGGGACGACGATCGGCGCCGACCTCGTCGCCAAGTCCGCTCCCGACGGCCATACGCTGTTCTTCACGGATCTTTCCACGCACACGATCACGACCTCGCTCTACACGAAGCTCCCTTACCACCCGCTGCGCGATTTCGCCCCCGTCGCGGCGGTCAATTCCTCCCCGCTCATCCTGATCACGCACCCCTCGGTCGGCGCGAGGACGGTGCGCGAGCTGATCGCGGTGGCGAAGCAGCATCCGGGCATTACCCTCGCCAACTCGGGCATCGGCACCGTGACGCACATGACGGCCGAGAAATTCCGGATGCGTGCGGGCATCCAGGTGACGCCGGTGGCCTACAAAGGCGGGGCCCTGCCGGTGACCGCGCTGCTGGGCGGCGAGGTCGCGCTGGTGATGGCCACGGTGCCGCCGAGCATCCAGCACGTGCAGAAGGGCAAGCTGGTGGCGCTCGGCGTGGCCGCGGCGCGGCGCTCGCCGTACCTGCCGGACATTCCGACCATCGCGGAGAGCCTGAAGGGGGTGGAGGGTGCCGTGATCGCCGGGGTGCTCGCCCCGGCCGGCACGCCGCGCGCAATCGTCGAGCGCCTGAATGCGGAATTCGCGCGGGCATCCTCGGCCCCGAGGGTCAAGGAGATCTTCGCCGCCAATGCCGCGGAGGCGCAGACGATGACGCCGGCGGAGCTCCAGGCGTCGCTCGAGCGCGACGTCAAGACCTGGGCGGAGGTGGTCCAGGCAACCGGAGTCAAGCTGTAATGGCGACGGCCGCGGGACGGGAAAGCAGGGGCGAGAAGCGAGGTGACGCCGCGGCGCAGGCGCGCACGATAGACACCCACGCGCACTTTTTCCCGGAGTCGTACCTCAAGCTGATCGCGGATCACGGCAAGCGCTGCGGCACCACGGTGGTGACCGATGCCTCGGGCGCCCGGTTCATCCAGGTCGGGCTGCTGCTGCGCACCGGTCCGATCACGCCGCACTTCTACGACCTCGAGGACCGCATCCGCACCATGGACCGGAACGGCGTCGGCATGCACGCCCTGTCGCTTACGCAGCCGATGGTGTACTGGGCGGACGACGAGCTGGGGTTGCGGCTGTGCGTGGCCTTCAACGACGCGGTGAGCGAGGCGCACCGCAAGCATCCCGAGCGCTTCATCGGCTTCGCGTGCCTGCCGCTCCAGAACCCCAGCCTCGCGCTGGAGGAGCTCGATCGCGTCGCGCGGCTGCCGGGCATCCGCGGCATCTACATGGCCACCGCGGTGCGCGATCGCGAGCTCTCCGACCGCAGCTTCTTCCCGGTCTACGAGCGCATCGCCGACCTCAAGCTCCCGATCTTCCTGCACCCGATGATGATCAACAACGAGCGGCTGAAGCAGTACTACCTCATCAACCTGCTCGGCAACCCGTTCGAGACGGCGATCGCGGCCGCGCACCTCATCTTCGGCGGCGTGCTGGACGCATTCCCGAAGCTGGAGGTGAGCCTGCCGCACGCCGGCGGCGCCCTGCCGATACTGCGGGGGCGCCTCGACCGCGGCTTCGAGATCCGGGGCGAGTGCAAGGTCATTCCGCGCGCGCCGAGCGCCTACCTCGACCGCTTCACCTACGACACCATCAGCTACTCGCAGCCGATCCTCGACGACCTGGTGGAGCTGGTCGGGGCCGAGCGCATCCTGATGGGCAGCGACTACTGCTTCGACATCGCCGACAACGACCCGGTGAAGACCGTGAAGGCGATGAAGTCGGTGAACGACCGCCAGCGCCAGCAGATACTGTGGGGCAACGCCGCCAGG
>DATBMB010000116.1:0-73839 GCA_036555035.1 Burkholderiales bacterium | reverse complement strand
CAAGAAGGACGAGGACACCGAGCGCAAGGCCGAGCGTCTGTGGCGCGCCGCCGACGCCGAGGCGATCGCCGCCGCGTGCCGCGGCCAGACCGGGACGGTCACGGACGACACCAAGCCCGTCACGCAGCTCTCGCCCCTGCTGTTCGACCTCACCAGCCTGCAGCGCGATGCCAACGGGCGCTTCGGCTTTTCAGCGCGAACCACGCTCTCTCTTGCCCAGGCGCTCTACGAAAAGCACAAGGTTCTCACCTACCCGCGGACCGACGCGCGCGCCTTGCCCGAGGATTACCTGGCCACCGTCAAGAAGGCCATGGACATGCTCGCCGGTATCCGCGACTACGCGCCGTTCGCGAAGAACGTCCTGAAGAGCGGCTGGGTGAAACCGAATCGGCGCATTTTCGACAACTCGAAGATCAGCGACCACTTCGCGATCATCCCCACCCTGCAGCCGCCCAAGCATCTGAACGAGCTCGAGCGGAAGCTCTACGACCTCGTGGTGCGGCGTTTTCTCGCGGTTTTTCACCCTGCGGCGGAGTACCTGCAGACCACGCGCATCACGCGAGTCGGCGAGCACGCCTTCAAGACGGACGGCCGCATCCTGCAGAACCCGGGCTGGCTCGCGATATACGGCCGAACCGCACAGGAAGAGTCCCAGAACCTGCCGGCCGTCGCCGCGGCGGAAAAAGTCGCCACGCTGGAAGTGAACGCCGTGGCAAACCAGACCAAGCCCCCGCCGCGTTATTCGGAAGCGACGCTGCTCTCCGCCATGGAGGGCGCCGGCAAGCTGGTCGAGGATGACGAGCTGCGCGAAGCAATGGAAGCCAAGGGGCTCGGCACCCCCGCCACGCGCGCCGCGGTCATCGAGGGCTTGATCCACGAGAAGTATGTGCAACGCGAAGCCCGGGAGTTGAAGCCCACCTGGAAGGCATTCCGGCTGTTGCTTGCGCTGCATCACTTCGGCGTCACCGAGATCACCTCGCCCGAGCTGACCGGAGACTGGGAATACAAGCTGAAGCTAATGGAAACCGGCAAGCTTCCGCGCGATGAGTTCATGGAGCACATCGAGCAGGTGACGCGCGACCTCGTCGAGCGCATCAAGAAGGGCGACATCCCGGAGGAGGCGTATGCCACCGTCGAGGCGCCCTGCCCCAGGTGCGGCGGCGTGATCCAGGAGAATTACCGCAAGTTCCAGTGCCAGAGCTGCGATTTCTCGCTGTGGGTCGTGCTCTCGGGCCGGGAGTGGGGACCGGAGGAGATCGCCGAGCTCGTCACGCGCCGCTTCGTGGGGCCGCTCACGGGATTCCGCAGTCGCGCCGGCAAGCCCTTCTCCGCGGGCATCCGGTTGACCGACGATCTCAAGCTCGACTTCGATTTCGGGCAGGCCCGGGAGGAGGAGGAGTTGAGGAATCCCCCCGATTTCACCGGCCAGGAAAGCCTCGGCGCTTGCCCCAAGTGCGGCGCGCGCGTCTTCGAGTACGGCGCGGTCTACGTTTGCGAGAAGGCAGTGGGACCGGCGCGCAGCTGCGATTTCCGCTCCGGCAAGATGATCCTGCAGCAGCCGGTCGAGCGCGCGCAGATGCAGAAGCTGCTCGCGACCGGCCGCACCGATCTGCTCACTCAGTTCGTCTCGAGGAAGGGGCGACGCTTCAAGGCCTACCTGGTGAAGACTGCCGAAGGCAAGGTCGGCTTCGAGTTCGAGGCGCGCGCGCCCAAGCAGGCCGCGCGCGCAGCGGCAGCGGCTTCCGCTCGCAGCCAGCCCGCACCCTCCGCTGCGCCGGTCGCCCGCCCGCGCGGGAAGGCCCGCGCCAAGCGCAAGACCACCTAGGACAGCGATCCGCTGACCGCTAGATATCCAGGTTGCGCGCGCCGAGCGCGTTCGTCTCGATGAACTGGCGGCGCGGCTCGACCTCGTCGCCCATGAGCGTCGAGAAGATCTCCCCGGCGCTGATCGCATCCTCGATCTGCGCCTTGAGCAGCCGCCGCGATTTCGGATCCATCGTGGTTTCCCACAGCTGCTCCGGGTTCATCTCCCCCAGCCCCTTGTAGCGCTGGATGCCGACGCCGCGCTGGACCTCGCCGAGCAGCCAGTCGATCGCCTCGCGGAACTCGCGCACTGCCTGCTGCTCGGACCCGCGCTTGACGTAGGCGCCCTCGCCGAGCAGCCCCTGCAGCACCTGGGCGGTGCGCTTGA
This sequence comes from Burkholderiales bacterium, assembly GCA_036555035.1. Classification (GTDB taxonomy): domain Bacteria; phylum Pseudomonadota; class Gammaproteobacteria; order Burkholderiales; family SG8-41; genus SG8-41. Next base: position 71,648 of record DATBMB010000116.1, on the reverse strand, counting down.
TCTGCCCGTAGTCGCCGCTCTGCACGAAGTCGGCGTCAATGACGCACTGCCTCACGATCCCGTGCTGCGTGCGGCTCACCACGAGGATGTTGCGCTCGGTTTTCTCGTCGTATTTCGGCTCGACCTTCATCCCGAGCGGCAGCAGCGCGGCGGCAAGGGCCTTGGCACTCGCCTGCGCCGCCTTCTCGCCGGAGAGGTCGAGCGCAACCGGCTGGCGCAGCAGCGCGTGCAGCACTTCCTCGTCGACCAGCCGGCTCACGCGCTCGATCACGGCTTCGGCGAGCAAATATTCCTTCGCGACCTGCTCCAGCGCCTCCTTCTTCAACGGCTCGGACCGGGCCGAGGTATGGAGCTCGGCGTCCTCCAGCGCGAGCCGCAGCAGCATCTGCTTCAGCTCGTGCTCGTCCGTAAGGTAGCGCTCGGTCTTGCCGTGCTTCACCTTGTAGAGCGGCGGCTGCGCGATGTAGATGTGCCCGCGCTCGATCAGCTGCGGCATCTGGCGGTAGAAGAAGGTGAGCAGCAGGGTGCGGATGTGCGAGCCGTCGACATCCGCGTCCGTCATGATGATGACGCGGTGATAGCGCAGCCGCTCCGGCGCATACTCATCGCCGATGCCGGTGCCGAGCACGCTGATCAACGTGGTGACTTCCTGCGAGGACAGCAGCTTGTCGAGCCGCGCCTTCTCGACGTTCAGGATCTTGCCCTTCAGCGGCAGGATCGCCTGGAACTTGCGGTCGCGCCCCTGCTTGGCCGAGCCGCCGGCGGAGTCGCCCTCCACGATGTAGAGCTCCGACTGCGCCGGGTCGCGCTCCTGGCAGTCGGCGAGCTTGCCCGACAGCCCGAAGGAGTCGAGCACGCCCTTGCGGCGCGTCAGCTCCCGCGCCTTGCGTGCGGCGTCGCGTGCCCGCGCGGCCTCGACGATCTTGGCGCAGATGATGCGCGCGTCATTGGGCTTCTCGAGGAGAAATTCGCCGAGCTTCTGCGCGACGATCTCGTCGACCACCGGCCGCACCTCCGAGGAGACCAGCTTGTCCTTGGTCTGGGACGAGAACTTCGGCTCCGGCACCTTGATCGACAGCACCGCCGTCAGCCCCTCCTTCATGTCGTCGCCGGTCGTCTCCACCTTGGCCTTCTCGGCGAGCTTGTTGCTCTCAATGTACTGATTGAGGGTGCGCGTCATCGCGCTACGCAGCCCCGTCAGGTGCGTGCCGCCGTCGCGCTGCGGGATGTTGTTGGTGAAGCAGAGCACCGCCTCCTGGTAGGAGTCGTTCCACTGCATCGCCACCTCCACGACGATGCCGTCCTTCTCGGCCCTCGCGTAGAAGATGCTCGGGTGCAGCACGTTCTTGCTGCGGTTGATGTACTCGACGAAGCCCTGGACGCCGCCGGTAAAGGAGAAGGTCTCCTCCTTGCCGGTGCGCTGATCGGTGAGCACGATCCGCAACCCGCTGTTGAGGAAGGCAAGCTCGCGCAGGCGCTTCGCGAGTATCTCGTAGTGAAACTCGACCCGCCCGAAGATTTCCTTCGCCGGCAGGAAATGCACCTCGGTCCCGCGGCGCTCCGTCTTGCCCGTGACCTTCAGCGGGGCCACGGTTTCGCCCAAGCGAAACTCCATCTGGTGCAGCTTGCCGTCGCGCCGGATCCCCAGCCGCAGCCATTCGGAGAGCGCGTTCACCACCGACACCCCGACGCCGTGGAGGCCCCCGGCGATCTTGTAGGAATTATTGTCGAACTTGCCGCCGGCATGGAGCTCGGTCATCGCCACCTCGGCGCTGGAGCGGCCCTCCTCGTCCTCCGGGTGCTTCTCGGTCGGGATCCCGCGGCCGTTGTCCACCACGCTCACCGAATTGTCCGGGTGGATCGTGACGGTGATCTCGTCGCAGTAGCCGGCGAGCGCCTCGTCGACCGAGTTGTCCACCACCTCGAACACCATGTGGTGCAGCCCGGTGCCGTCGCTGGTATCGCCGATATACATCCCCGGCCGCTTGCGCACCGCCTCCAGGCCCTTCAGGACCTTGATGCTGGCCGCATCGTAGTCGTCGCCCGAGCGCGTCTGCGGCGGTTCGCCTGCCGGTGTCGCCATCCTTCGCTCCTAGATGCGCATCGGCATGACCACGTAGCGGAACTCGCGGATGTCCGGCACCGTGACCAGCATGCTGCTGTTAGCATCCCCGAACGCGCACTCGACCGCCTCGCTGTCCACGTTGTTCAGCACGTCCAGGATGTAGGTGATGTTGAAGCCGATATCGAGCGGCTCGCCGTCATACGAGATTTCCAGCTCCTCCTGCGCCTCCTCCTGCTCGTTGTTGGTGCACGAGATGCGCAGGCTCCCGGCCGACACCATCCATCGCACCCCGCGGAACTTCTCGTTGGACAGGATGGCCGCGCGCTGCAGCGACTGCAGCAGGACCTGCCTCTGGATCGAGAAGTGCTTCTGGTAGTTGGTCGGGACCACGCGGGTATAGTCTGGAAACTTGCCGTCGATGATCTTGGTGGTGACGTGGGTGCTGCCGAAGCCGAAGCGCACCACGGCTCCGAAGATCTCGATCGTGACCGCGTCCTCGCTGTCCGCGAGCAGCCGGGAGAGCTCGAGCACCGCCTTGCGCGGGAGTATCACTTCCCGCTTCTCCTGGCTCTGTCCCAGGGGCCGTGCGGCGTAGCTCAGCCGGTGGCCGTCGGTGGCGACCACCTTCACCTGCCCCGCGTCCAGCACCAGCAGCAGCCCGTTCAGGTAGTAGCGTATGTCCTGCTGTGCCATGGCGTATTGCACCAGTAACAGCAGCTCCCGCAGCGCTTTCTGCGGCATGCTGACCTTCGCCTGCGCCGCGCCCGGATCTGCCATTGCCGGGAAGTCGCCCACCGGCAGCGTCTGCAGGTTGAACCGGCTCTTCCCGGAGCGCACCTGGAGGCGGTTGCTCTGCACCTCGAGCGCCGCTTCGGCTCCCTCCGGCAATGCCCGCAGGATTTCCTGGAGCTTGCGCGCCGAGACCGTCAGCCCGGCATCCTCTCCCTGCCCCTTCCCGAGCTCGGTGCGCGTTGCCACCTGGATCTCGAGGTCGGTCGCCACCATCGAGAGGCTGCCCTGCTTGCGCTCGATGAGGACGTTCGAGAGGATCGGCAGCGTGTGCCGCTTCTCCACGATTCCGGTCACCGCCTGCAGCGGCTTCAATAGTGCGTCGCGTTCGAGTTGAACGAGCTTCATAAGCTTTGTACTAAGTTAGTATAGTAAGACTAGTAGAGCCCGCAGATCGCTGTGCACAAGCCGCCCCGGGCCAGAGTGAGCGCGGAGGCACGGTAAGCGCCACTCTGTGGACAAGCTGGTGGCAAGGGTGTGCGGTTTGTGGACAAGTGGCCCGCCGCGCGCTGCGTGTCCGGATATCCACAAAGAGCACGGTCGCAATCAACTCCTCAGGACGTTGAGCAGCGAGTTGAAGTCGCGTGTCAGCTCGTTGCTGGTGGACTTGAGCAGCGCGATCTTGCGGCAGGCGTGCAGCACTGTCGTATGGTCGCGCCCGCCGAAGGCTTCCCCGATGTCGGGAAGCGAGAGCTGCGTCAGCTCCTTGGCGAGCGCCATCGCGACCTGGCGCGGCCGCGCGACGTTGCGGCTGCGTTTCTTCGAGTACATCTCCGAGACCTTGATCTTGTAATAGTCGGCAACCGTCTTCTGGATGTTCTCGATGGAAACCTGCCGGTGCTGGATCGCGAGGAGGTCGCGCAGCGCCTCCCGGCAGAGCTCCACGGAGAAATCGCGTCCGGAGAACCGGGCGTAGGCGATGATGCGCTTCAGGCCCCCCTCCAGCTCGCGCACGTTCGATTGAATGTGCCGGGCGAGGAAAAACGCCACCGCCTCGTCGAGCTTGATGCCCTCGCCTTCCGCCTTCTTGAGCAGGATGGCGACGCGCATCTCGAGCTCGGGCGGCTCGACCGCGACCGTGAGCCCCCAGCCGAAGCGCGAGATCAGGCGGTTCTCGATGCCCGAGATCTCCTTCGGATAGGTGTCGCAGGTGATGACGACCTGCTTGTGCGCCTCGATGAGAGCGTTGAACGCGTAGAAGAACTCCTCCTGCGTGCGGTTCTTGCCGCTGAAGAACTGGATGTCATCGATGAGGAGAAGATCGAGCGAGTGGTAGTAGCGCTTGAAGTCGTCGAACGCCTTGTGCTGATAGGCCCGGACCACGTCGGAGACGTACTGCTCGGCGTGGATATAGCGGATCTTGGTCTCGGGGGCCTGCCCGCGCAGGCGGTTGCCGATCGCCTGGATGAGGTGCGTCTTGCCGAGGCCGACGCCGCCGTAGATGAAGAGCGGGTTGTAGGCGGAGCCCAGCCGTTCGGCCACTTGGGCCGCGGCGGCGCGCGCGAGCTCGTTGGCCTTGCCGGTTACGAAGCTCTCGAACGTGAACCCGGGATTGAGGCGCGAGATCTCGCGGCTGCTCGGCTTCGCCTCATGCTCTCTTGCGCCCTGGGCAGCGGGTGCGGCGCGGGCTGCCGGCTGCTCCTTCTCGGCGAGGGCGAGCACCACCTCGACGTCGTGCTTCAGGTGCTCGCGGGCGAGCTGCTCGATGCGCGCGAGGAACTTGTCGCGTATCCACTGCAGGACGAAGCGGTTGGGCGCAACCAGCGTCAGGCGCTGGCCCTCGACCTGGGGCTGCAGCGGCTTGATCCACGTCCGGTATTGCTGGGGCGGCAGTTCTTTCTCGAAGCGGGCCAGGCAGAGGCGCCAGAAGCTGTTCATCGGTGTCGCGTTGTTGTTTGAACCCGGGCCGCAGGAAGGGACGCTTTTTCAGCGACCAATTTTATCCTGTTTTGGGGCTGCTTATCCACAGCGGCGCGCGTCTCGTGACGAGATGCGCGCGCTGGCGAAGCGGTTGACATGGCGGAGAGTTAGAGGTTGTAATAGCGCGCTTTTCAGCAGCCGGACGAATCCCATGAAACGGACCTATCAGCCTTCGGTGAAGCGCCGCAAGCGCACGCACGGCTTCCGCGCGCGCATGCGGACCCGGGGCGGGCGCAGTGTGCTGCGGGCGCGCCGCGCCAAGGGGCGGGCGCGATTGAGCGCCTGAGCGCGGCGAGCCGCGCGTTGCCGCGCAGCGCGCGGCTGCATCGTCGCGAGCAGTTTGCGGCGACGCTGGCGGCGGGCAACGCCCGGGCGCGGCGTCATTTCCGGTTGTACGTCCGGTCCAATGGCCTCGCGCAGGCGCGCATCGGTATCATTGCCAGCCGGCGCGTGGCGCGCCGCGCCGTCGATCGCAATCGCATGAAGCGCATGGTGAGAGAAGTGTTTCGCAGTCTGGGCGAGCGGCCCGCGGGCCTGGATATCGTCGTGGAGCTGCGCCGGTGCCCGGAGCGCGAAGCGCGGGCGACGGCGCGCGCGGAGCTTACCCGGCTGCTGGAGGAGCTTGCCGCGGCGGGGCGCGGCCGCTAGTGCCGTTCCCGGTTTTTCGGGCTATTCTGCTCGGCTGGCGGCGGCGCCCGGCAGCACCCGGGGTGAGCGCCGCGGACGCACGGTGATGGATTCCCAACGACTGATCCTGTTTTTCGTCTTCTCGTTCTCGGTGTTCATGCTGCTCGACGCGTGGCAGCGCGAACAGCAGCCGCCGCGCCCGCCCGCGCCGGCAGCCGGGAAGGAGGAGAAGGCCCTGCCGCCGTCGGCGCAGCCTCCCGTGCCCGGGGAGAAGCTCGCGGCCGGACAGGCTGCTGTTCCGAAGCTCGGCCGGAGCGCTCCCGATGCCGGGACCACGGTGCGGGTTGAAACGGACGTGCTCGTTGCCGAGCTGGGCAGCCAGGGCGGCGACGTGCGCAGGCTGCAGTTCAGGAAGCACCGCGACACCGTCGAGCGCGGCAAGGACTTCGTCCTGTTCGAGGTCGGTCCCGAGCGCACCTACATCGCGCAGGCCGGCCTGATCGGCAACGCCCTGCCCAACCATCGCACGCTCTACAAGGTATCGGGTGACAGCTTCAAGCTCGCCGAGGGACAGGACGAGCTCGAAGTGCGGCTCTCCGCGGAGGTGCCGGGCGCGCAGGTCACCAAGATCTTTCGCTTCCGGCGGGGAAGCTACCTCATCGACGTCAGCTTCGAGATCGCGAATACCGGCGCGGCTGCCCTGCAGCCGTACGCCTATTTCCAGCTGGTGCGGGACGACAAGCCACTGCCCGGCGATTCGGCGATGCTGCCGACCTACACGGGCATCGCGCTCTACACCGACAAGGACAAGTTTCAGAAGATCGCATTCTCCGACATCGAGAAAGGCAAGGCGCAGCACACCAAGAACAGCGAGGACGGCTGGATCGCCATGCTGCAGCATTACTTCTTCAGTGCCTGGCTCCCCAAGGGCAGCGTGCCGCGCGAATTCTTCACGCGGCGACTGGAGGACGGGCTCTTCGGGGCCGGGCTGATCGTTCCCGTCGGCGCGATCGCCCCAGGCGCGAACGGCAGCGTGACGGTGGGGCTCTACGCCGGGCCGGAGGAGCAGGAAAAGCTCGCGAAGATTGCGCCGGGCCTGGACCTCACCATCGACTACGGCTGGCTCACGGTCATCGCAGTGCCGCTGTTCTGGGTGCTCGCGTGGCTCAATCAGTGGGTCGGCAACTGGGGCGTCGCGATCATCCTGCTGACCGTGATCATCAAGCTGCTGTTCTATCCGCTGTCCGCGGCAAGCTACCGTTCGATGGCGAAGATGCGGGTTCTCGCCCCCAAGCTGCAAAAGCTCAAGGATCAATATGGCCAGGATCGCCAACGGCTGCAGCAGGCGATGATGGAGCTCTACAAGACCGAGAAGATCAATCCCCTCGGCGGCTGCATGCCTATCGTCGTGCAAATACCTGTTTTTATTGCGCTTTATTGGGTCCTGCTGGCCAGCGTGGAGCTGCGGCACGCGCCCTTCATGCTGTGGATAAATGACCTGGCCGCGCCGGATACGCTTTTCGGCGTATGGTTCGGGATGCCCGTTGGTCTTCTCCCGATCCTGATGGCTGCAACCATGTGGATACAGACGATGCTCAACCCGGTGCCGCCGGATCCCGTGCAGGCCAAGGTGATGAAGGTCATGCCGATCGTGTTCAGCGTCTTCTTCTTCTTCTTCCCGGCGGGCCTCGTGCTCTACTGGCTGGTCAACAACGTGCTCTCGATTGCGCAACAGTGGCAGATCACCCGGGTGCTCGAACGCGAGGCCGCGGCGCGCAAGACTTGATCAGCCGGCCGGCAGAGCCGGCGCCCCGTTCGTTCCTTGCAGCGTGAAGACCGAGAGCGACATCATTGCCGCCATCTCGACCGCACCGGGACGCGGCGGGATCGGCGTGGTGCGGATATCCGGTCCGCGTCTCGCCGCGCTCATGGCCGGCATCGTGGCAAAGCCGCTCTCAGCACGGCGCGCAACCCTGGCTGAATTCGTCGACGACCAAGGCGCGCCCATCGACCAGGGCATCGCAGTGTATTTCCCGGCGCCACGCTCGTACACCGGCGAGGACGTGCTGGAGTTGCACGCGCACGGCGGGCCGGTGGTGCTGCAGCTGCTGCTCAAGCGCTGCATCGAGCTCGGGGCGCGGCCGGCGCTGCCGGGCGAGTTCACGCGCCGGGCCTTCCTCAACGACAAGCTCGACCTTGCGCAGGCCGAAAGCGTTGCGGACCTGATCGACGCCTCGACTGCGGAGGCGGCGCGTAGCGCGATGCGCTCGTTGCAGGGCGCGTTTTCGCAGCGGGTAGACGAGTTGATCGAGGGGCTGGTGGAGTTGCGCGCCCGGGTCGAGGCGGCGCTCGATTTTCCCGACGAGGATATCGAGATGATCCAGCAGGCCGCCGGCGCAGAGCAGCTCGCGCGGTTGCGGGACCAGCTGCAGGAAGTCCTGTCTGCCTCACAGCAAGGCAGCCTGCTGCGCGAGGGGTTGCGGGTGGTTCTGGCGGGGCAACCCAATGTCGGGAAGTCGAGCCTCCTCAATCGCCTTGCGGGCGAGGAGCTCGCCATCGTGACCGACGTTGCGGGCACGACCCGCGACCAGATCCGCCAGAGCGTCAGCATCGAGGGCGTTCCGGTGCATGTCATCGATACCGCAGGGCTGCGGCCATCGGCGGATCCGGTGGAGAAGATCGGAATTGCTCGCACCTGGGCGGCGATAAAGCAGGCGGATCTCGTCGTGCTTATCGTGGAAGCAACCCGGGGCGAGACGGCGGCAGACGGGGAAATCCTTCGTGGACTGCCGGCGGGCCTGCCGCGTCTCACGGTCATGAACAAGATTGATCTAATGTCGCGCGCCCCCGGCGTGGAGCGTACCGGTGGGGGCTGCACGGTATGGCTGTCAGCCAAGTCGGGCGCAGGGGTAGACCTGTTGCGCGGTGCGATTCTGAAAGTTGCGGGATGGCAGGGCAGGGCGGCAGAGGGATTGTTCATGGCTCGCGAGAGGCACATCCATGCCCTGCAAACGGCCCAAAAGCACCTCATGCAGGCTGCCCGCGAAACGGACAAGTTGGAGATCTTCGCGGAGGAACTCCGCCTGGCTCAACAGGCGCTCGGCACGATCACCGGGGAATTCACGCCCGACGACTTGCTCGGCGAGATATTCCAGCGCTTCTGTATCGGCAAATAACCGCTGGGTGGCTGTTTCACGTGAAACAATGCACAGATCCCTCTTTGCTGCGCTGCAGCAATAGCGGTGGTTTCACGTGAAACCGGCCCCGACCTACTGCGATTCCTGGTTTTCGGGTATCATTCAGGTCGCACCGTAGGCTCAAAGTATAATGCAAGTACTTGATAAATATGATGTTATTGTGGTCGGTGGGGGCCACGCTGGCACCGAGGCCGCGCTCGCGGCCGCCCGCATGGGGTGCGAAACCCTGCTTCTGACTCACAGTTTCGACACCCTGGGGCAGATGTCCTGCAATCCCTCGATCGGCGGGATTGGAAAAGGCCATTTAGTCAAGGAGATAGATGCACTGGGTGGCGCCATGGCTGCGGCTGCCGACGACGCTGGCATCCAGTTCCGCATCCTCAATTCGCGCAAAGGGCCTGCGGTTCGAGCGACGCGTGCGCAGGCTGACCGCGTTCTGTATCGAAGCGCAATCCGCAGGCGCCTGGAGACGCAGTCGCGCCTGCGCATCGTCCAGCAAGCGGTGGACGATCTGCTGCTGGAAGGCGAGCGCGTGGTCGGAGTCGTCACGCAGATCGGGCTGCGTTTCACCGCGCGCGCGGTGGTGCTGACGACAGGAACGTTTCTCGGCGGACTCATCCACGTCGGGTTGAAGCAGCATCAGGGCGGACGCGCCGGTGATCCGCCTGCGCTGACGCTCGCACAGCGTCTGCGGGAGCTGAAGCTTCCGGTCGGCCGTCTCAAGACCGGAACGCCGCCGCGCATCGACGGCCGCACGATCGATTTTTCGGTGCTGACCGAGCAGCCCGGCGACACGCCGGTGCCGGTGTTCTCGTTTCTGGGCTGCCGCGAGCAGCACCCGCGGCAGATGCCGTGCTGGATCACGCACACCAACGCGCGCACGCACGAGATCATCCGCGGCGCGCTCGACCGCTCGCCGCTCTACACCGGCGTGATCGAAGGCGTCGGGCCGCGCTATTGCCCCTCGATCGAGGACAAGGTGATGCGCTTTGCGCACAAGGCCTCGCACCAGATCTTCCTCGAGCCCGAGGGCCTGACGGTCAACGAGTACTACCCCAACGGCATCTCGACGAGCCTGCCCTACGACGCACAGGAAGCGCTGGTGCGGTCGATCCGCGGACTCGAGCGGGCGCATCTGACGCGCCCGGGCTATGCCATCGAGTACGACTACTTCGATCCACGCGCCCTCAAGCGCTCCCTGGAGACGCGCTCGATCGGCGGGCTGTTCTTCGCCGGGCAGATCAACGGCACCACCGGTTACGAGGAAGCGGCAGCTCAGGGCCTGCTCGCCGGAATCAATGCCGCGCGCCACGTCCAGGAGCGCGAGCCGTGGTGCCCAGGGCGCAATGAAGCCTACCTGGGCGTACTGGTGGATGATCTCGTCACGCGCGGCGTGTCGGAACCCTACCGGATGTTCACGAGCCGTGCCGAGTATCGGTTGTCGTTGCGCGAGGACAACGCGGACCTGCGGTTGACGGAGGCCGGACGCCGGCTGGGCGCGGTTGATGACGCGCGCTGGGCGGCCTACTCGTGCAAGCGCGAGGCCATCGAGCGCGAGCAGGCGCGCCTCAAGGAAACCTGGATCAACTCGCGGCTCCTGCCGACCGCAGGGGATGGAGACGCGTCAAATCCGTCGCCAGCACGGGACTACCCGCTGCTGGAGTTGCTGCGCCGTCCGGAAGTGACGTATGCGCAGCTGATGGCGCTGCCGGGTGCCGGGCCGGGTGTCGAGGACGCGCAGGCCGCGGAGCAGGTGGAGATCCAGGCGAAGTACCAGGGCTATATCGAGCGCCAGCGCGAGGAAATCTCACGCTACGAGCACTACGAGAACCTCAAGCTCCCGGAGGGCTTCGATTACAGCGCCCTGCGGGGATTGTCCGTGGAAGCGCGGCAGAAGCTCGCGCGGCACCGTCCCGAGACGCTCGGCCAGGCCTCGCGCATCTCGGGCGTGACGCCGGCGGCGATCTCGGTTCTGCTGGTCTACCTCAAGCGCGCGAACCGGGCAACCCGCCTGGACGCGCGTGCAGCATTGGATGCCGAGCAGCGCGCCGTTGGCAAGACGGCATGACGCTTGCGCAGCAGCTCGCGCAAGGCGTGTCCGAGCTCGGTTTGACGCTGCCGGCGGGGGCGGAAGAACGGCTGCTTGCGTATCTGGCGTTATTGCAGAAATGGAACCGCGTCTACAACCTGACCGCCGTGCGGGAAGCTCACCGCATGGTGAGCCAGCATCTGCTCGATTGTCTCGCCGTAGCGCCGCATGCGGCGGCGGAGACGCTCCTTGATGTCGGGAGCGGGGCGGGGCTGCCGGGCATTCCGCTGGCGCTGGCATTGCCGGATGCGCGGGTGACCTTGCTCGACTCGAATCACAAGAAAGCGGCGTTCCTGAGACAGGTCGTGACCGAACTGAAACTCGCCCATACCGAGGTCGTGTGCGAAAGGGTGGAGAGCTGGAAGCCGCGGGCAGGCTTTGCGGTCGTGATCTCGCGGGCATTCTCGGACATCGCCGAGCTCGTTTCCCTGGCGGGCCGGCACCTTGCGCAAGGCGGCCGGCTGCTCGCGATGAAGGGCGTGCACCCCTACGAGGAGATCGCGCAGCTGCCGCGGGACTGGCGACTCCTGGAGGTGATCCCGTTACGGGTGCCCGGCCTGCGCGCACAGCGCCACCTGGTGTCGATCGGGCGCGGCCGACCATGACGCGAGTCCTCGCCATCACCAATCAGAAAGGCGGCGTCGGCAAGACCACGACGGGCGTCAATCTGGCCGCAAGCCTCGCGGCGGCGAATCGGCGCGTGCTGCTGGTGGACCTCGATCCCCAGGGCAACGCGACCATGGGGAGCGGCGTGGACAAGCGCCATGTGGGCGCCACGGTCTATCACGTCCTGCTGGGCACTAAGAGCATCGCGGAGGTGAGAGTGCGTTCCGAGAACGGCGGATTCGACCTGGTCCCGGCCAACCGCGAGCTCGCCGGCGCCGAGATCGAGCTGGTGGAGCTGGAGCACCGCGAAACGCGTCTGCGCGAAGCGCTTGCCGCAGTCGCCGCGGAGTACGATTTCATCCTGATCGATTGCCCGCCGGCGCTGAATCTCCTTACGGTGAACGGGCTGACCGCCGCCCAGGCGGTGATGATCCCCATGCAGTGCGAGTACTACGCGCTGGAGGGGCTGAGCGATCTCGTGCAGACCATCAAGAAGGTGCGCGGGCATCTGAATCCGTCCCTCGAGATCGAGGGGCTGCTGCGCACCATGTACGATCCGCGCAATACGCTCGCGCAGCAGGTGTCCGCGCAGCTGCTCGAGCATTTCGGCGACAAGGTCTACCGCACCGTGATCCCGCGCAACGTGCGGCTCGCGGAAGCCCCGAGCTTCGGCGTTCCGGCGCTCAAGTTCGACCGCAGCTCCAAGGGCGCGCAGGCCTATCTCGCGCTGGCGGGCGAGATGCTGAACCGCGCGGGCGCATGAAGGACGACACCATGGCGAGGATCAAGGGATTGGGACGCGGGCTGGACGCGTTGCTGGGAGACGACGAGCCGGCGGCGGGCGGGGGCGAGATGCTCGCGTCGCTGGCGATCGATGCGCTGCAGCCAGGGCGGTATCAGCCGCGCGCGCGCATCGGCCAGGAAGGCCTGGCCGAGCTCGCCGAATCGATCAAGGCGCAGGGCGTGATGCAGCCGATACTGGCGCGTCCGATCGGCGCGGGCCGCTACGAGATCGTCGCCGGCGAGCGGCGCTGGCGGGCGGCGCGGATGGCCGGGCTCGCAACGGTGCCCGCGCTCGTGCGCGAGGTGCCGGACCGGCAGGCGCTCGCCATCGCGCTGATCGAGAATCTCCAGCGCGAGGATCTGAATCCGCTGGACGAGGCGACGGGCATCAAGCGCCTGACCGACGAATTCGGCATGACTCATGCCGAGGCCGCGGAGGCCGTCGGCCGCTCGCGCGCCGCGATCACCAACGCGCTGCGGCTGCTCGAGCTCGCGCCGCCCGTGCAGGAGCTCCTGCGCGAAGGCAAGCTCGACATGGGACACGCGCGGGCGCTGCTCGCGTTGCCGGCCCTGAAGCAGATCGAGCTCGCGCGCGAGGCGGTCGCGCGGCAGCTCTCAGTGCGGCAGGTCGAGCAGCGGGTGGCCGGCATGACCGCACGCCCCGCGGTGCGCCTGCGTGCGCGGGTCGATCGCGACGTCGCGCGGCTCGAAGAGGAGCTGAGCGGAGAGCTCGGCACCACGGTCACCATACGATCGGCTGCCAAGCCGGGCACCGGCAAGCTCGTGATCCAGTACGCGAGCCTCGACCAGCTGGGTGCTTTGCTCGACCGGCTCAGGCGCAAATAAGGCTGCGAAATCGGGGCGTTGCCGCACCGCAGCAAATTGACCCCTTGAGCCTCGAAAGCTATACTACGCGCGCTTTGCACGGGGCGGAGATCAAGAACGCCATGCTTCGCGACCTGGGCAAGCCGATCCGCACCGTTCTCCGGTGGCAAGTGGTGGCCACTGCCGCCTTGGCGCTCATCGCCGGTGCGCTGGCGGGCGGCCATGGCGCACTCTCTGCGGCGCTGGGCGGCGCGGTGAGCGTTCTCTCCGGGCTCGCGTCTGCGGTCGTGGCCTCGCTCGGCAGGGCGCAGTCCGCCGGAGGGGTGATGGTTGCAGTATTGGGGGCCGAAGCCGTCAAGATCGGCCTGATCGTGGTCCTGCTCTGGCTCGTGCTGGCGACCTACAGGGAGGTTGCCGTGCTCGTGTTCCTCGGCACGTTCGCGGTGACCGTGGTGATCTTCGCAATGGCGTTCTTCGTGCGCGAGTACTAAGCATCCGGCAATGGCAGCAGGAACCGAACTCACTCCCTCGAGCTACATCCAGCATCACCTGACGTACTTCTCCAAGCCGATCGGTGATGGCGGCTTCTGGACGCTGCACGTGGATTCGATCGCGACGTCGATCCTGCTCGGTATCGTCGGCCTCGGCTTCGTCTGGTGGGTGGTCAAGGGCGCGACCGCGGGCGTGCCCGGCAAGCGCCAGGCCTTCGTGGAGATCCTGTTCGAGTTCATCGACGAGCAGGCGAAGAGCATCTTCCACCACGGCGACCGCAACAAGTTCATCGCTCCGGCCGCGCTTACGGTGTTCATCTGGGTCGTGCTGATGAACGCGATGGACTTCCTGCCGGTCGACTGGGTGGCGATGGGAACGCACTTCGTCTCGGCGGAGGGCTTCCGCATCGTGCCCACGGCGGACGTCAACACCACGTTCGCGCTCTCGCTCACGGTGTGGGCGCTGATGATTCTCTTTGCGATCTCGGCCAAGGGGCCGGGCGGCTTCCTGCACGAGCTCGCCTGCTCGCCCTTCGGCGTGAAGCCGCTTTGGCTCTCGCCCCTGCTCGTCGTCTTCAACCTGCTCTTCAACCTGGTCGAGTACATCTCCAAGCCGCTGTCCCACTCGCTGCGGCTGTTCGGCAACATGTACGCGGGCGAGATCCTGTTCCTGCTGCTCTGGATGTGGGCGGCCACGGGGATCGTGGGCAGCTTCTTCAGCTTCTGGCTGGGGCTCGGATGGGCGATCTTCCACATCCTGATCGTCCTGCTGCAGGCCTACATCTTCATGATGCTGACCATCGTCTACATCTCGATGGCGCACGAACACCACTAATACCTCCAACATCAACCGTCTTCTCGCTCAGGAAAGGAAACCAAGATGGAAAAACTTCAGTTGCTGGCGATGGTTCAGGCGTACACCGGCATCGGCATCGGTCTCATGGTCGGCCTCGGCGCGCTCGGCGCGTGCGTCGGCGTGGGGATCATGTGCAGCCGGTTCCTCGAGGCCGCCGCGCGCCAGCCGGAGCTCACCAATTCGCTGCAGGCGAAGGTATTCCTGCTGCTGGGCCTGATCGACGCCTCCTTCATCATAGGGCTGGGCATCGCGATGTTCTTCGCCTTCGCCAACCCGCTGGCGACGGCGTTCCGCTAGGCGGCCGGGGCTGCCCGTATCGCGCCCGGGAGAGGGAAGTCATGAGTCTGAACTTCACGTTGTTCGTGCAGGCTGCGGTGTTCCTCGCCTTCATCTGGTTCACCGTCAAGCTGGTGTGGCCGTTCATGCTGCGCGCAATCGAGGCGCGGCAGAAGACCATCGCCGACGGGCTGGCGGCCGCGGAGCAGGGCAAACGCTCGCTTGAGGTCTCGACCCGGCAGGCCGAGGAGTCGGTCAAGCAGGGACGCGACCGCGCCGCCGAGATCATCGCGCAGGCCGAGAAGCGCGCGGCCCAGATGGTGGAGGAGGCGCGCGCCCATGCAAAAGAGGAAGGCAACCGCGAGAAGGCGGCCGCGCAGGCTGAGATCGAGCAGCAGGTCTCGCGCGCGCGCGAAGCGCTGCGCGAGCAGGTTGCCACCCTCGCGGTCGCAGGCGCGGAAAAGATCCTGCGCCGGGAGGTGGACGCGAAGACCCACGCGGATCTGCTGGCGCAGCTGCGGCAGGAATTGCGCTGATGGCTGAGAACGTCACCATCGCCCGTCCCTACGCCGGGGCAATATTCGCGTTGGCGGACGCCGGCGGCACGCTCGGCAAATGGTCGCAGGCGCTCGCCGTGATGGCGCGGGTGGCGGCGCATCCCGAGCTGCGGGAGGCCATTGCCAACCCGAATCTTTCCGCAAACCAGGTCTACGGCCTGTTCGCGGGGGCCTGCGGCGATATCACGACCGAGGCCCAGAACCTCGTGCGCGTGCTGATCGAGAACAGCCGCCTCGCGTTGCTGCCCGAGATTCGCACCATCTTCGAGGAGCTGAAGAACGAGCGTGAGGGCGTGGTGGAGGCGGTGATCACCTCGGCCCAGGCGCTCGACGCGAAGCAGCTCGCCGCGCTCGTGGCGGAACTGGAGCGCCGCTTCGGGCGCAAGGTGAGCCCCCAGGTCCGTGTCGACGCCGACCTGATCGGCGGCGCGCGCATGCAGGTGGGCGATGAAGTCATTGACGGTTCAGTGCGCGGCAAGCTCGCGGCGATGGCGGTCGCGCTGACAAGATAGGCAACCAAGGAAACCGCATGCAACAGCTGAAACCATCCGAGATCAGCGACCTTATCCGCTCCCGGATCCAGAGCCTCGCGCTCTCCGCGGACATCCGCACCCAGGGCACGGTGGTGTCGGTCACCGACGGCATCTGCCGCATCCACGGGCTCTCCGACGTGATGCAGGGCGAAATGCTGGAGTTCCCGAAGAACACGTTCGGCCTGGCGCTCAACCTCGAGCGCGACTCCGTGGGCTCCGTCATTCTCGGCGAATACGAGCACATCACCGAGGGCGATACCGTCAAGTGCACCGGCAAGATCCTGTCGGTGCCGGTGGGCCCGGAGCTCCTGGGCCGGGTCGTGAACTCGCTGGGCCAGCCGATCGATGGCCGGGGCCCGGTCACCGCCAAGGCGACCGACGTCATCGAGAAAGTCGCGCCCGGCGTGATCTGGCGCAAATCGGTCTCGCAGCCGGTGCAAACGGGTTTGAAGGCGATCGACTCGATGGTGCCGATCGGCCGCGGACAGCGCGAGCTGATCATCGGCGACCGCCAGACCGGCAAAACTGCCGTGGCGGTGGACACGATCATCAACCAGAAGGGCAAGGACTTGATCTGCGTCTACGTCGCGATCGGGCAGAAGGCCTCGACCATCGCCAACGTGGTGCGCAAGCTCGAGGAGCACGGCGCGATGGCCTATACCATCGTGCTCGCGGCCTCGGCTTCGGAATCCGCGGCGATGCAATATATCGCCCCCTATTCCGGCTGCACCATGGGCGAGTATTTCCGCGACCGCGGCCAGGACGCGCTCATCATCTACGACGATCTCACCAAGCAGGCCTGGGCTTATCGCCAGATTTCCCTGCTGCTGCGCCGGCCGCCGGGCCGCGAGGCCTATCCGGGCGACGTGTTTTACCTGCATTCGAGGCTGCTCGAGCGCGGATCGCGCGTGAACGAGGACTACGTCGAGCGCTTCACCCAGGGCAAGGTCAAGGGCAAGACCGGCTCGCTCACCGCGCTGCCCATCATCGAGACGCAGGCGGGCGACGTCACCGCGTTCGTGCCGACCAACGTGATCTCGATCACCGACGGGCAGATCTTCCTCGAAACCGACCTCTTCAACGCCGGCATCCGGCCCGCGATTAACGCCGGCATCTCGGTGTCGCGGGTAGGCGGCGCCGCGCAGACCAAGGTCATGAAGCGCCGCGATACCGGGGGCGGGGTGCGGCTCGCGCTCGCCCAGTACCGGGAGCTGGCGGCGTTCGCCCAGTTTGCCTCCGACCTCGATGAAGCCACCCGCAAGCAGCTCGAACGCGGTCGCATGGTGACCGAGTTGATGAAGCAGCCGCAATATGCGCCGCTGCAGGTGTGGGAGATGGCACTGACGCTGTTCGCGGTGAACAACGGCTATTTCGACGACGTCGACGTCAAGAAGGCGCTCGCCGCCGAGCGCTCGATGCGCGACTACGTCAAGGGCAAGTATGGCGACCTCGTCAAGCGCATCGAGGACGTCAAGGACCTGCCCAAGGACGACGAGCAGAAACTGCACGAATCCATCAAAGACTGGAAGAAGAGCGGCAGCTACTGAGCGACGCGAGCCCCCATGCCGGGAACAAAAGAAATACGGATGAAGATCCGGAGTGTGCAGAACACCCGGAAGATCACCAAGGCGATGGAGATGGTCGCGGCCTCCAAGATGCGCCGCGCCCAGGAGCGCATGCGCGCCGCCCGTCCCTACGCGGAGAAGATCCGCAACGTCGCCGCGCACATTTCCCACGCCAATCCGGAGTACCGGCACCCCTTCCTCATCGCGCGCGACACGGTGAAAAAGGTGGGCGTCATCCTCATCACCACCGACAAGGGCCTGTGCGGCGGGCTCAACACCAACGTCCAGCGGCTCGCGCTCGCCAAGATCAAGGAGTGGGAAGCCCAGGGCGAGCAGTTCGAGGTGTGCTGCATCGGCAACAAGGGGCTCGGGTTCATGCAGCGCATGGGCGCCCACATCGTGTCGCAGGCGGTCCAGCTGGGCGACCGGCCGCAGATGGAGAAGCTGATCGGCGCGATCAAGGTGATGCTCGACGGCTACATCGCGGACCGCTTCGACCAGCTGATGATCTTCTCCACCCGCTTCTTTAACACCATGAAGCAGGAACCGGTGATGGAGCAGCTGCTGCCGCTCGCGGGCGAGCACCTGGGCGCGCCCGAGGGTGCCTGGGACTATCTCTACGAGCCGGAGGCGAAAGTGGTGCTCGACCAGGTGCTCACCCGCTATATCGAGATGGTGATCTACCAGGCGGTCGCGGAGAACATGGCGTCCGAGCAGTCGGCGCGCATGGTGGCGATGAAAGCGGCCTCCGACAACGCCGGCAACGTGATCGACGAGCTGACGCTGATCTACAACAAGAACCGCCAGGCGGCGATCACCAAGGAAATTTCCGAGATCGTGGGCGGCGCGGCGGCGGTTTGAAAACGAAGAATTGAACCGCCAAGACGCCAAGAACGCCAAGGATCAGAACGAATCTTTCAGGAAAGACTATGGCACAGGCAGAAGCGTATGGCACCATCGTCCAGTGCATCGGCGCGGTGATCGACATCGAGTTTCCGCGCGAGCACATGCCGGGCATCTACGACGCGCTGGTGCTCGAGGACGCCGGCAGCAGCACGCTGGTGGAGAAGGGCCTCACCTTCGAGGTCGAGCAGCAGCTGGGCGATGGCGTCGTGCGCTGTATCGCGCTGGGGTCGAGCGACGGCTTGTGCCGCGGCATGAAGGTGAGGGGCACCGGTGCGCCGATCACGGTGCCGGTCGGCAAGGGCACGCTCGGCCGCATCATGGATGTGCTGGGACGCCCGATCGACGAAGCCGGCCCGATCCAGACCGAGGCGCGCCGTCCGATCCACCAGGCCGCGCCCAAGTTCGACGAGCTCTCTCCGTCAGTCGAGCTGCTCGAGACCGGCATCAAGGTGATCGATCTCATCTGCCCCTTCGCCAAGGGCGGCAAGATCGGCCTCTTCGGCGGCGCCGGCGTGGGCAAGACCGTGACCATGCTGGAGCTCATCAACAACATCGCCACCAAGCACAGCGGCCTTTCGGTGTTCGCCGGCGTGGGCGAGAGGACGCGCGAAGGCAACGATTTCTATCACGAGATGGCGGAAGCGGAGGTCATCAAGCTCGACAATCTCGGAGAATCCAAGGTCGCGATGGTGTTCGGCCAGATGAACGAGCCGCCGGGCAACCGGCTGCGCGTGGGCCTGACCGGCCTCACCATGGCGGAAGCGTTCCGCGACGAGGGGCGCGACATCCTGCTCTTCATCGACAACATCTACCGCTTCACGCTGGCCGGCGTGGAAGTTTCCGCGCTGCTTGGCCGAATGCCCTCGGCGGTGGGCTACCAGCCGACGCTCGCCGAGGAAATGGGCCGGCTCCAGGAGCGCATCACCTCGACCAAGACCGGCTCGATTACGTCGGTGCAGGCGATCTACGTGCCGGCCGATGACCTGACCGACCCGAGCCCCGCGACGACCTTCGGCCACCTCGACGCCACCGTGGTGCTGTCCCGCGACATCGCTTCGCTCGGCATCTACCCTGCCGTGGACCCCCTCGACTCCACGTCGCGGCAGGTGGACCCCAACACGATCGGCGAGGAGCATTACAACACCACGCGCGCCGTGCAGGCGACGCTGCAACGCTACAAGGAGTTGCGCGACATCATCGCCATCCTCGGCATGGACGAGTTGTCACCGGAGGACAAGCTCGCGGTCGCGCGGGCGCGCAAGATCCAACGCTTCCTCTCCCAGCCTTTCACGGTGGCGCAGAACTTCACCGGCACGCCCGGCAAGTACGTGGCGCTCAAGGATACGATCAAAGGCTTCAAGATGATCGTGAACGGCGAGTGCGATTCACTCCCCGAGCAGGCGTTCTACATGGTCGGGCCGATCGAGGAGGCGTTCGAGAAGGCGAAGTCCATGCAGGAACCCGCGGCGCCTGCGCAATCGGCGCCGGCACCCAAGAAATAAGCGCGAGCGATGGCCAGCACCATTCACGTCGATGTGGTCTCTGCCGAGGAGTCGATCTACTCGGGCGAGGCGGAGTTCGTGGTGCTGCCCGGGGAGGCGGGGGAGCTCGGCATCTACCCGCGGCATACCCCGCTCATCACGCGCATCAAGCCGGGAACCGTGCGCATCCAGCCGGCGGGCGGCGGAGCCGAGGAGCTGATCTTCGTGGCGGGCGGCATTCTCGAGGTGCAGCCCAAGGTGATCACCGTGCTCGCCGACACCGCGATCCGCGGCCACGACCTCGATGAAGCCAAGGCCAACGAGGCGCTGAAGAAGGCCGAGGAAGCGCGCCGCAGCGCGCGCGACCGGCAGGAGATCGCCGCGGTCGAAGCGGAGGTGGCGACACTCGCCGCCCAGCTTGCCGCAATCCGCAAGCTGCGGCAAAAAAAATAGCCGCGAGTTCGAACCGGACGGTTTGGGCCGCTCAACTCGCGGGGGTGCAGAATAGAGGGCAGCCGAACGGCTGCCTTTTTTGTTCATGGCTGATTACGATCTGCTGGTCATCGGCGGGGGAATCAACGGCGTCGGCATCGCGCGGGACGCGGCCGGCCGCGGCCTTTCCGTGCTGCTCGTGGAGAAAGACGACCTCGGCGCGCACACCAGCTCCGCCAGCAGCAAGCTGATCCACGGGGGGCTGCGCTATCTCGAGCAGTTCGAGTTCCGGCTGGTCGCGGAGTCGCTCGCCGAACGCGAGGTGCTGCTGCGGATTGCGGCCCACCTCGTGCGCCCGGTGCGCTTCGTCATGCCGCACGTTCCCCAGCTGCGGCCGCGGTGGATGATCCGCACCGGTCTCTTTCTCTACGACCACCTCGGGCGCAGGACGCGGCTGCCGGGATCGCACGCCGTGCGGCTCGACCGCGCGCCATATTCCGGGGGCCTCAGGCCCGAATACCGTCACGGCTTCATCTACTCCGACTGCTGCGTGGACGATGCCCGGCTGGTGGTGGCGAACGCGCGCGACGCCCGGGCCCGGGGCGCGAAGATCCTCACGCGCACGGAATGCCTCGCGGCAAAGCGCGAGAGCGGCCTTTGGCGCGTGCAGCTGCGCGGGCGGCAAGGCGGGCTGGAAGCAACAACCGCGCGGGCCATCGTCAACGCTGCGGGCCCCTGGGTGAAATCGGTGCTGAACGAGCGCCTGCACCAGCCCTCGGGCGACAGCGTGCGCCTTGTGAGGGGCAGCCATATCGTGGTGCCCCGGCTCTACGAGGGCGACCATGCGTTCATCCTGCAGAACGAGGACCGGCGCGTCGTGTTCATGATTCCTTTCGAGGAGCGCTGCACGCTCGTCGGCACGACGGACGTCCCCCACGAGGGCGACCCGTCGCGGCCCGAGGCGAGCGCGGCGGAAGTCGAGTATCTGTGCCGCGCGGCGAACCGCTATCTGCGGCGCGCCGTCAGCTCAGCTGACGTTCTCTGGCGCTACGCCGGCGTGCGGCCGCTCTACGACGACGGCTCGGTGAGCCCGTCGACGGTGTCGCGCGACTACGTGCTGCGGCTCGACAGCGATCAGGCGGCGACGCCGGTGCTGTCGGTGTTCGGCGGCAAGATCACCACGTATCGGCGGCTCGCCGAGCACGTCGTGGAGAAGCTCGCCCCGTGGTTCCCCGGCATGGGCCATGCATGGTCCGGGCAGGCCCTCTTGCCCGGCGCCACGATCCCGAAGGGCAATGGCGTGCGCTTCACGCAGCGGCTGCAGGAGCGCTATCCGCGGCTGCCGCGGTCATTGCTGGAGGGACTGGCGCGGCGTCACGGCGCGCTCGCCTACGATGTGCTCGGGGATGCCGCCGCGGCGGCGGACCTCGGCCAGCATTTCGGCGCGGACCTTTATGCGCGCGAGATCGATTACCTGCTTGAGCATGAGTGGGCCGCAGCCGCGGACGACGTGCTCTGGCGCCGCACCAAGGCCGGCCTGGCGCTCGACGCGGGGCAGCGCGAAGCCGTGGCGTGCTATCTGGCACAGCGCGTAAGTTGATGTTTGTGCGATAATTTCTAGATGCCTTCCGGGTTGAGCGTCGTTATTCTTGCCGCCGGCCAGGGCAAGCGCATGCGTTCACGCCTGCCCAAGGTGCTGCAGCCGCTCGGCGGTCGCCCGCTGATCGAGCACGTCGTCGCCACTGCGCGCACGTTGAAGCCCGCGCGCATCTGCGTGGTGTACGGCCACGGCGGCGATCAGGTGCCGCAGGCGCTGCGCGCGGACGGCCTCACCTTCGTCAAGCAGCAGCCCCAGCTCGGCACCGGGCACGCGCTGGCGCAGGCGCTGCCGCATCTCGCGACCACCGGACTCACTCTTGTCCTCTACGGTGACGTTCCGCTGGTCGGCGAGGAAACGCTCGCGGCGATGATCGCGGGCGGCGGGGACCGCCTGACGCTGCTCAGCGCGGAGCTCGAGGACCCGACCGGCTACGGCCGCATCGTCCGCAATCGTCGGGGCTCGATCACCTCCATCGTCGAGGAGAAGGACGCCAGCGCGCCGCAGCGCGGCATCCGCGAGGTCAACACCGGGATCATGGCGCTGCCCGCCGCGCGGCTCGAAGGCTGGTTGTCGAAGCTGACCGACCGCAACGCGCAGCGCGAGTACTACCTCACCGACGTGGTACCGCTGGCGCTTGCAGACCGGGTAAGCGTCGCGACGGTCAGGGCGCGCGCCGCATGGGAAGTCCTGGGCGTCAACAGCAAGCAGCAGCTCGCGGAGCTCGAGCGCGTCTATCAGCGGCAGCAGGCGGCAACCCTGATGGACGCGGGGGTCACACTCGCGGATCCGGCGCGCATCGATGTGCGCGGCAGCCTCGTCTGCGGCGCCGACGTGCGCATCGACGTCAACTGCGTCTTCGAGGGCGAGGTGCGGCTCGGCGACCGCGTCGAGATCGGCGCAAACTGCGTGCTGAAGGACTCTTCCATCGGTGCGGACACGCGTATCGAGGCATTCACGTGCATGGAGGGGGCGAAGGTCGGCGCCCAATGCCGCATCGGGCCCTATGCCCGGTTCCGGCCGGGCACGCGGCTGGCGGAGCAGGTGCACATCGGCAATTTTGTCGAGGTGAAGGCCTCGGAGATCGGCGCCGGCTCGAAAGCGAATCACCTCGCCTACCTCGGAGACGCCAGCGTCGGGCGCGACGTCAACGTCGGCGCGGGCACCATCACCTGCAACTACGACGGCGGCGCCAAGCACCGCACCGTGATCGAGGACGACGTCTTCATCGGCTCCGACACCATGCTGGTCGCTCCGGTCGTCGTGCGCCGGGGCGCAACCATCGGCGCCGGCAGCACCATCACCAAGGAAGCGCCGGCGGGCGAGCTCACCGTCGCGCGCGCAAAGCAGATCACCGTTCCGGGCTGGAAACGGCCCAAGAAGGCGGCGAAGGGTGAGGACTGACCACCCGTCGCTGGACTGAAATGTGCGGCATTGTCGGCGCGGCCTCGACGCACAACGTCGTCGATCTCCTCATCGAGGGCATCCGCCGGCTCGAGTATCGGGGCTACGACTCCGCCGGCGTCGCATACGTTCAGAACGGGCATCTTGAGCGGCTGCGCTCGACCGGGCGCGTGGCGCACCTCGAGGCGCTCGCCCGGGAGCGCGCGGTCAAGGCCAGCACGGGGCTCTCCCACACCCGGTGGGCGACCCACGGCGCGCCGACCGAGGCCAACGCACACCCGCATTTCTCGGCGCGCGAGGGCCTCGAGATCGGCATCGTCCACAACGGCATCGTCGAGAACCACGAGCCGATCCGCGCGCGGATGAAGGCGCTCGGCTACGTGTTCAGCTCGGAGACCGACACGGAGGTGATGGTGCACCACGTGCACTCCCTCGTTGCCGGAGGCCAGCCGCTGTTCGACGCGGTCCAGGCCGCGAGCCGGGAGTGGGAGGGAGCGTACGCCGTGGGTTTCGTGTCGAGCCGGGAGCCCTCGGTTGTCGTGGGCGCGCGCAAGGGCTCGCCGCTCCTCGTCGGGCTCGGCCAGGGCGAGAATTTCCTCGCCTCCGACGCGGCGGCGCTGCTGGCTCGCACGCGTGACGTGATCTACCTCGAGGAGGGCGACGTGGTCGAGGTGCGGCCCGAGGGCGTCCGCATACGCGATGGCGGTGGCCATCCCGTCGAGCGCCCGACGACGCGGAGCGAGCTTGCCGCCGACGCGGTGGAGAAAGGCCGCTATTCGCACTACATGCAGAAGGAGATCTTCGAGCAGCCCGGGGCGGTCGCGAACACGCTCGAGATGGTCGCGAACGCGCAGTCGCTGCAGGCCAATCTCTTTGGTGCGGAGGCGGAGGCCGTTCTCGCCCGCACGCGCCAGGTGCTGCTGCTCGCCTGCGGCACGAGCTACCACGCGGGCCTCGTGGCGCGCTACTGGCTGGAGTCGATCGCGGGCGTTCCCGCAGCGGTCGAGATCGCAAGCGAATTCCGCTACCGCGATCCGGTGATGCAGCCGGGAACGCTGGTCGTGACGATCTCCCAGTCGGGGGAGACCGCGGACACGATTGCGGCGCTGAAGCACGCCCAGGCGCACGGCCTCACCGACACGCTGACGGTGTGCAATTCACCCGAGTCCTCCCTGATGCGGGCCTCGCGCCTGCGCTTTCTCACCCGCGCCGGCCCCGAGATCGGGGTGGCCTCGACCAAGGCCTTCACGACCCAGCTCGCGGCGCTATTCGTGCTGACGCTGGTGCTCGCCAAGCTCAAGCGCGGGCTCGGCCCCGAGCGGGAAAAGGAGCTGATCACGCAGCTGCGCCACCTGCCGCGCGCGATGGAGAAGGTACTCGCTGTGGAGCCGCAGGTGCGCGACTGGGCGGGCCGCTTCCGGGGCAAGCAACACGCGCTCTTTCTCGGGCGCGGCGCGCACTTTCCGATCGCCATGGAAGGCGCGCTGAAGCTGAAGGAGATCTCCTACATCCACGCCGAAGCCTACGCCGCCGGCGAGCTGAAGCACGGGCCGCTCGCGCTGGTGGATGCGGGCATGCCGGTGGTGACGGTGGCGCCCAACGACCAGCTGATCGAGAAGCTGAAGTCGAACCTGCAGGAAGTGCGCGCGCGCGGGGGCGAGCTCTACGTCTTCGCCGATGCCGACGCGCGGGTCGCCGCGAGCGCGGGTGTCCACGTCATCCAGTTGACGGAGCACGCCGGCCCGCTCTCTCCAATTTTGCACGTCCTCCCGCTGCAGCTCCTCGCCTACCACGTGGCCGTGCTGCGCGGCACGGATGTCGATAAGCCCCGCAACCTCGCGAAAAGCGTGACGGTGGAGTGACGGGCAAGGCCGCCTCAGCGGCCGGGGCGATCCCGGCGCGCGATGCGGATCACGTCCTCGAGGATCGGGACGATGTCGCGCACGTCGCAGCAGGGCACGTAGCTCCCCGAAGTGAGGTAGCGGCCGTCCACCACGAGCGTCGGCGTGACTTCCACGGTGTAGGCCCGGGTGAGGCTGCGGGCGTGCTCGACCTTGGCGGTGACTTCAGGGGAGTCAAACGCCTCGAGCCAGCGCTGGCGGTCGACGCCATTCTTGACCGCCCACTCCACGACCACGTCGGGCTTGCTCATGTGCAGCTTCTCGAGGTGATAGCCGTCATACACCTTGAGATGCAGCCGCTCGAGCTCGTTCAGCCGCTCGAGCGCGTAGAAAATGCGCGCGTGGGGCGCCCACGAGTCCCGGAGTATCGCCGGCACGCGGCGAAGCTGCACGTCGCCGGGCTTGCGCTTCAACCAGCCCTCCAGCGCCGGCTGCAGCGCGTTGCAATAGGGGCAGCCGTACCAGAAGAATTCGATGACCTCGATTGCCTCACCGGTCTCGACCGGCTGCGGGGCGATCAGGCGGTATTCGAGGTTCTGGCGGGCGCGGACGTCCTGCGCGGGCGCAGGAGCCGCCAGGCAGGCGAGGGCGAGCAGCGCAGCGGCTGCGGCGCGCACGGGCGGGCCGTCTATTTCGCGGCGGCGCGCTCCTTGCGCGCCAGGGCGATGGTCTGATCGACCACCTGGAAGAAACGTTCATAGCTGCCGGCCATGGCAGGCGTCAGCAGGTATTTTCCGTTCACCACCACCGTGGGCGTGGAGCTGACGTGGTAGTTTCCCGAGATCTCGATCGACCGGTTGGTCCGGCTGCGCACCCCGAAGGAATTGTAGACGTCGACGAATTGCTTCCGGTCCACGCCCTGCTTCGCCACCCAGTCGAAGAGCGGCGCCTGGTCGCGCAGCAGCCCCTTGACCTCGAGGGTGCGCCGCTCATGGATTGCGCGGAAGAGCTCGTAATGCAGCTTGTCCACCAGGCCCATCGCGTCGAACGCGTGATAGGCCGTGGTGAGCGGCAGCCACGCGTCCTGGAACACCACGGGCGCACGCCGGAACTCGACGTCCGCTGGCTTCTTCTTGAGCCAGGTCCTGAGGTGGGGCACCAGGCTGTTGCAGGCCGGGCAGGCGTAGTTGAAGAACTCGATGACCTCGACCTTCGGGCCGCTCGTGGTGGGCTGCGCCGGGTTGATCAGCTGGTAGTCCTTGCCGGGCGTAAGCTGCGCCGATGCGCCGCCCGCGAAGGCGAGGGCGAAGAGCCAGGCCGCGAGCCGCCCGTACGTTCCAATGTGCTTCATCCGGTCTCCGTGCGATTGCGCAATCGGCTAGTCGCGCACCTTGATGAGGGTGGTTTCGACGCCGTTCTGCTTCAGAGTGTCGCGCGCGCGGTCGAGTTCCTCCACGCTGGTATACGGGCCCGCGCGCACCCGGTGCCACACGCCCTTGTCCGGCAGGGTCGCGGTCTGCACCCGGGCCTCGATGCCGAGCAGCGCGAGCCGCGCCCTGAGCGTGTCCGCATCGCGGGCGTTCTGGAACGCGCCGGCCTGCAGGAAGAACGCCTCTCCCGGGGCCGCGGTTGACGGCTTCCTCGCGACTTTCGCCTGCGGGGCGACGGGCGGCTCCTCGGTGGCCGGCAGGATCTTGTAGAAATCGAAGCGCGGCTTCTCCTCGGTCGCGCGGGCGGGCTTCTCCCCCGCTTTTCCGGTCAGCGGCGGCGCGGGCTTCACCGGCTCGAGCTTGGGGGGCGGCGTGCGCGTCGCGAACGGATTCGGCATCTTGTTTATGTACCACGCGACGGCGAGCGCGATGCCGAGCCCGAGCACGAGTCCGATCAGGATTCCGACGAGAAGCGGGCTGCCGCCGCGCGCCGCAGGCTCGGGACGGTGGTAGTCCTTGGACATGCGGCTATCTTACATTCTATCGGGAGCCGACACACCCAGCAGCGCGAGCCCGTTGCGCAGCACCTGCCGCACCGCGGCCGCGAGCGCAAGCCGCGCGCGCTTGACGGCCTCCTCGTCCACCAGCAGGCGCGTGGCGTTGTAGTAGCTGTGGAATTCCGCGGCGAGCTCCCGCAGGTAGAACGCGATAAGGTGCGGGGCGAGCTCGCGCGCCGCGCTCTCCACCGCGTCGGGAAACTCCAGCAGCCGCGCGAGCAGCGCGGTCTCGTGCTCGGAGAGGAGCGCGCCGACGTCCGCGCGGGCGAGCTGTGCGGGGTCGCCCCCCCATTGCTCGAGCACGCTGCACACCCGGGCGTGCGCGTACTGGACGTAGTAGACGGGGTTCTCGGTGCTCTGCGACTTGGCGAGGTCGAGATCGAAATCGAGGTGCTGGTCGCCCTTCCTCATCACGTAGAAGAAGCGCGCCGCGTCGTTGCCGACCTCGCGCCGCAGCTCGCGCAGCGTGACGAACTCCCCGGCGCGCGTCGACATGGAGACGCGCTCGCCCCCGCGGTAGAGCACGGCGAACTGCACCAGCGCGATGGTGAGCCGCTGCGGGTCGAGGCCGAGCGCGGCGAGCGCGCCCTTCACGCGCGCCATGTAGCCGTGGTGGTCCGCGCCCCAGACGTCGATCGCGAGGTCGAAGCCGCGCTCGAACTTGTCGAGGTGGTAGGCGATGTCGGAGGCGAAATAGGTGTACTGGCCGTTCTCGCGCCGCACCACGCGGTCCTTCTCGTCCCCGTAGGCGCTTGAGCGGAACCATTTCGCGCCGTCCTGGACGTAGATGTGGCCGCGTTCCTCGAGGCTCTTCAGCGCGCGCTCGACGCGCCCGGTGTCGTAGAGCGAGCGCTCGGAGTACCACCGGTCGAACGTCACCCCGAACGCCTCGAGG
Source organism: Burkholderiales bacterium (assembly GCA_036555035.1). Lineage (GTDB taxonomy): Bacteria > Pseudomonadota > Gammaproteobacteria > Burkholderiales > SG8-41 > SG8-41. The sequence continues at coordinate 43,926 of DATBMB010000116.1, read as the reverse complement.
TCGCTGCGGCAATCGGCGAGCTGGACCTCCAGCGCGAACTGGTGGACGGTGTCGTAGTCCCGGCCGAGCGCGCCCTTGGCGAGCTCGATCATGGCATCGAGGCGCAGCTCCTCGTCGGGCTCGGCGAGCGCCGGCGCGAGGCTCGCAGCGCCGTTGCGAAACCGGGAGCCGTGCTCGGAACGGATCGCCTGCGCCATCGCGCGCACGTACTCCCCTTGATAGGCATTGGCGGGAAAGGGCACGGCCTCCCCCCACAGCTCGAGATAGCGCAGCCACGTCGACAGCGTCAGGATGTCCATCTGCCGCCCGAAGTCGTTGACGTAGAACTCGCGGGTCACGTCGAAGCCGGAGGCCGCGAGCACGCTGGCAAGGCTCGCGCCGTAGGCCGCGCCGCGCCCATGGCCCACGTGCAGCGGACCGGTGGGATTGGCCGATACGAATTCGACCTGGACCTTCTTCCCCTGGCCGCGCGCCCCCGTTCCGTAGCGGCCGCCCGCTTCCAGGATGCGATGGACGATCTGCTGCTTGTAGGAGCGCTTCAGGAAGAAATTGATGAAGCCCGCCCCCGCCACCTCGGCCTTCTCGAGGCAGGGTGAGGCCGGCAGTGCGGCCACCAGCTCGCCTGCGATCTCGCGCGGGGCGCGCTTGAGCGAGCGGGCGAGCTGCAGCGCGACGTTGCACGCGTAATCGCCGTGCTCCGCCTGCTTCGGCTTCTCCAGCACGATGGGGGGCGCGTGCAGCGCGGGACCGACCGCTCGAATCGCCTCCCCGAGCAGCGCGTAGAGATGCGCGCGCGGATCGGCAACGTCGGGGGTCGGCATCGGGAACCCGGAGAAAAAAGCCGGATTATAAGCGAGGTCAGAATTCCAGCGGGTCGACGTCGATCGACCAGCGCGCCCGGGTGGAGCGCAACCCTTCCAGCGCGTCGCGCCAGGCGCCGAGAAATTCGCGCAGGCGGCCGCGCGAGGCGGACTGCACCAGCAGCTGCGCGCGCTCGCGGCCGGCGCGCCGGGCGAGAGCCGCGGGCACCGGATCGTATGCGGTGACGGACCCTTCCAGCCTTCGGCCGATGCGCGCTGCCGCGCGCAGGAATTGAAGCGCGGTCGCAAGGCGCGGCGCCTCCGCGCGCAGCAACGCCTGGTGGACGAACGGCGGGAAGCCGGCTTGCCGGCGCTCGGCGAGCGCTGCGTCGGCAAAGGCGCGGTAGTCCTGGTCGCGCAGGGCGGCGTAGAGCGGATGGTCGGGGAACTCGGTTTGAATCAACACCTCGCCCCGGGTGCCCCCGCGTCCCGCGCGTCCCGCGACCTGGGTGAGCTGCGCGAACAGCCGCTCGGCGGCGCGAAAGTCGCTGCTGTAGAGCGTGCTGTCCGAATTGAGAACGCCCACGAGGTTGAGGTGCGGGAAATCGTGGCCCTTGGCGAGGATCTGGGTGCCGACCAGGATGTCGACATCGCGCTCCTGGATACGCTGGCGCATGCCGTGCCAGGCACGGCGTCGCCGGGTCGTGTCGCGGTCGATGCGCAGGATGCGCGCCTGCGGGATGAGCCGCGCCAGCGCTTCCTCGACGCGCTGGGTGCCCTGGCCGACCGGCGCGAGATCCGGGTTGCCGCAGTCGGGGCACTGGGCGGGGGGCGGCGCGACGTGGCCGCAATGGTGGCAGCACACGCGCCGCTCCGGCAGGTGCAGGACGAGCCTCGCGGAGCATCGCTGGCAGCCCGAGATCCAGCCGCAGGACCGGCACATCAGCACCGGGGCGTAGCCGCGGCGGTTTATGAACACCAGCGACTGCTCGCCGCGCGCCACGCATTCGCGCAGCGCGGCCACCAGGCGCTCCGACAGTCCGTCGTGAGGCTTGTCTTCCCGCGTGTCGATGCAGGCGATGCGCGGCGGCGGAGCCCCGATGCGGCGCGTCAGCGCGAGCAGGGTGTACCGGCCATTGACTGCGTTGTGGTAGGTCTCGAGGGCGGGTGTCGCCGAGCCGAGCACGACGGGCACCCCGCGCTGCCGGGCCCGCACCACGGCGAGATCCCGCGCCGAGTAGCGCAATCCTTCCTGCTGCTTGAAGGAGCCGTCCTGCTCCTCGTCGACGACGATGAGCCCGAGCTCCGGCAACGGCGCGAATACCGCGAGCCGGGTGCCGAGCACGATGCGGGCCTGACCGGAGGATGCCGCCCGCCAATGCTCCAACCGCTCCACTTCGGCGAGACCGCTGTGCAGGCTGACCGCGCGGGTCTCCGGAAAGCGGTCCTGGATCAGTGCTTCCAGCTGGGGTGTGAGCGCAATCTCGGGCACCAGCACCAGCGCCTGCCTGCCGGCCGCGAGCGCAGCCGCAATGGCATGCAGGTAAACCTCGGTCTTGCCGCTGCTGGTGACCCCGAGGAGGAGAAAGGGGTGAAAACCGCCGATGCGCGAGCAGATCGCGGATACGGCCTGCGCCTGCTCATCGGTCAGGCGCGGCGCGATGGCCGCCGCTGCAGTCGAGGCCGCAGGCAGAGGGGAGCGGCGGCCGCCGGCCGCTCGCGTCGGGCTCGGCAGGCGGCGCATCCGCGTCGGCAGCGCGCCCAGCACGACCGCGCCCAGGGGGTGATGATAGTACTCGGAGGCAAAGCGCAGGAGCCGCAGGTCCTCAGGCGCGAGCGGCGGCAGGTCGCGCAATATGCACGCGGCCTCTTTCATGCGCTCCGCCGGGACCGCCGTGGAGCGGGCGAGCTCGACGATGACGCCGACAGCGCTTGTCTTCTTGAACGGCACCAGCACGCGGTGGCCGACGTCGGCCGCGGTCGCTTCGGGTGCGCGGTAATCGAACAACCTGGTGACGGGGACGTCGAGCGCGACGCGGATGATGCTCATGCCGGGAGAACCTGCATCACTTGGCAACACCGCGTTGTGGATAACCGTGTTGATAGAGCCTCCCGCCCCGTAGCCTGCCCCTGGGGCGAAACCGGTCGCGCAGGGGCTCTATCGCGCGTGGCGACAGAGTTAAATCTATATAAAACAATAAGATACCCTTAAACCTCGCGCCCGATGCCGGCGGGCATGGCGCTTCCACAAGAACGCCTCCTGATGTGCATAACTCGGCGCTCGCCCCCCGCAAAGCCAGCATTGGCGCGGGTTTTCAGTGATACGCGGGACTCAGCTGGTGGACCGCCTCCACCAGCGTGGCGACCGCTTCGGGAGGGGTGAAAGGCGTGACGCCATGGCCGAGATTGAATACATGGCCGCCGCCTTTGCCGTAGGCAGCGAGCACGGCCGCGGCACCCGCGCGGACCGCCGGCGCTCCCGCAAGCAGCACGGCCGGGTCGAGATTGCCCTGGAGGCAAACGCGCTGGCCCACGTGGTTGCGCGCCGCGCCCAGATCCACCGTCCAATCGACACCGACGGCGTCGCAGCCGCTGGCCGCGATGGCATCGAGCCATCCCCCGCCGCCCTTGGTGAAGAGGATGGTGGGAATCCGTGCTCCGTCATGCTCGCGTCGCAGCCCCTCCACGATGCGCTGCATGTAGGAAAGGGAGAATTCGCGGTACTCCCGCGCGCCCAGCATCCCGCCCCACGTGTCGAAGATCATCACGACCTGGGCCCCGGCCTCGATCTGGGCATTGAGATACGCGGTCGCCGCGCGGCAGTTCACCTGCAGGATGTGATGCAGCAGCTCGGGACGGGCGTAGAGCATCGTCTTCACCGTGCGGAAATCGCTGCTGCCGCCCCCTTCCACCATGTAGCACGCGAGCGTGTAGGGGCTGCCGCAGAACCCGATGAGCGGCACGCGGTCATTGAGCGCCGCGCGCGCCTGGCGCACGGTGTCGAGCACGTAACCGAGGTGCTCGTGCGGGTCGGGGGCCGCCAGCTTGCGGATCTCCCGCTCCTCGCGGAGCGGGCGCGCCAGGCGCGGTCCCTCGCCTTCGGCAAAGGTCAGCCCCAGGCCCATCGCGTCCGGTATCGTCAGGATGTCGGAAAACACGATCGCGGCGTCGAGCGGAAAACGCTCGAGCGGCTGCAACGTCACTTCCGTGGCGAGATCGGGGCTCTTGGCGAGCGCCAGAAAGCTGCCGGCGCGGGCGCGGGTGGCGTTGTATTCCGGGAGGTAGCGCCCGGCCTGGCGCATGAGCCAGACCGGCGTGTAGGGCGTCGGCTGCCGCAGCAGCGCGCGGATCAGGGTGTCGTTCTTTGGGGGCATCGTGACCCGCGGAGGAGTGCGCAGAAAGGGGCCCGCACCCCGGCTCGTGTTATCGCGGAAGCTCGGATCGTCCCATCAGGAACTCGTCCACCGCGCGTGCGCACTGCCGGCCCTCGCGTATCGCCCAGACCACCAGCGACTGGCCGCGCCGCATGTCGCCGGCAGCGAACACCTTGCGCACCGAGGTTGCGTAGCTACCCGCGCCCTCGGCGCCGGCCCGGGCATTGCCGCGGGCGTCCTTCGCCACGCCGAAGCCGTCGAGCACGGACGGGACCGGGGAGACGAACCCCATTGCGAGCAGCACGAGGTCGGCCGGCATCGTGAATTCCGAGCCCGGCACCTCGCTCATGCGGCCGTCCTGCCAGGCCAAGCGCACGGCCTTGAGCGCCGTGACCCTGCCGCCCTCGCCGATGAACGCCTTCGTCGCGACCGACCAGTCGCGGCTCACCCCCTCCTCGTGGGACGAGGAAGTACGCAGCCGCGTCGGCCAGTAGGGCCACACGGGATTGCGCTCCACGTCGGGCGGCATGGGCAGCAGCTCGAACTGGGTGATGGAGCGGGCGCCGTGGCGGTTTGAGGTTCCAACGCAGTCGGAGCCGGTATCGCCGCCACCGATGATGATCACGTGCTTGTCGCTCGCCCACAGCTCGGGAACATTCGAATCTCCCGCGACGCGCTTGTTCTGCAGGGGCAGGAACTCCATCGCGAAGTGCACGCCGTCGAGCTCGCGGCCCGGAATCGGGAGGTCGCGCGGCTGCTCGGCGCCCCCCGCCAGCACCACGGCGTCGAACTCGGCCAGGAGCTTCTCGGGGGGAAGGATCTCAATTGACCAGTCGGGAATGCCCCTGCCGGGACGGCCCGGCCCGACGTGTATGCCGGTGCGAAAGGAGACGCCCTCGGCAGCCATCTGCTCCATGCGCCGGTCGATCTGCCGCTTCTCGAGCTTGAAATCGGGAATGCCGTAGCGCAGCAGTCCGCCGATGCGGTCGTTCCTCTCGAGCACGACGACTGCATGGCCGGCGCGCGCGAGCTGTTGCGCGCAGGCGAGCCCGGCGGGGCCGGAGCCCACGACCGCGACCTTCTTGCCGGTCCGGTGCGCGGGCGGCTGCGGCGTAACCCAGCCAGCTTCCCACGCCTTGTCGATGATCGCGTGTTCGATCGACTTGATGCCGACCGGGTCCTCGTTGATGCGCAGCACGCAGGCTTCCTCGCACGGCGCCGGGCAGATCCGGCCCGTGAACTCCGGGAAATTGTTGGTCGAGTGCAGCGTCTCGATCGCGGACCGCCAGTCCTGGCGGTACACGAGATCGTTCCAGTCGGGGATGATGTTGTTGACCGGGCAGCCGCTCATGCAGAACGGGATGCCGCAGTCCATGCAGCGCGCGCCCTGGATCCCCGCCTGCTCGTCGGTCAGGCGGGGGATGAACTCGCGGTAATGCTTCTTGCGCGCGTCCTTCGGCTCGTACGCCTCTTCGACGCGGTCGTGCTCGAGAAATCCCGTGATCTTGCCCATGGTAAGTGCTCACTTCAGGCGCCGGCTGCCGGAGGTGGGGGTACGGGGGAGCGGGAGGGCCCCGCCGCTGCTGCGGAAGGGGCCCGCACCCCCTGTTCCGGCTACGCGGCGATTCTGCGTCCCTTGGCGGCGAGCTCGCCCAGCGCGCGCCGGTATTCGTTCGGGAACACCTTGACGAATTTCGGCCGGAACTCGCTCCAGCGCTCGAGCACGCGCTTCGCCTGCACGCTGCCCGTGTGGCGGGCGTGGTTCTCGATCAGCCGCTTCACGATGGCCTCGTCGGCCCTGCCGCCGTGCCACAGGTCGCGCGTCAATTTCGCCTCCTGCTCGGCTTCCGAGAGCAGCGGCTCCAGAGCCACCATCGACGGGTTGCAGCGCCTTGCGAAGTCGCCGTCGGCATCCAGCACGTAGGCGATGCCGCCCGACATGCCGGCGGCGAAGTTGCGCCCGGTCATGCCCAGCACGACCACCGTGCCCCCGGTCATGTACTCGCAGCCGTGGTCGCCGACGCCCTCGACGACCGCCTGCGCGCCCGAGTTCCTCACGGCGAAGCGCTCCCCGGCGACGCCCCGGAAGTACGCCTCACCGCAAATCGCGCCGTAGAGCACGACGTTGCCGGTGATGATGTTCTCGGTCGGCTCGCCGCGGAACTTGGGCGAGGGCTGCACCGAGATGCGCCCGCCCGAGAGCCCCTTGCCGCAGTAATCGTTGGTATCCCCGATGAGGTCGAGCGTGACGCCCTGCGCGAGGAACGCGCCGAAGCTCTGGCCCGCGGAGCCGGCAAGGCGGATGTGTATGGTGTCATCCGGCAGGCCCTCGTGCCCGTAGCGCCGCGCGATGTGCCAGGAGAGCATGGTGCCGACCGTGCGGTTGATGTTGCGGATCGGCGTCTCGATGGTGACCCGCTCGCGGCGCTCGAGCGCCGGGCGCGCGAGCTCGATCAGCCGGTTGTCGAGCGCTTTCTCCAGCGCGTGCGCCTGCTTCTCGCTGTTGTAACGCGCCACTTCGGCCGGCATCTTCGGCATGGCGAAGATCTTCGAGAAGTCGAGGCCCCGCGCCTTCCAGTGCTCGATTCCTTTTCTCGTGTCCAGGAGATCGGCACGCCCGATGAGATCGTTGAAGGTGCGGATGCCGAGCTTCGCCATGAGGCTGCGCGCCTCCTCGGCAACGAAGAAGAAGTAATTGACGACGTGCTCGGGCTTGCCCTCGAACTTCCGGCGCAGCACCGGGTCCTGCGTGGCCACCCCTACCGGGCAAGTATTGAGGTGGCACTTGCGCATCATGATGCAGCCCTCGACGACGAGCGGCGCGGTCGAGAAGCCGAACTCGTCCGCCCCCAGCAGCGCGCCGACCACCACGTCGCGGCCGGTCTTCATCTGCCCGTCCACCTGGACCGCGATGCGCCCGCGCAGGCGGTTCAAAACCAGCGTCTGCTGCGTCTCCGCAAGCCCGAGCTCCCACGGGGTGCCGGCGTGCATGATGGAGGACCAGGGCGAGGCGCCGGTGCCGCCGTCGTGGCCGGATATCGTGACGTGGTCCGACTTGGCCTTGGAGACGCCGGCCGCGACCGTGCCGACGCCGACTTCGGACACGAGCTTGACGCTGACCGCGGCCTCGGGGTTCGCGTTCTTCAAGTCGTGGATCAGCTGCGCGATGTCCTCGATCGAATAGATGTCATGGTGCGGCGGCGGGGAGATCAATTCCACCCCGGGCGTCGCGTAGCGGATCTCCGCGATGTATTCCGACACCTTGCGCCCGGGCAGCTGCCCTCCCTCGCCGGGCTTTGCGCCCTGAGCGATCTTGATCTGCATCATTTCGGAGGATGCCAGGTACTCGGCGGTGACGCCGAAGCGGCCGGAGGCGACCTGCTTGATCTTGGACTTGAGCGAGTCGCCTTTCGTGAGCGGGATGTCGACCTCGACGCGCTCGCGGCCCAGGCGCGAGAGCAGCGTCTCGCCCGCCGCGACCGGCGCGTAGCGCTTGCGATCCTCGCCGCCCTCGCCGGTGTTCGACTTCCCGCCCAGGCGGTTCATCGCGATCGCGAGCACGGTGTGCGCCTCGGTCGAGATCGAGCCGAGCGACATCGCGCCGGTCGAGAAGCGCTTGACGATCTCCGCGGCGGGCTCGACTTCCTCGATCGGGACGGGCGTGCAGCGGTTGAATTTGAATTCAAACAGCCCCCTGAAAGTCAGGTGGCGCCGCGACTGATCGTTGATGATCGCCGCGTATTCCTGGTAAGTCTCATAGGAGTTGCTCCGCGCCGAATGCTGCAGCTTCGCGATCGCATCGGGGGTCCACATGTGCTCTTCGCCGCGCACGCGCCACGCGTACTCGCCGCCGGCGTCCAGCGCGCCGCGCAGCACCGGGTCGTCCTCGTCGAACGCCGCCTGGTGCATGCGGATGGTTTCCTCGGCGACGTCGAACACATCGATGCCGCCGACCGAGGACGTGGTGCCGGTGAAGTACTTGTCCACCAGGGAGCGGGCAAGCCCCACCGCCTCGAAGATCTGCGCGCCGGTGTAGGACATGTAGGTCGAGATGCCCATCTTGGACATGACCTTCTTCAGGCCCTTGCCGGTCGCCTTCACGTAGTTCTTGATGGCCTTTCTGCCGTCCACGCCCTTGCCGAACTCGCCGCGCCCGGCAGCATCGAGGATCGTCTCCAGCGCGAGGTAGGGGTGCACCGCCTCGGCACCGTAGCCGCCGAGCAGCGCAAAATGGTGCACTTCGCGCGCCGAGCCGGTCTCGACGACCAGTCCCGTGCTGGTGCGCAGCCCCTTGTTGACCAGGTGCTGATGGATCGCCGAAAGCGCGAGCAGCGCGGGGATCGCGACCATGTTTCGTTCGACCCCGCGGTCGGAGATGACGATGACGGAAAAGCCCGCGCGCACCGCGTCCTCGGCCTGGGCGCACAGCGAGGCGAGGCGCGCCTCGATCGCCTCCTTGCCCCACGCGATGGGGTAGGTGGTGTCGATCTCGAAGGACTTGAACTTACCGTCGGTGTAGCGATCGATGTGCCGGATCTTCTCCATCTCGAAGAAATCGAGCACGGGCTGGCTGATCTCCAGCCGCAGCGGCGGGTTCATCTCGTCGATGCCGAGAAGATTCGGCTTCGGCCCGATGAAGGACACGAGGGATGTCACCAGCTCCTCGCGGATGGGATCGATCGCGGGGTTCGTGACCTGCGCGAACAGTTGCTGGAAATAGTGGTATAAAGTCTTGTTTTTAAATGATAAGACTGCAAGCGCCGCATCGTTGCCCATGGAGCCGACGGGCTCCTCGCCATTCATCGCCATGGGCGCGAGCTGAAACTTGATGTCCTCCTGCGTGTAGCCGAACGCCTGCTGGCGGTCGATCAGCGCGACTTGCGACTTGAGCGGCGGCGTCTTCTCGGTCTCAACTTCGTCCAACTTGACGCGGATGCGCTCGATCCATTCGGCATAGGGCTTGGCCGATGCAAGCGCGTCCTTCAGCTCCTTGTCGTCGATGATGCGGCCCTTCTCGAGGTCCACCAGGAACATCTTGCCGGGCTGCAGCCGCCACTTCTTGACGATTTTCTCCTCGGGCACCGGCAGGCAGCCGCACTCCGAGCCCATGATGACGAGATCATCGGAGGTGACGATGTAGCGCGAGGGGCGTAGCCCATTGCGGTCGAGCGTCGCGCCGATCCTCATACCGTCCGTGAAGGCAATCGAGGCCGGACCGTCCCACGGCTCCATCATCGCCGCGTGGTACTCGTAGAAGGCGCGCCGCGCGGGATCCATGAGCGTGTGGTTCTCCCACGCCTCCGGGATCATCATCATCATGGCGTGGGCAATCGGGTAGCCGCCCATCACCAGGAGCTCGAGCGCATTGTCGAAGGAGGCCGAGTCCGACTGGCCGTCGTAGATCAGCGGCCAGATCTTGTCGAGGTCGCGCCCCAGCATGGGCGAGGAGATCGCCGCCTGGCGGGCGCGGATCCAGTTGATGTTGCCGCGCAGCGTGTTGATCTCGCCGTTGTGGCAGATCATGCGGAAGGGATGCGCAAGATCCCAGCTGGGGAAGGTGTTGGTCGAGAAGCGCTGGTGCACGAGCGCGAGCGCCGACTCGACGCGCGCGTCCTTGAGATCGAGGTAGTACTCGCCGACCTGGTAGGCGAGCAACATCCCCTTGTAGCAGATGGTCCGCGCCGAGAACGTCGGCACGTAGAACTCCTTGCCGTGCGCGAGCTTCAGGGCCTGGATCGCGTGCCCCGCGCTCTTGCGGATGATGTAGAGCTTGCGCTCGAGCGCATCGGTGACGGTGATGCCCTTGCCGCGACCAACGAACACCTGCCGGATGACCGGCTCGATCTTTTTCGCAGGCTCGGCGAGGTCGGAGTTGTCGACCGGCACGTCGCGCCAGCCGAGCAGCACCTGGCCCTCGTCCTTGATCGCGCGCTCGATCTCGTACTCGCAGGCAAGACGCGAGGCGGGATCGCGGGGCAGGAACACCATGCCGACGCCATACTGGCCGACCGGCGGCAGCTTCACGCCGCGCTTCGCCAGCTCTTCGCGGAAGAACCGGTCGGGAATCTGGATCAGGCAGCCCGCACCATCGGAGAGCTTCGGGTCCCAGCCGACCGCGCCGCGGTGCGTGAGGTTCTTCAGGATCGTGAGGCCCTGCTCGACGATGCTGTGGCCCTTCTTGCCCTTAATGTGCGCGACGAAGCCTACGCCGCACGCGTCGTGCTCGTGGCGCGCGTCGTACAGGCCCTGCGCGGGAGGCATCCCCGGTTGATCCACGCGGCGTTTCCTCGAGTGCTCTTGGGTTGCCGGCGCCTGCCGCCCGCCCTGCTGCGTTGCAGCAAGCGGCGCTCAAAACGCAGGCGCGAAGGGGAAGTTTACTGCCATCAGCTACTTACAGCAACCGTTTCGCCGCTTCGCGCCCGTCCTGTCACGCTTCCTCGATCGCGAACAGGCGCCGGTGCTCGAGGATCGCGTAGCGGTCGGTCATGCCGGCGATGTAATCGGCGATGGCGCGGGGAGCATCCGCGCGCGCGCGTTCCTGGAACTCCGGCGGCAGCAGCCGGTTGTCGGCCAGCAGCGCCGCGAAGAGATCGGCCACGATGCGGCGCGCCTTCCCGCTCATGCGCACCACGCGGTAGTGGCGATAGAGGTGCTCGCGCAGGAAGCGCTTCAGCGCCTCGCTCTCATCTCGAATACGCGGGCTGAACGCGATGAGCGCCGGCGCCCGCCGCACGTCCTCGATCGAGCCCGGCGCGAGCCTGCGGATGTTCTCCGCGCTGGTGCGGATGAGATCCGTGACCAGCGTGTCGATCATGCGCCGCACCGTCTCGTGCCGCAGCCGCCGCGGCGGAAGCTGCGGATACTGGCGCAGGACGGCCTTCATGTGACGCGCGAACACGGGCACTTCCGCCAGCTGCGCCAGATCGAGCAGCCCGGAGCGCACCCCGTCATCGACGTCGTGGTTGTTGTAGGCGATCTCGTCGGCGAGGTTCGCGACCTGCGCCTCCAGCGACGGTCGCCGCTTCTTCAGGAAGCGCTCGCCCACGTCGCCGAGGGCGCGCGCGTTCCGCGGCGAGCAGTGCTTGAGGATCCCCTCGCGCGCCTCGAAGGTCAGGTTCAAGCCGTCGAACGCAGCGTAGCGCTGCTCCAGAAGGTCCACCACGCGCAGGCTCTGGAGATTGTGCTCGAAGCCCCCATAGGGCCGCATGCAGGCGTTGAGCGAATCCTGGCCGGTGTGGCCGAAGGGCGTGTGGCCGAGGTCGTGCGCGAGCGCGACCGCCTCGGTCAGGTCCTCGTCGAGACGGAGGCTCCGCGCCACCGTTCGCGCGATCTGCGCCACCTCGAGGCTGTGCGTGAGGCGGGTGCGGAAGAGGTCGCCTTCGTGGTTGACGAAGACCTGGGTCTTGTACTCGAGGCGCCGGAAGGCGGTCGAGTGCACGATGCGATCGCGGTCGCGCTGATACTCGGTGCGACCCCGGGGCGGAGCCTCGCGGTGGCGGCGGCCGCGGGAGCGCTCCGGCCGGGCCGCGTAGGGGGCGAGGTCACGCCCGAGCATGCTCGGCGCCGGCGTCGAGCACGTCCGCGAGCGCAGCGCCCGGCACCTCGCCCGAGACGTAGGCCTCCCCGATGCGCTTTAACAGCACGAAGTGGATGCGGCCGCCCGCCACCTTCTTGTCGTGGCCCATCAGCTCGAGGTAGCGCGCGCGACCGAGCCGGGGCGGATCGAGCGGCAGGCCGGCCGATTTCAGGAGCGCCCCGAGGCGGCGCACGTCCTCGACCGCGAGGTGCCCCAGGCGCTGCGACAGCTTCGCCGCCAGCAGCATGCCGGCGGCAACCGCTTCCCCATGGAGCCAGGTGCCGTAGCCGGTGCCGGTCTCGATCGCGTGTCCGAACGTGTGGCCCAGGTTGAGCAGCGCCCGGGGGCCGGTTTCCAGCTCGTCCTCCGCGACGACCTCCGCCTTGTTGGCGCAGGAGCGCTCGATGGCATAGGCGAGCGCCTCGGGCTCGCGGCGCACGAGCCGGGCCATGTTGGCTTCGAGCCACTCGAAAAATGGCGCATCGCGGATCACGCCGTACTTGATGATCTCCGCCAGCCCGGCGGCGAGCTCCCGCGGCGGCAGTGTCGCGAGCGTGTCGGTGTCGGCGATCACCGCGAGCGGCTGGTAGAACGCTCCGATCATGTTCTTGCCGAGCGGGTGGTTGATCGCGGTCTTGCCCCCGACCGCGGAATCCACCTGCGCGAGCAGCGTCGTCGGCACCTGGATATAGGGCACGCCGCGCTGGTAGACCGCCGCCGCGAATCCGGCCAGATCGCCGATGACTCCGCCGCCCAGCGCGATCAGCGCGGTGCCGCGCTCACAGCGGTGCTCGAGCAGCGCATCGAAGATGCGGTTCAGCGTCTCCCACGTCTTGAACGCTTCGCCGTCCGGCACCGTGATGCCCACCACGCGCACCCCGCGCGCTTCCAGCGCGCCCTGCAGCGCCGCGAGGTAGAGCGGCGCGACGGTCGCGTTGGTGACGATTGCGGCGCTCTTCTGGGGGAGCCGTTCCACGATCAGTTCGGTTCGGGCGAGGAGCCCGGCACCGATGTGGATCGGGTAGCTGCGGGCACCGAGCGCAACGTTCAGGGTCTGCATATCGGGCGAGGCGCTTCCGATCAGCCGGTGCGCACCGGTGCGCCGGCGCCTTCCGCCGCGGCGGACTGGTGCTCGATCAGCCGCTGTTCCAGTCGCTGGGTGAGGCTCCCCAGGCTCTGGCTCCCGGTGTCGACGATGATATCTGCAATGCTGCGGTAGAGCGGGTCGCGCTCGGCGAAGAGCTGCTCGAGCCTGGCATGGGGCTCCCCGGTCTGGAGCAGCGGCCGGTTCCGGTCGTGCCGGGTGCGCTGCCAGAGGTCCGCAGCGCCCGCGCGCAGGTAGACCACCACGCCATTCTCGGCGAGCAGCCTGCGGTTCTCCTCGGACAGCACGGCGCCCCCGCCGGTGGCGAGCACGATCTCGCTGCGGAGGACGAGCTCCGCCAGCATTTTCGCCTCACGCGCGCGGAAGCCGGCCTCGCCCTCGATCTCGAAGATGACCGGGACCCTCACGCCGGTGGCGTGCTCGATCTCCTCGTCGCAGTCGTAGAAGGTCTTGCCGAGGCGCCGGGCGAGGCGCCTGCCGACCGAGGTCTTTCCCGCGCCCATCAGGCCCACCAGGAAGATGTTGCCGGGAATGCGCCCGCGCCGCTCTTCCGGCTTGTGTTCACTGGCACTCATGGGAGCGATTCTAGCGGAACGGGCAGGTGCCGACTAACGCGCGCGCCCGGGGAATCGCGGCAAACAAAAAGGCGGCCCGCGGGCCGCCTTTCCGGGTGATGCGGATGCCCGCCTATTGCCGCAGCGTCAGGCCGTCCTTGAGGATGCGCGGCGTGATGAAGATCAGCAGCTCGTTGCGGTTGTCGCTCCGCAGGTTCTGCTTGAACATCCAGCCCACGAACGGCAGGTCGCCGAGCACCGGTATCTTGTTGGTCTGGTTGTTCTCGGTCTGCTGGTAGATGCCGCCGATCACCACCGTGCCGCCGTTCTCCACCAGAACCTCGGTGACGATCTGCTTGGTGTCGATCGAGGGGCCCGCGAGGGTGTTCTGGCCCACGCTGTCCTTGTGGACGTTGAGATTCATGATCACGTTGTCATCGGGCGTGACCTGGGGCTTGACCTTCAGCGAGAGCGTCGCCTTCTTGAACGCGACGCTGGTGGCGCCGCTCGAGGTCGCCTGCTGGTACGGAATTTCCGTGCCCTGCTCGATGGTGGCTTCCACCTGGTCGGCGGTGATGACGCGCGGGCTGGAGATGATCTTGCCCTTGCCGTCGGCCTGCAGCGCGGTCAGCTCGAGGTTGAGGAATTTCGCCGATCCTTCCCGGAAGAGGGCCAGCGAGAACGCGCCCGGCACGGCGCCGGCGAGCCCCGGCACCGGCAAGTTCACGGACAGCGAGTCGGTGAAGGGAGGCGCGGTGGTCTGGCCGGTGTGGAAACCCGTGTCCGTTATCTGGCCGCCCGGAACAGCGCGCACCCGGATGCCGTTCTGGGTCCCGACCTGGTTGCCCGTCCCCGTCATGTCGTGATAGCCGAGGCGCACGCCGAGGTTGCGGCCGAAGTTGTCGCTTGCCTCCACGATCCGCGACTCGATCATCACCTGGCGCACCGGCACGTCGACCTGGCGGATCAACTTCCGCACTTCCTCGAGCCGCGTGGGCGTGTCCTGGACGAACACCGTGTTGGTGCGCGGATCGACGACGGCGCTGCCGCGCTTGGACAATACCCGCTGCTGCGGATCGGCCAGGAGCTTCTGGAGGTCGGCCCCCTTCTGGTAGTTCAGCTGGAAGCTTTCCGTGCGCGTGGGCTCGAGATCCACGATCTGCTGCTGCGCCTCGAGCGCGAGCTTCTCGCGCGTGGCGAGCTCGTCGCGCGGAGCGATCCACACCACGTTGCCGGTCTTGCGCATGTCCAGGCCCTTCGCCTGCAGGATGATGTCGAGCGCCTGGTCCCACGGCACGTCCTTCAGCCGCAGCGTCAGGTTGCCGCCCACCGTGTCGCTGGTGATGATGTTGAGTCCGGTGAAGTCCGCGATCACCTGCAGCACCGCGCGCACCTCCACGTTCTGGAAGTTGAGCGAGAGCTTCTCGCCCGTATAGCCGCCGCCGCGCGCGATGCGGCCGGCGTCCGGGGCCTGCGCCTTCACCTCCACGATGAAGCGGGTGTCGGTCTGGTAGGCGGTGTGCTCCCAGACGCCGCGCGGCTCTATGACGAGCCGGCTGTTGTTGCCCTGGGGGAAGGCGTCGATGGTCTGGACCACCGTGCCGAAGTCGGTGACGTCGAGGCGCCGCTGCAGGTTCCTCGGCAACGCGGTATTGATGAAGTCGACAATGATGGTGCGGCCCTGGAGCTTGAGATCGATGCCCACGGTGCTGTCGGAGAGGTCCACCACGACGCGCCCCTCGCCGGCCCCGCCGCGCCGGAAGTCGACGTCGCGCAGGGCGTGGCGCCGGTCTCCCGGGCGCGCCTCCGCGAAATGCGTGGTCGCCCCCGCAGGGCTCGCCGCCGCCGCGGCGCCCTGGAGCGTGATCAGCAGCGTCCGCCCGTCGATCTGCGTGTCGTAGCCGGAGGGGCGGGCGAGATTGAGAACGAGCCGCGTGCGGTCGCCGGCCTGCACGACGTTGATGCCGCGCAGGTCTCCTTCCGCCACTTCCTGCGTGCTGCGCCCGAGCGCGCTGGTGGTGTTGAGAAAATCGAAGGCGATGCGCGGCGGGTTGGTCACGGTGAACCCGGCGGGCGGGCTCGCAGGCGGCTGCTTCAGGGTGACGCGGACGATCACCTTGCCGCCGCTCGCGGGCGAGACGTTGATCGACTCGATGCTGTTGGCCTGGGCACGGGCTGCCCCGCTTGCGCACGCGAGCGCGGCCGCAAGCGCTCCCTGAAGGGCCCACGAGCGGAAATACGCCTTGAGCTTCATTTTCTTGCCTCCTGTTCGTCCTGCAGCAACAGCAAGCGTTCTTCTTCCTTCCAGTCGTTGCCGCTGTCCTGGATCAACTCCTTCAGCTTGACCGCGGACTCGCTGATGTCGATGACGCGGCCGAAGTTCTGCCCCATGAAATCACCCATCTTTACCCGGTAGAGGTTGTTGTCCGGGGTCTTGATGAGCGCGAAGAACTCCTGCTTCTGGGAGAGCGAGCCCACCATCTTGAGATTCTCCAGCGGAAACGCCTCGAGCGGCCCCTTGCGCCGGTTGGGGTCCGGCAGCCTGGGGTCGGGCTTGGCCGACCGGGGCGCCTCGATCTTGCGCGGCAGGAACGGGTCGACCAGGTCGAACGCCGCGTACTCGAACGGCTCGTAGGGTTTCACTTCCGGCAGCGGGGGAATGCGGCCGCGCGGCATGTTGTCCGAATCCCTGACGAACTGCCGCAGATCCGAATGCTCCTCGCCGCTGCACGCGACGAGCGCGAGGCAGGCGAGCGCGCTGAGGAGGATATGCCGTGTCATTTTCTCTTGCCGGCTTTCTTGGCGGCCGCGGCCCGCCGCTGCTGCGCCAGCTCCTCGTCGTCGAGGTAGCGGAAGGTCTTGGCCAGCGCGTCCAGCACCAGGCCGCCTTTTCCCTTACCCGCCGAGGTGAGCGCGATGTTCTCCAGCGTCACGATCCGCGAGAGCTTGCCGATGTCGCTCGCGAAGGCGCCGATATCGTGGTAATTGCCGGTCACCTTGATCGTGATCGGCAGCTCCGCGTAGAACTCGCGGCGCGTCTCCTGTGCGGCGGGCTTGAACAGCTCGAATTGCAGGCCGCGTCCCAGGCCGGCCTGGTTGATGTCGGTCAGCAGGGCGTCCATCTCGGCGCGGCCCGGCAGCTGCTTCAAGAGCGCCCCGAACTGCTTCTCGATATCCTCCAGCTGCTTCTGGTAGGCGGGCAGGTTGATGGCCTCGCTCTTCTTGGTGAGGAAAGTCTTGCGCAGCCCCTCTTCCTTCACCTTCTCCTGGTTGATGCCCTCGATCTGGTGCTGCCAGTCAAACCACCAGCTTGCCGCCACGATCAGGACGAGCGTGATGAAGAGCACCCCCAGCTTGGGCAGGATCGGCCAGCTGCCGATCTTCTTCGGGTCGAGCCGCCTGAGGTCGTTCAGATTGAGCGTCATCGCCATGTCGCGTTACCTCTTCGCCGGCGGCTTGCGCGCGCCCTTGCTGTCGTCCTCGACCTTGGCGCGCGTGATGGTGATGTTCATGATGAACTCGTTGGTCCGCTGCCGGTTCTGCTGCACCGCCTTGATCTCCACCAGGCCGGGGTTCTCCAGGTTCGGCGAGGAGTCGAGGTTGCGCATGAGCGTGGAAACGCGGGCCTGCGACTGGGTCAGCCCGGTGATAGTGACGCGCGGGCCGGCCTGCTTCACGGCCTTGAGGTATACGCCCTCGGGCAGCTGCCGCACCAGCTGATCGAGCAGGTGCACGACCTCGGCGCGGTTACCCTGCAGCGTCTCCACCACTCTCTTGCGCGCGAGCAGCGCCGCGGTTTGTTCCTTGAGCTTCTGGATCTCGGCGATCTGCTTGTCGAGCTTGACGATCTCGTCCTGCAGGTACTTGTTGCGGGCCAGCTGGGTCTGCAGCTGCTCGTCGAGATAGCTGCGCACCACGAACCAGACCGCGCCGCCGACGACGATCACGAAGGCGAGCAGGATGAAGAACTGCTGCTGCTGCTGTTTGCGCCGGACCTCGCGGTGCGGCAGCAGGTTGATGCGGATCATGGATCAAACCTCCGCATGGCCAGACCGCACGCCACCATGAGGGAAGGCGCGTCCTGCGTCAGGGCCTTCGGACGGATCTTCGAGGAGAGTGACATGTTGACGAAGGGGTTGGCGATGATGGTGTTGACCTGCACGCGCTTGCCCACCGTCTCATCGGCCCCGGGGATCGACGCGCAGCCGCCGGACAGCACGATGTGGTGGATCTGATTGTGCTGGGTCGAGGTGAAGAAGAACTGCAATGCGCGCGCCACTTCCAGGCCCATCATGTCCATGAACGGTTGCAGCACATCGGATTCGTAGTTTTCGGGAAGCCCGCCGGCGCGCTTGGCGGCCTCCGCTTCCTCCGGCGACAGGCCGAACTTGTTCTGGATCTCCTGCGTCAGCTGGTTGCCCCCGAAAGGCTGCTCGCGCATGTAGATCGACTGGTCATTGCGCAGAACGTTGACGCCCATGATGCTGGAGCCGACGTCCACCACCGCGATGTTCTGGTCTTTGCCCCGGTCCGGAAACTGGCCCTCGATCAGCTCGAAGGCGGCCTGGGCGGCGAAGAGATCCACGTCCATCACCGTCGCCTTGAGCCCGGCCGATTCCGCCACCGCCAGCCGGTCGATGATCTTCTCCTTGCGCGAGGCGGCGATCAGGACTTCGATGTCATCCGGGCTGTTCGGCGCGGGTCCCAGCACCTGGAAGTCCAGATTGACCTCGTCGAGGGCGAACGGGATGTACTGGTTCGCCTCGGTTTCCACCTGCAGTTCCAGGTCGTCCTCGGTCTGGCCGGCCGGCACCATGATCTTCTTGCTGATCACGGCGGCATTGGGCAGCGCGAGCGCAAGGTTCTTGATGTTGCTGCCGAGGCGCTTGTGGCAGCGCTTCAACGCGTCGCTCACGGCGTCGAGATTGTTGATGTTGCCCTCGACCACCGAGTCCTTGGGCAGGGGCTCGATGGAGTAGCGCTCGACGCGGTATATGCCCTTGCCCGCCTCGCCGATCTCAACCATCTTGATGGACGACGAGCTGATGTCGACCCCGATCAAAGGCGGCATCTTGGCCTTGAACATCCCCTCCAGCGCAGCGAGGTTGAAGCTGAAATTTCCTTTGAACATAAGTTAATGGGGACACAATCCCACAGTTTACATGAGATGCTAGCAACAACTCCCTTGGCTGTAAAGCGTTTTCACCACTTTTCGCTGCACGGGGAACCGGTCATATAATGGCGAGACACTAAATATAGCTTACACTGCAGCGAGTTCGCGCACCGTGGCAGGTTTCACCCTGCAGCTCCGGAATTCCGGATCTGTTGCAATCGCGCAACAGATCTAATTTAAGCGCTTCATTTACATGTCGAATCGTTGGTGGACCTTCCCGATCGCGCTGGCGATCTCGGGCGCGCTCGCGTGCATGCTGCTCACCGCGTTTGTCGCGGTGATCATCTACCCCGGCCTGCCTTCGCTCGAAACGCTCACTGACTACCAGCCGAAGATTCCGCTGCGCGTTTTCAGCGCCGAGGGCAGGCTGATCGCGGAGTTCGGCGAGGAGCGCCGGGCGCTGGTGCGGATCGCGGATGTTCCGCAGCCGCTCACCCAGGCCATCCTGGCGGCCGAGGACGAGCGCTTCTACCAGCACAGCGGCGTCGATTACCTCGGCGTTGCGCGCGCCGCGTTCTCCAATTTCATCTCCGGCGGCGTGCGCCAGGGCGCCTCGACCATCACCATGCAGGTCGCGCGCAATTTCTTCCTGTCCAAGGAACGGACGCTCGCCCGCAAGTTCAACGAAGTGCTGCTTGCCTTCAAGATCGAGTCCAATCTCACCAAGGACCAGATTCTCGAGCTCTACATCAACCAGATCTATCTGGGCCAGCGCACCTACGGCTTCGCGGCGGCGGCGCAGACCTATTTCGGGAAGCGGCTCGGTGAGCTGAACCTCGCCGAGTCCGCGATGCTCGCCGGGCTGCCCAAGGCGCCCTCGCGCTACAACCCGATTGCGAACTTCAAGCGCGCCAAGTTCCGGCAGCAGTACGTCCTGCGGCGGATGCGCGAGCTGCAGATGATCTCGGAGGAGGAGTTCGCCGCCGCCGGCGAGCAGGCCATCACGGTGAAGAAGGAGGCGAACGAGTTCCCCGTCCACGCCGAGCACTTTGCCGAGATGGTGCGCCAGGTGCTCTACGAGCGCTACCAGGATGAGGCCTATGCGCGGGGCCTTCGCGTCTACACCACCCTTCGCGTCTCCCACCAGGAAGTGGCGTATGCGGCGACGCGCCATGGCGTCCGGGAGTACGACCGGCGCCATGGCTACCGCGGGCCCGAAGGCTACGCCGAGCTCCCGGAAAAGCCGAGTGAGGAGGCGCTCGAGGACGCGCTGCAGGAGACCACCGACAGCGACGATATCTACGCCGCAGTCGTGGCGGAAGCGAGCACGCGGCTGGTGCGGGCGTACCGCAGGGGTGGCGAATGGGTGGAGATCCGCGACGAAGGGCTGAAATTCGCGTCCCGCGCGCTGGGTGACAAGGCAAGCCCTGCCCAGCGCATCCGCCGCGGCGCCATCATCCGCGTGCAGCGCGACGAGAAGGGCCGGTGGCAGATCACCCAGCTTCCGGCGGTCGAAGCCTCCCTCGTTTCGATGGACCCGCGCGACGGGGCGATACGGGCGCTCGTCGGAGGCTTCGACTTCGGGCGCAATCAGTACAACCACGTCACGCAGGCGCTGCGCCAGCCGGGATCGAGCTTCAAGCCGTTTATCTACTCGGCCGCGCTCGAGAAGGGCTTCACCGCCGCGACCGTCATCAACGACGCGCCGCTCACGTTCACCGCGGCGCAGACCGGCTCGGAGCTGTGGGAGCCGAAGAATTTTGACGGCAAGTTCGAGGGGCCGATGCGCCTGCGCACGGCGCTCACCAAGTCAAAGAACCTCGTGTCGGTGCGCATCCTGCAGGCGATCACGCCGCAGTATGCGCAGGACTACGTCGCGCGCTTCGGGTTCGATCCCAAGCTGCATCCGCCGTATCTCACGATGGCGCTCGGGGCCGGCAGCGCCACGCCGCTGCAAATGCTCACGGCCTACGGGGTGTTCGCCAACGGCGGCTACCGCGTGACGCCGTACTTCATCGAGCGGGTGGAGGACGCCAAGGGCAACGTCTTGCTGGCGGCGGACCCCAAGGCGGCGGGGGCGGGCGCAGAGCGCGTCATCGACGAACGCAATGCCTTCATCATGACGACGATCATGCGCGACGTGATGCGCACGGGCACCGGCGCGCGCGCCCTGAAGCTCGGGCGCAGCGACATCGCGGGCAAGACCGGCACGACCAACGAGTTCCTCGATGCCTGGTTCTGCGGCTCCGTGTCCGAGCTGGTGGCGGTGGCCTGGATCGGCTTCGATACGCCCCATTCGCTCGGGCGCAACGAGACCGGGGCCCAGGCGGCGCTGCCGATCTGGATGGCCTACATGGGAACCGTGCTGGAGGGCATCCCGGAGCAGCCGCTGATTCCGCCCGAGGGGGTGGTCGCGCTGCACGTGAACCCCGACACGGGGCTGCGCCTCGCCGATGCGCAGGCGGGCATCGTCGATTACTTCTACCAGGAGTTCGTGCCGCCGGCGCAGGAAACGCTGGTCGGCGGCGTGCTCGGCGGGGAGCGCCCGGAAGAGGTGCGCAACCAGCTGTTCTAGAGCCGCCGATGGCGAAGGACACCGGCCGCAACGACCGCCGCAGCCACATTGCCTATCTGGCGGCGCGGCTGATGGCCGAGGACGGCATCGAGGATTACGCGCTCGCCAAGCGCAAGGCGGCGCGCCAGGCCGGCGAGCCGGACACGCGGGAGCTCCCGGGGAACGAGGAGATCGACGAGGCGCTGCGCACCTATCGGCAGATCTATCACCCGGAAGCGCACCGGGAGCGGTGGCGCGGGTTGCTCGAGACCGCGGTGCGCGCGATGCGGGAGCTCGCCCGGTTCAATCCCTATCTGACGGGCTCCGTCTTGAACGGCAATGCGGGGAAGTATGCCGATGTCAATCTGCAGCTCTTTACCGACAACGAGAAAGCCGTCGAGCTCTATCTCATCGACCGGGGCATCCCGTACCGGACGGCGCAGAGCCGGCTGTATTCGGGAGACGAGATGCGCACGGTGCCGGTCTACACCGTGAGCGACCAGGGTATCGACATCGAGCTGACGGTGCTCTCGATGCTCGATCTGCGCGGGCCGCTCAGGACGAGCCCGGACGGCAAGAGCATCGAGCGCGCCAAGTTACTGGCCGTGGAACAACTCCTGGCCGAAGCGTGATCAGCTGCCTGCTTTGAGCCAGCCCGCGGCATCGAGTGCGAAGTAGGTCAGGATCCCGTCGGCGCCGGCGCGCTTGAACGCGGTGAGCGTCTCCATCACGCAGTCGCGCTCATCCAGCCAGCCGCGCGCGGCTGCGGCCTTGATCATCGAGTATTCGCCGCTCACCTGGTAGGCATACGTGGGCGCCCGGAACTGCTCCTTCACCCGCCGCACGATGTCGAGATAGGGCAGCCCGGGCTTCACCATCACCATGTCCGCGCCTTCCTCGAGGTCGAGCGCGACCTCCCACAACGCCTCGTCGGAGTTGGCGTAATCCATCTGGTAGGCGTGCTTGGTGCCGCGCCCCAGGCTCCTGGCGGAGCCGACGGCGTCGCGAAACGGCGCGTAAAGCACCGATGCGTATTTCGCCGAGTAGGCGAGGATCCGGGTGTGGATGAACTTGTTGCGGTCGAGCGCGCCGCGGATCGCGCCGATGCGACCATCCATCATGTCCGAAGGCGCTACCACGTCCACGCCGGACGCGGCGCACACCACGGCCTGCTTCTCGAGGATCGCAATCGTTTCGTCGTTCAGTATGTGGCCCCCCCGGTCGATCACGCCGTCATGGCCGTGCGTGGTGTAGGGGTCGAGCGCAACGTCGGTGATCACGCCGAGCTCGGGGAAGCGCTTCTTCAGCGCCGCCACCGCGCGCGGCACCAGCCCCTTGGGATTGATGGCCTCGCGCCCGTCGGCCGACTTGAGCTCCCGGGGAATCAGGGGAAACACCGCGACGGCCGGGATACCGAGGCGCGCGCACTGCTCGGCGTGCGCGAGCAGGCGGTCGACGGTGTGGCGCCGGATGCCCGGCATCGACGGCACCGGCTCGCTGCGGTTCCTGCCCTCGATCACGAAAATGGGATAGATGAGGTCATCCGTCGTCAGCCGATGCTCGCGCCGCAGCCGGCGCGAGAACGCGTCGCGCCGCATGCGGCGCATGCGCCGCTGGGGAAACCTCCCGTAGAGCTGCATAAGCCTAACCTCTTGATGGCAGTAACATTTAGGGTCCGAGGGGAACTCCGGGCCATTATAAGCGTCACAGCATGCAGACGATGTTGAGTCGTCTCCCGCTTCTCCTCCCTGAGCGGGGGCCTTAATCCTTATTAAGGCTTTTGCCCCCGGTTTTACTCCCCTTTAACCGGGGGTTTTTTATTGCTGTTGTTCTGCGCGTCAGCGCGCGCGCGATTCTGGCGCGATCACCCGGCCAGCGCCGGCGAACAACCGGGCAACATCGCCTAGGTCATTGTTATCGCGCCCGAAACTGGCGTGCGCAGCGGCGCCTGCTATACAATAGCGCCGCCCTCGAAACGACACGTGAAAACAGCGGACCCGGCATGAAATCCTGGTGGCTCCTGATGCTTGGCGCGGGTGTGTTCGTTCCGGCCGTGGCGCTCCCCCAGGTGTTGCCCCCGGCGGACACCGCGCCGGCACGCGAGATCGTCGTGAAGGTATGCGCGTCCTGCCATTCCGAGGACGGGAACAGCACGCTCCCTGTCAACCCGGTGCTCGCCGGCCAGCATGCCGATTACACGCTGAAGCAACTCCAGAACTTCCGGCCGCGCAACGGCAAGCCCGCCGAGCGCGTGAATGCGGTGATGGCCGGCATGGTGGCGAACCTCTCGGGCGAGGAGTTGCGCGGCCTCGCGGCCTATTTCGAGCTGCAGAAACCCAGGCTGCGCGCCGCGCGCGACCCGGACCTCGTCCGGCTCGGCCAGGCGATCTACCGCGGCGGCGTCCCGGCGAAGAGCGTCGCGGCCTGCACGGCGTGCCACGGGCCAAATGGCAGCGGCATCCCGGCGCAGTTTCCGCGCCTGGCGGGACAGTTTGCCGAATACACCGCCGCCCAGCTGCGGGCGTTTCGTGCCGGGGAGCGCGCGAACGATCCGAATCGCATGATGCGCGCCGTGGCCGAGAAGCTCTCCGACCGGGAGATCGCGGCGGTCGCCGAATACATCGCCGGCCTGCGGTGATCGCGGGCCGCATCTCCCGAGGCGACAGGGCGATCCTCAGGCTTTCAGCTCTGCAAAGACCTTTCGTGCGGCGCTGACCGTGCGCTCGATCTCTGCCTCCCCGTGGGCGGAGGAGACGAATCCCGCCTCGTACGCCGAGGGCGCAAGATAGATCCCGGCGGCAAGCATGGCGTGGAAGAAGCGGTTGAACGCCTCCCGGTCGCATTGCATGACTTCGGAAAAGCCCGTGGGTGGCGTCTCCCGGAAGAAGATGCCGAACATCCCCCCGACGCTTGCCGCCGAGAACGGGATACCCTCTCCCTGTGCGGCGCGCATCATCCCGTCACACAGCGCGCGGGTCCCAGCGGTCAGCCGGTCATAGAAACCGGCCGCCTGTGCGAGCTTGAGCGTGGCGAGCCCCGCTGCGACGGCGACCGGATTGCCGGAGAGCGTGCCTGCCTGGTAGACGGGCCCGAGCGGCGCGATCCCCCGCATGATGTCGCGGCGCCCGCCGAAGGCGCCGACCGGCAAGCCCCCGCCTATGACCTTGCCCAGCGTGGTCAGGTCCGGCTTCACGCCATAGAGCGCCTGCGCGCCCCCGAGCGCGACGCGGAAGCCGGTCATCACCTCGTCGAAGATGAGGAGCGCGCCATGGCGCGTGCACAGCGCGCGCAAGGTCTCGAGGAAGCCCGGGCGCGGGACCACGAGATTCATGTTGCCGGCGACCGGTTCCACGATGACGGCGGCGATCGCAGCCCCCTCGCGCTCGAAGGCCTGCTCCAGCGCGCTGACGTTGTTGTACTCAAGCACCAGCGTATCGGCGACCGTGGCTGGGGGCACGCCGGCGGAGGACGGCTGCCCGAAGGTGAGCGCGCCGGAGCCGGCTTTCACGAGCAGCGCATCGGCGTGGCCGTGATAGCAGCCCTCGAACTTGACGATCTTGTGCCGGCCCGTGTGGCCGCGTGCAAGGCGGATCGCGGTCATGGTCGCCTCGGTCCCGGAGCACGTGAGCCGCACCTGCTCGAGGGAAGGGACGAGCCGGCCGATGAGCTCCGCCAGCTCGACTTCCCGCTCGGTGGGAGCACCGAAGGAGAGCCCGCGCTCGGCCGCCTGCTGCACGGCGGCGAGGACTTCGGGGTGGGCGTGGCCGGCGATGAGCGGACCCCACGAGCCGACGTAATCGATGTAGGCGCGGCCGTCGGCGTCCCAGACCTGGGCACCGCGGCCGCGCTGGATGAAGGGCGGCGTGCCGCCCACCGAGCCGAACGCGCGCACGGGCGAATTGACGCCGCCCGGAATGACGCGCTGGGCGCGCTGGAAGAGTGCCTGGCTGCGCTTCATCGCATCCGGCTACGCATCGCGGTTGGCGGGCTCGCGGGCCGCGAACAGCGCGCTGAAGCGGCGCGCGGCCATCGTGACGTCGTCCGCATCGAACAGCGCGGAGATCACGGCAACGCTGTCGGCGCCCGCCGCGATCAGCTGTGGGGCATTGTCGGGCGTGATGCCGCCGATCGCCACCACCGGCACCGACAGGCGGCGCTTCGCTTCCCGCAGCAGGGCGAGCGGCGCGCGCACCGCACCCGGCTTGACGCTGGACGGGAAGAAACTTCCGAAGGCGACATAATCGGCGCCGAGACGCTCGGCCTCCAGCGCAGCCTCAAGACGGTCGTAACAGGAGGCGCCGAGCAGCCTCGCCGGCCCGAGCCGCGCGCGCGCCGTGGCGAGCGGGCCGTCATCCGCGCCGAGATGCACGCCGTCCGCGGGCACCTCCAGGGCGAGGTCGAGGCGGTCGTTGATGATGAGTGGAACGCGATACTTCCGGCACAGCGCGAGCAGCGCGCGCGCCTGCGAAAGTCTCAATGCCGCGGCGGCGGTCTTGTTGCGGTATTGCAGCAACCTCGCGCCGCCGGCGAGCGCCGCTTCCGCCGCGGCGACGAGAGCCGGTGTGTCGGCGAGCTCGGGCGTGACGGCGTAGAGTCCGGAGATTCGGCGCGTCACGCTCTATTTCCCGCCGGCGCCGCCACTGCCGCCCTCGCCTTCGTCGCGCGCCCAGAACAGGCGATCAGGGATGTGCTGGCCCATGCCGGGCCGGAACGCCGCCTTGAGCGTCTGCCAGGTGTATTCCTGCGCGTCCTTCACCGCGTCGCTCACCTCGAGCCCGTTGGCGATGGTGGCGGCGATGGCGGAGGCGAGCGTGCATCCCGAGCCGTGGTAGGAGCCCGGCAGGCGCGGCCAGGAATCGCTGCGCACCACGCCGTTCTGTCCGTAGAGGGTGTTGACGACCTGGGAGGTGTTCTCGTGGGTGCCGGTCACGAGCACGTACTCGCACCCGCTCGCGATGATCCGCTTCGCGCACTCGGCGAGATCGGTACCCCCGCCTTCTTCATGATCGTCGCCGGCGAGCCGGCGCGCCTCCAGGCTGTTGGGGGTGAGGATCGTGGTCTGCGGGATGAGCAGCTCCTTCAGCGCGCCCACCATCTCCTCCGTGACCAGCTCGTCGCCGCGCCCGGAGGCGAGCACGGGGTCGAGCACCAGCGGCACCTCGGGATAGTCGGACACCACTTCCGCGATGACCGCGATCTGCTCCAGGTTTCCGAGCAGCCCGATCTTGAACGCGGCGACCGGCATGTCCTCCAGCACGCAGCGGGCCTGGTCCGCGACCCATTCGGCGTCGATCGGGCTGACGTCGTCCACACCCATGGTGTCCTGGATGGTGATCGCGGTCACCACCGACAGCGGGTGACAGCCCATGCTGGTCAACGTCATGATGTCCGACTGCAGTCCCGCCCCGCCGCTCGGATCGGTCGCGGCGAACACCAGAACGATAGGAGGCAGGTCGGCCATGCGCAAGGAGTCGGGAGGCGCCCGCGCGGTTGGTCGCGACCGGACGATTCGATAGAATTCGATTCTAACTTAAAAATTACCATGACCCCCACCGAGACGCGCGTCTACCGGACCTACATGTGCCTCATCTGCGGATTCATCTACGACGAGGCGGCGGGACTGCCCGACGAGGGAATCGCGCCCGGCACCTGCTGGGAGGACGTGCCGGTCAACTGGACCTGCCCGGAATGCGGGGCGCGCAAGGAAGACTTCGAGATGGTCGAGATATGAGAATCCTGCACACCATGATCCGCGTCGGCGATCTGCAGCGCTCGCTCGACTTCTACACGCAGGTACTGGGCATGAAGCTGCTGCGGAAGAACGACTATCCGGGCGGGCGCTTCACCAACGCCTTCGTCGGCTACGAGGAGGAATCCCGCGCCGCGGTGCTCGAGCTGACCCACAACTGGGACACCGCGTCCTACGATCTCGGCACCGGCTACGGGCACGTTGCGATCGAGGTCGACGACGCCTACCGGGCGTGCGAAGACGTGAAGCGGCGCGGCGGCAAGGTCACGCGCGAAGCCGGGCCGATGAAGCACGGAACCACCGTGATCGCCTTCGTCGAGGACCCCGACGGCTACAAGATCGAGCTCATCCAGAGAAAATAGGGACGCACACGATTTTCGGCGCCGCTCTCTTCACCCGGTCCTCTGGCGCGCGGCGAGGTCGTCGGCCAGGCGCACGAAATCCCGGACGTGCAGATCCTGTGGGCGCAATCCGGCGTCCACACCGAGCCGCTCGAGGTCCGCTGCCGTAAAGCTCGTCCGCAAGGCATTGCGCAGCGTCTTGCGGCGCCGCGCGAAGGCGGCCGCGACCACCTTGCCGAGGAGCTGCTCGTCGCGCGCGGGGTACGGCAGCGGCAAGTACGGCAACATGCGCACCACCGCGGACTCGACCCTCGGAACCGGGCGAAACGCGCCGGAGGGAACGGCGAGCACCGGCTCCATCCCGAAGCGGTACTGCAGCATCACCGACAGCCGCCCGTACTCGGCGCTCGAGGGCGCCGCGACCATGCGCGCCACGACCTCCTTCTGCAGCATGACGTGGATGTCCGTGATCGCCGCAGCGTGTCGGGCGAGATGAAACAGCAGGGGCGTGGAGATGTTGTAGGGCAGGTTCCCCACGACGCGCAGCCGCGGCCCGAGCGCGCTGAAATCGAAGTTGAGCGCGTCGCCCTCGTGGACGACCACGCGGTCCGCGGGAAAGGCGGCGCGCAGGCGCGCGACGATGTCGCGATCGATTTCGATCACGTGCAGCTGCTCGACCGCGTCCGCGAGCGGCCGCGTGAGGGCGCCGAGCCCCGGGCCGATTTCCACCATGCGATCGCGCGGCTGCGGCGCGATGGCTTCGACGATGGCGGCGATCGCCGCTTCATCGACGAGGAAGTTCTGGCCGAAGCGCTTGCGCGGGACGTGACGCATCACGGGACGCGTCCCCCGCGCGCGCCTCATGCGGCGCGCCGCGCGGCGAGCTTCGCCGCCAGCCGGATCGCCTCGATCAAGCTCCCGCTCCCGGCGCGGCCGGTGCCGGCGAGATCGAGCGCGGTGCCGTGGTCCACCGAGGTGCGGATGATGGGAAGGCCGAGGGTCACGTTGACCCCGGCGCCGAAGCTCGCGTATTTGAGCACCGGCAGGCCCTGGTCGTGATACATCGCGAGCACGCAATCGCAGTCCTTCAGGCGCCGCGGATTGAACAGCGTGTCGGCGGGCAGCGGGCCTTCCACGTCCAGGCCCTCCCGGCGCAGCCGCGCGAGCAGCGGTCCGATGATCTCTGCCTCCTCCCGGCCGAGGAAGCCCGACTCCCCGGCGTGGGGATTCAGCCCGGCGACGAGGATCCGCGGCCGCGCGATCCCGAAGCGCCCGGCGAGGTCGCGCGCGAGCACGCGCACAGTGCGCTCGAGGCTCGCCGCGGTGATGTGGCGCGCGACCTCGGCGAGCGGCAGGTGGGTCGTCGCGAGGGCAACGCGCATGCCGCCGCCCACGAGCATCATCACCACGTGGCTCGCCCCGGTGTGCGCCGCGAGGAACTCGGTGTGCCCGGTGAACGCGATGCCGGCGTCGTTGATCACGCTCTTCTGCAGCGGTCCGGTGACCATCGCGTCGAACCGCCCTTCGCGGCAGCCGTCGGCGGCCGCCTCCAGGGTGCGCAGCACGTAGCGGCTGTTCGCCGGGTCGAGCCGGCCCGGGACGGCGGGTTGCGCGAGGGGCACGTGCAGCACCGCGAGCGTGCCCGCGCGGGGCACCGCGCGCGCGCCGGGCGGGTGGTCCGCAAGGCGCAACGGCCGGCGCAGCAAGCGGGCGCGGCTTGCCAGCAGCTCCCGGTCGGCGACGACGACGATGCGCGCCGGCAGCCGCCGCCGCGCGAGCCCGACGCAGAGATCGGGCCCGACGCCCGCCGGCTCGCCCGCCGTCACTGCAATCAGCGGAGTGCTCGACACTCGCGTCAGCGCTCTTCGAGGCGGTACTCGATGTAGGCGCGGTCGCGCAGCTGCCGCACCCACTCCTGGTAGGACTCGTCGGACTTGCGCGCGCGCAGCGCGGACTGTGCCGCCAGCCGCTGGCGGTCCTTGGACATGTCCTCGTCGCGCCGCTCGAGCACCTGGATCAGGTGCCAGCCGAAGGGCGTCTGCACCGGGGCGCTGACCTCTCCGGGCTTGAGCGCGTCCATCGCGCGCTCGAACTCGGGCACCGTGTCGCCCGGGGAGAGCCAGCCGAGATCGCCGCCCTTGGAGCCGCTCGCGTCCTCGGAGTGCAGGCGCGCCAGCTCCGCGAAATCGGCGTTGTTATCGAGGCGCTCCTTGAGCGACTCCACGCGCCGGCGCGCTTCGGCTTGCGGGATAAGCTCGTTGGTCTTCACCAATATGTGGCGGGCGTGGGTGCGCTGGACGATCACCGGGGCGCCCGCGCCGCGCCGGTCGTTTAACCGGACGATGTGGAAGCCGTTCGCGCTGCGAACCAGGGGGGCGACCTGTCCCGCCTGTAGTGTCTTCAGCGCATCGAGGAACAGCGCGGGCAGGCGGGCGCCGTCGCGCCAGCCCATGGCCCCGCCCTGCAGCGCGTCCGGCGCATCCGAGAACGTCGCTGCGACCTGGCGGAAGTCGGCGCCGGTGGCGAGCTGCTGGAGCGCCTCCTCGGCACGGGCGCGGCGCGCCTGGATCTGCTCCGGCGCGGCGTTCTCGGGAACCCTCACCAGGATGTGCGAGAGGTTGAATTGCTCGTTGCGCCCCCCGGCGCTCTCCTGGGCGTTGATGAAGCTCTCGATCTCGCCATCGCTCACCACGATCCGGTTGTCGATCTCGCGCTGCCGCAGGCGCGAGAGGATGATCTCCCTGCGGATGTCCTCGCGGAAGTGGCGGAACTGCACGCCGTCCTTCTCCAGCGTCGCGCGCAGCTGCTCGAGGGAGAGCTTGTTCTCCGTGGCGATGCGCTGGAGGGCGCGGTCGAGCTCGGAATCGTCCACGCGGAGCCCCGTCTCCCGCGCGAGCTGCAGCTGCACGGAATCGGTGATCAGGCGGTCGAGGAGCTGCTTCTCCAGGCTCGCGCGGGGGGGCAGCGGCGTGCCTTGCTGCTTCAGCTGGAGGGTCGCGGCGTGCAGCCGCTGGTCGAGGTCGGCGCGCGTGATCACCTCGTTGTTCACCACCGCCACGATGCGATCGAGCACCACCGCCCGTTGCGGCTGCTGGGCGGGGGCGGGGCACGCGACGCCCGCGAGCGCCGCGGCGAGCGCGAGCGCGGTCCGCGCGCCGCCGCGGCTAGTAATAGGAAGCGCCGGGTTCATCGGGCCTCGGGGACCGGGGATCGAGCTTCGCATAGCCGCTGATATTGCGCCGCAGCGTCTCCATGGGGTTGGCGCCGATGCGCGACATGCCGTTCAGTTCGAGCTGCACAAAGAAGTTGGTGGACGTCTGCTGTGTCGTGGTCGCGAAGCGGTGCACGACCATGCGCAGGCTCCAGCAATCGGCATTGTATTCCGCGCCGAGCAGGCCCTCGAGCGTCTTGCTGTCCTGCAGCGAGTAGTTCCAGCGCGCGAGCCCGGTCCAGCCCCGCCCCAGCGGCCATTGCGTCGAGATGTCCGTCTGCTCCAGGGTGTTGACCGTCTCGCGGTAGGAGAGGTTCAGCACCCGGCCGGGCGCCGGCTGGTAGCGCACGCCGGCGTTGAATTTCTGCGTCTCGGACAAATCGGTGCTGTACTGCAGCCCCACGTCGGCTCTCAAGTGGGCCGTCACCGCCCCGGACACCGCAGCGAGGAGATCGGAACGGGAGCTCGTGCGCGCGACCGTACCGGGCAGGGTGACCTGCTGGGGCTCAAAGTAGTAGCGCTGCGCGATGCCCGCCCGCACGCGTTCCGCGCCGGTGTCGGTGCCGATGAAGCGCGAGGTGATGCCGAAGGTCAGCTGGTTTGCGTCGTTGATGCGGTCCCAGCCGGTGAACTGGTTCTCGGAATAGATCGTCGCGAAGTTGATGTCCTGCTGGGCGCTATCGAACACCGGGATCGTCGACTGGTCGCGGAACGGGATGTAGACATAGTAGAGGCGTGGCTCCAGGGTCTGCAGCAGCGGAATGCCGGCGAACTCGGTCGAGCGCTCGAACACGACGCTGGAATCCGCGGTGAAGATCGGAACCGCCCGGTCCTGGTCGGTGAATCCGGAGCTGTTGGTATCGATGAGATAGCGCGTGAGGTTGACGCCGAGCTTGGGCGTGAGCGACGCGTACGGCGTATGCAGCGGCACGCTGACGCTCGGATAGGCGACCAGCCGGCTGCCGGTAGTCAGCGTCTGATGGTCGAAGGTCGTGTACTGTCCGTAGAAATCGAAATCGGAGCGCAGCACCTGCGGGCGCGTCGCCGTGAGCGTGATCTGCGGCAGCCGGTCGTACGCGGGCGTCACCGGCTGCAGGGGGTCGGGCTGCAGCGTTTGCCAGCGCTGGACGAGAGCGGAGAGCCCGTAGCCGCCGGCGGCTCCCCAGGTTCCCCCGCCGCCGAGCGTGAGATCGTTCGGCAGCTGGACCTGGGAGGTCTTGGAGATCTGCGTCGAGAGATCGGTGAAGTAGGTGTCGTCCGAGACGCGCTGCAGGTTGATCCTCCCGAGCCAGCCTGCGGGCAGCGTCTGATCGTGGCGGAGCGCGTAGCCGTAGCGCCTCTCCCCGTCCTTGACGCGGTCGTCGGGCAGGTACTCGCCGCGGGCTTCGCCGAGGTAGGTCGGCTCGAGATAGCGGAACTCCCCGCCCACCAGCACGCCGCGCCGCGTCATGATGCGCGGAGCGATCGTGGCATCGCGGTTGGGCGCGATGTTCCAGAAATAGGGAATCGTGAACTCGAGGCCGCCCGTGTTGGAGCTGCCGTAATGCGGCGTGATGAAGCCGGACTTGCGCTCCTGGTGCAGCGGGAACGACAGGTAGGGCGCATAGAAGATCGGGACGCCGAGAAACTCGATGGTCGCATGGTGGGCGACGCCGACGTTTCGATCCTTGTCGATCTGCAGGTCGCCGGTGCGCAGGTACCAGTCCTCGTTGCCGGGACCGCAGGTGGTGTAGGCCGCACGCTCTGCGCGGTACTGCCCCGGGCCATCGAACAGGATGCGCTCCGCCTTTCCGCGCGCGTCCGGCTCCCCGAACGGCTGCCGCCCGCCGCCGGGCACGGCGCCCTTGTGCAGCGTGTAGGCCGGCTGCTCCATGGAGCCGGTCTCGGAGTCGAGGTTGTAGCGCAGGCGCGCGCCTTCCAGCACGTCGGCGCCCCGCTGCATGCGCACGTTGCCGTGCGCGCTGACCTCGCCGACCTGCCGGTCATAGTGCAGCCAGTCCGCGGAGACCGCCTGACCGCGCCGGCGCAGGCGGACGTTGCCCTCGGCCTCGATGGCGCCTTCCTGGTGTCCCTGCACCCGATCCGCGTCGAAAAAGAGCGGCAGGTCATCGACCACCGCCGGCGGCATCACGAGCAGCGCCGGTTGCGACTTCAGCCGCAGCCCCTGCTGCGCGTGGACGATGAGCGGCAGCGCGCAGCCGAGGGCCAGCAACAAGCGCGTAATTATCAGTTTTTTCATCGAAAAATGCCCGTTCGGCGTGATGCTAAAATCGCACAATTCACCGCTGAAGGCAATCGGCTTGCCGCCCGATATCGACACTCGACTGGAGCCGTTGCGCGGCTGGCTCGGCGCGCAGTTGAGGACCGATGCGCTCGATCTGAAACCGGCCTCGGCGGACGCGAGCTTCCGGCGTTATTTTCGCGTCACGCTCGGCGACGCGCGCTCCTGGATTGCGATGGACGCGCCGCCGGAGCGCGAGGACTGCCGCGCCTTCGTGCACGTCGCGGCGCTGCTGCGGGCGGCGGGCGTCAACGCGCCGCAGGTGATCGCGCAGGATCTCGCGCGGGGGTTCCTGCTGCTCACGGACCTGGGCGACACCACGTATCTTTCCGCGCTGAACGACGCCAATGCGGACCGGCTGTTCGGCGACGCGATCGAGGCGCTCCTCAAGTGGCAGCTGGCGAGCCGCGCGGGGGAGTTGCCGCCCTACGACGAGGCGCTCCTGCGGCGCGAGTGCAACCTGTTTCCCGAGTGGTACCTCGCACGGCATCTCGCGCTCGAGCTCTCCGCCGCGCAGCGACAGGCGCTCTCCGATGCGATTACGCTCATCGTCTCGCGCAGCCTTGCGCAACCGGCGGTGTTCGTGCATCGCGATTACATGCCGCGCAACCTCATGGTGAGCGAACCCAATCCGGGCGTGCTCGACTTCCAGGACGCCGTGTACGGCCCCATCACCTACGATCTGGTGTCGCTCACGCGCGACGCCTTCGTGAGCTGGGAGGAGGGGCGCGTCATCGACTGGGCCGCGCGCTACTGGGAGAAGGCGAAGCGGCGGGGCTTGCCGGTCGGCCCCGACTTCGGCGAGTTCTACCGCGACTTCGAATGGATGGGGCTGCAGCGCCACCTGAAGGTGGCCGGCATCTTCGCGCGCATCCACTACCGCGACGGCAAGAGCGGCTATCTCCAGGACGCGCCGCGCTTCCTCGGATACGCACGCGCGGTGGCCGGCCGCTACCGTGAGCTCGCGGGGCTCGCGGGCCTGCTCGAGGCGCTCGAAAGCCGCGAGCCGGCCACGACCGGAAACGGGGCATAGCCGTCACGGGCCGGGCCGCGTGAAAGCGATGATTCTCGCCGCCGGGCGCGGAGAGCGCATGCGCCCGTTGACGGAGCGCGTCCCCAAGGCGCTGCTTCAGGCCGGCAGCCGCCCGCTCATTGCCCACCTGATCGAGCGCCTCGCGCGCTCGGGCTATGACGAGCTGGTCGTGAACGTTTCGCACCTCGCGGACATGATCGAGCGGGAGCTCGCCGACGGCTCGCGCTATGGCGCGCGCATCGTCTACTCGCGCGAAGCCGAGCCGCTCGAAACCGGCGGCGGCATCGCCTACGCGCTGCCGCTGCTCGGGGACGGCCCCTTCCTGGTGGTCAACAGCGACATCTTCTGCGACTTCGACTTTGCGCGCCTCGCCGCTCCGGCCGCCCAGCTCGCTTCCGGCGCCGCGCTGGCGCACCTCGTTCTCGTCGACAATCCGCCCCATCACCCCGCGGGGGATTTCACGCTCGCTTCCGGCAAGGTGTCGGGGGAGGGTCCTGCGCGTCTCACCTTCAGCGGCATCGGCGTCTATGCGCCCGCCTTGTTTGCGGGGATCGCGCGCGGGGCCCGGTGCCAGCTGGTGACGCTGCTGCGGCCCGCGATGGCGCGGGGGCTCGTCACCGGCGAGCGTCACGGCGGAACGTGGATGGACATCGGCACGCCGCAGCGCCTCGCGGCGCTCGAACGCGCGCTGTCCGCAGGACGCAACCGCTAGGCGGGTCGGGGGCAGCGGCGCGGCCGCGCCGTATAATTTCAGCCATGGCAACGGGCATCGACATCGGCGTCTATCAGCGGCGGCGCGCACGGCTCGCCGCCGCGATGCAGGAGGGCGTTGCGATCATCCCGACCGCGCCGGAGCGCACGCGCAACCGCGACGCGCACTATCCCTATCGCTTCGACAGCTACTTCTATTACCTCAGCGGTTTCCGGGAGCCCGGCGCCGCGCTCGCGATCGTCGCGGGTGGCGCGCCGAAGAGCATCCTCTTCTGCCGCGAGAAGGATCCGGACCGGGAGATCTGGGACGGCTTCCGCTTCGGCCCGGAGGCGGCGCGTGCGGCCTTCGGCTTCGACGAAGCGCACCCGATCGCCGAGCTCGACGCGCGGATGGCGGAATTGATCGCCGACCGCGAGGCGCTCTACTGCCATCTCGGAGCCGACTCGGCGTGGGACGCGCGCGTCACGGGCTGGATCAATGGCGTGCGCGAGCGGGCGCGCGCCGGCGTTGCGGCCCCGCGCGCGGTCAAGGACGTGCACGCGCTGCTCGACGAGATGCGGCTCGTCAAGGGACCCGAGGAGCTCGCCGTCATGCGGCGGGCGGCGGCGATATCCGCCGGCGCGCACCGCCGCGCCATGCGCGCGGCGCGGCCCGGCCGGGCCGAATACGAGATCGAGGCGGAGCTGCTGCACGAGTTCCGGCGCCACGGCGCTCAGGCTCCCGCGTACACCCCGATCGTCGCCTCCGGCGAGCGCGCCTGCGTGCTGCATTACGTGCAGAACGACGGCGTGCTGGGGCAGGGCGAGCTGCTGCTGATCGACGCCGGCTGCGAGCTCGACGGCTACGCAGCCGATCTCACGCGCACCTTCCCGGTAAACGGGCGCTTCAGCGGGCCCCAGCGCGAGGTCTACGAGCTGGTGCTGGCGGCCCAGGGTGCGGCCATCGCCGCGGTCAAGCCGGGCGTGCCGTGGGATGCCCCGCATCGCGCGGCGGTCGAGGTGCTGGCCCAGGGCATGATCGACCTGAAGCTGGTGATCGGCGGGCTCGCAGAGGTCGTGGAGACCGAGGCCTACAAGAAGTTCTACATGCATCGCACCGGGCACTGGCTCGGGCTCGACGTGCACGACGCCGGCGACTACAAGCGCCGGGGGGACTGGCGCACGCTTGCCCCGGGCATGGTGCTGACCGTGGAGCCGGGCTGCTACATCCGGGCCGGCGAGGGCGTCCCCGAGCGCCTGTCCGGCATCGGGGTGCGCATCGAGGACGACGTGCTGGTGACGGAGACCGGGGCCGAGGTGCTGACGCGCGATGCCCCCAAGGGCGCGGCCGACATCGAGGCATGGATCGGCGCGCGCGATGGCTGACTACGATGTCCTGATCGTGGGCGGCGGGCCCGTCGGCGCCGCCCTCGCGCTCGCCCTGCGCGGGGCGGGCCTTGCGGTCGGGCAGCTCGAGGCGCGGGCCGCGCCCGCCGCGGCGGATGCGCGCCCGATCGCGCTTTCGCACGGCAGCCGCCTGATACTGGAGCGGCTCGGCGTCTGGGACGGACTCAAGGGCGCGACCCCCATCGAGCGCATCCACGTTTCCCAGCGCGGCGCCTTTGGACAAGCCATGCTCGACGCGCGGGAGGCGCGCGTGCCGGCGCTCGGCTACGTGATGGATTACGGGACGCTCGCCGCGGCGCTCGCCGGCGCACTGGACAGCGCAGGCGGCGTGGACCGGATCCAGGCCGCGGCCGGCGCGCTCGAGGCGGGAAGCGACGCGGCGGCCGTGCGTTTTTCCTCCGGCACCGGCGCCGGTCGCGCCAGCGCGAGATTGCTCGCCGTGGCTGATGGGGGCGCTCTGCCCGCCGCGGGGGCGCGCATCCGCGATTACGGCCAGGCCGCTGTGACCGCCCGCGTGACGTGCGAGGCGCCGCACCAAAACGTCGCCTACGAGCGCTTTGCCCCCGAAGGGCCGCTCGCCCTGTTGCCCACGGGCGAGGCGCTCGCCCTGATCTGGACGACCGCGCCGGACCACGCACAGCAGTTGTGCGCGCTGACCGAGGCCGAATTTCTGCAGCGGCTGCAGTCGGGCTTCGGGAACCGGCTCGGGCGCTTTCTCGCTGCCACGGCGCGCGCGTGGGTTCCGCTCGTCCTGAAGATCGCAGCCCATATTGCGGAACCGCGCACGGTCGTGGTCGGCAACGCTGCCCAGACGCTGCATCCGGTCGCCGGGCAGGGTCTCAATCTCGGGCTGCGCGACGCCTGGGAGCTCGCAGCATTGGTGCGGGACTGCAATCCGGCGGATATCGGCGGGCCGGAGCTCCTCCGGACCTACGCGGCCCGGCGCCGGCTCGACCGCGGCGGCGGGATTTTTTTCACGGATTCGCTGGTACGCCTCTTCTCCAACGACCTCGCGCTATTGAGGCTTGCGCGCGGCCTGGGCCTCGCGGCGCTCGGCGCTTTCCCGCCCGCCCGGGACTTTCTCGTGCGACGCATGATCTTCGGCGCGCGCGGCTAGCCCGGAAATTCAAGAACTTGACTGCAGCGCGGCGCAGCGCGCGGGAAATTTTCGCGCATTTGCGTCGCCCGCGCACGACAACTTGCGCCGCTTCGCCTAAGCACTGCGCGAAAATTTTCGAATAAGTGCTTACTTCGCCTCGTGGATCGACCGCGCCACTGCGCCGCGCGCGACGCTGGTGCGCTCGTTGCAACACCGCTCGAAAAAAATGCAGAAATTTCTTCTCTTGCGCGTGGTGAACCATTACAATGACGCCCTTCCCCGCTCCCGACACGACGAAAACCGCGGACCCGGCACGCGCGATGCACATCGGCCCGTTCAAGCTGAAGAACAATCTCATCGTCGCGCCGATGGCGGGGGTCACCGACCGCCCGTTCCGCCAGCTGTGCAAGACCATGGGAGCGGGCATGGCCGTCTCGGAGATGGTGGCGAGCAACTCCCTGCTGTGGGGCTCGGAGAAGACGCGCCGGCGCGCCGACCACGAGGGCGAGGTCGACCCGATCGCGGTGCAGATCGCCGGCGCAGACCCCCGGATGCTGGCGGATGCGGCGCGCTACAACGTCGACCAGGGCGCCCAGATCATCGACATCAACATGGGCTGCCCGGCGAAGAAGGTCTGCAACGTCATGGCCGGCTCGGCGCTGCTGAAGGACGAGCCCCTGGTCGGTTACATCCTGGGCGCGGTGGTCGCAGCGGTTCGGGTGCCGGTCACGCTGAAGATCCGCACCGGCTGGGACCGCGCGAGCCGCAATGCCCTGCGGGTGGCCAAGATCGCGGAGGCAGCCGGCATCCAGGCGCTCGCCATCCACGGCCGCACCCGCGCCTGCGGCTTCTCCGGCGAGGCCGAGTACGACACCATCGCCGCGGTCAAGGCGGAAGTGAAGGTTCCGGTGATCGCCAACGGCGACATCGCGACGCCCGAGCAGGTGAAGCAGGTGCTCGACTACACCCGGGCGGACGCGGTCATGATCGGGCGCGCCGCCCAGGGCCGGCCGTGGATGTTCCGTGAGATCCTGCACTACCTCGCGACCGGCGAGCGGCTCGCCCCGCCCGAAGTGGCGGAGATTCACCGCGTGCTGGTGGCGCACCTCGAGGACCTCTACGCCTTCTACGGCGAGCACACCGGGGTGCGCGTCGCCCGCAAGCATATCTCCTGGTACACCAAGGGCCTGGCCGGCTCCGCGGCGTTCCGCCACGCCATGAACCAGCTCGAGACCCGCGGCGAGCAGCTTGCCGCGGTGAACGACTTCTTCGCGCAGCTCGCCAGCCGCGGGCGGCGCCTGACCTATGCCGAGGAACTCGCAGCATGATGAATGAAAATGAGATGGCGCGCATGGTGCGCCGCGCGATCGAGGGCTATTTCAGGGATCTCGACGGGGAAAAACCCTCCGCGGTCTATGACATGGTCATCCATTGCGTGGAGAAGCCGCTGCTCGAGAGCGTGCTGCACCGCGTGCGCGGCAACCAGTCCCACGCCGCGCAGATGCTGGGCATCAACCGCAACACCCTGCGCAAGAAGATGAGGACGCACGGCATCAAGTTCTGATGGCCGTCATCAAGCAGGCGCTGCTGAGCGTCTCGGACAAGACCGGGATCGCCGAATTCGCGCGCGGGCTCGCCCGCTTCGGCGTGACGCTGCTCTCCACCGGCGGCACCGCCCGGCTGCTGAGGGAGGGCGGCCTCAAGGTGACCGAGATCGCCGACTACACCGGCTTCCCCGAGCTGCTCGACGGACGGGTTAAGACGCTCCACCCGAAGGTCCATGCCGGTATCCTCGCCCGGCGCGATGTGCCCGGGCACCTCGCCGCGCTGCAGCAGGCGGCGATCCCGCCGATCGACCTGGTGGTCGTCAATCTCTATCCCTTCGGCGCGACGGTGGCTCGCGCCGAGTGCACCCTCGAGCAGGCGATCGAGAACATCGACATCGGCGGCCCGGCCCTGCTGCGAAGCGCCGCCAAGAACTACGAGCACGTGGCGGTGGTGACCGATCCGGCCGACTACGACGGAGTGCTGAAGGAGATGGAATCCGCCGCCGGTGCTCTCGGCGCCGCGACCCGGCTCGCCCTGGCGCAGAAGGCGTTCTCCCACACCGCCCAGTACGACGGGGCGATCAGCAACTACCTCACCGCGCTCGACGGCGCGGGCGGCCGCGAACGCTTCCCGCGGCGCCTGAACCTGCAGTTCGAGCGCGCGCAGCCGCTGCGCTATGGGGAAAACCCGCACCAGGAGGGGGCGTTCTATCGCGAGCTTCAGCCCCCGCCGGGCAGCCTCGGCGCCTACCGCCAGCTGCAGGGCAAGGAGCTCTCCTACAACAACATCGCGGACGCCGATGCCGCGTGGGAATGCGTGAAGAGCTTCTCCGGGCCGGCATGCGTCATCGTCAAGCACGCCAATCCCTGCGGGGCGGCGCGCGGGGCAAACCTCGCCGAGGCCTGGGGCAAAGCGCTCGCAACGGATCCCACCTCGGCTTTCGGTGGCATTGTTGCCTTCAACCGCGAGCTCGACGCCGCCGCGGCGCAGGCCGTCGCGCAGCAGTTCGTGGAAGTGGTGATCGCCCCGGTGATCGGCGCGGAAGCGGCGCGGGTGCTGGCGGGCAAGGCCAACATCCGGGTGCTCGAGGTGCCGCCCGGCGCCGGCGCCAACGACTACGACTTCAAGCGCGTGGGCGGAGGCCTGCTGGTGCAGACGCCGGACACCGCCGGCATCGAGGCGCGAGACCTGAAGACCGTCACCCGGACGCGCCCGAGCGAGGCGCAGACCGCCGACCTCCTGTTCGCGTGGACGGTCGCACGGTTCGTGAAGTCGAACGCCATCGTGTTTTGCGGCGGCGGCCGCACCCTCGGGGTGGGCGCGGGACAGATGAGCCGCGTGGACGCCGCGCGCATCGCCGTGTTGAAGGCCCAGAGCGCGGGCCTCGACCTGCGCGGGTCGGTGGTCGCCTCGGACGCCTTCTTCCCGTTCCGCGACGGCG
Organism: Burkholderiales bacterium; assembly: GCA_036555035.1. Lineage (GTDB taxonomy): Bacteria > Pseudomonadota > Gammaproteobacteria > Burkholderiales > SG8-41 > SG8-41. The sequence goes on along the minus strand of DATBMB010000116.1, from coordinate 4,050 downwards.
TGGACGTGGTGGCGCAGGCGGGCGCGCGCGCGATCATCCAGCCCGGTGGCAGCCTGCGCGACGACGAGGTGATCGCCGCCGCCGACGGGCACGGCATCGCCATGGTGTTCACCGGCTTCCGCCACTTCCGGCACTGAGCCGAACTGCCTCCTCATGAAGCTGCTCGTCATCGGCTCCGGGGGGCGCGAGCACGCGCTGGCATGGAAGCTCGCGTGCTCTCCGCGCATCTCGCGGGTGCTGGTCGCACCCGGCAACGCCGGCACCGCGCGCGAGGAAGGGCTCGCCAATGCGCCGGCCGCCTCGATACCCGAGTGGCTGGAGCTCGCGCGCCGGGAAGGCGTGGCGTTCACCCTGGTCGGGCCGGAAGCGCCGCTAGCCGAGGGCGTCGTCGACGCCTTCCGCGCGGCGGGACTCAAGATCTTCGGCCCGACGCAGGACGCCGCGCGGCTGGAGAGCTCCAAGGAGTTCGCCAAGACCTTCATGCAGCGCCAGGGCATACCGAGCGCGGCGCACGCGGCGTTCAGCGAGCCGGCGCCGGCGCACGCCTACCTGGAGAAGCACGGCGCGCCCGTCGTCGTCAAGGCCGACGGGCTCTCCGCCGGCAAGGGCGTGGTGGTGGCGATGGATGCGGGCGCGGCGCACGCGGCGGTGGACGGCATGCTGGTCGAGAAGAAGATGGGTGCGGCCGGCGGGCGCATCGTGATCGAGGACTACCTCGAGGGCGAAGAGGCGAGCTTCATCGTGCTCGCCGACGGCCGGCACGCGCTGCCGCTCGCCACCAGCCAGGATCACAAGCGCCTGCTCGAAGGCGACCGCGGGCCCAATACCGGCGGCATGGGCGCGTACTCGCCCGCGCCGGTGGTGACGCCGGCGGTGCACGCCCGGGTGATGCGCGAGGTCATCCAGCCCGTGCTCGCGGGCATGGAGAAGGCCGGTACGCCCTACAGCGGTTTTCTCTACGCCGGGCTGATGATCGGTCGCGACGGGAGCGTCAAGGTGCTGGAGTTCAACTGCCGCCTGGGCGACCCGGAGACGCAGCCGATCCTGATGCGGCTGAAGAGCGATCTCGTGGGCCTGGTCGAGCACGCGCTCGCGGGCACGCTCGACCGCGTGGAGGCCGAGTGGGACCGGCGGATCGCCCTCGGCGTGGTGCTCGCCGCCCACGGCTACCCGGACGCCCCGCGCAGGGGCGACACCATCCACGGCCTGCCGGCCGCGGAGGAGGATTGCCACGTGTTTCACGCCGGCACGGCTTTGAACGGAAGGGACGTGGTGACGGCGGGCGGGCGGGTGCTCACGGTCACGGCGCTCGGCGGCAACCTGAGCGCGGCGCAGCGCCGCGCCTACGCCGTTGCCGAGAGGATCCGCTTCGAGGGCATGCAGTTCCGCCGCGATATCGGCCACCGCGCGCTGGCCCCGGCCCGGAAATAGCAAGAGTCCCTAACATGATGAAACACGCGTGCGTTGCGAGCCAAAATCGGTGGTGACGCGAAGTGAGGTGCAGCCAATATGCCGATATTGGCAAGCCGAGCGACAAAGTCAGCGCCGATTTTGGCCGCAACCCCGGCGCAGGCATCTGAATATCCGATGACGTCTCAGGGGCTGGCACGAGTCTTGGCCCATGGCTTTGTCGCAAGTCCCTTGCTTAGTCGGTCTAAGCGGCGGGCCTTGCTTCGCGCCCTGAGCCAAAATCGTGACAGCGCATCGCGCGTTTCATCATGTTAGGGACTCTAGTAAGCTTGCGCCATGGCTACCTACGACCGCACGCGCCAGGACCTGGGCAATATCGTCCTGCTCGAGCACGTGAATGTCACCATTCCGGACCAGCGGCTGGCGACGATCTTCTACCTGAGCGGCCTGGGGCTCACCCGCGACCCCTACCTCATGACCGGCATCGACAACATGTGGGTGAACGTCGGCCGCAGCCAGTTTCACCTGCCGTCCCGGGGCACCCAGGTCCTGCGCGGCCACGTGGGCCTCGTGCTGCCCGATCTCGCGGCGCTCGAGCGCCGGCTGCAGAACGTCGCGCCGCTGCTGGCGGAGACGCGCTTTGCCTGGGAGAAGCGCGACGGCTGCATCGAGGCGACCTGCCCGTGGGGCAACCGCCTGCGCTGCCACGCGCCCGCTCCCGAGTTCGGCGCGACCGAGCTCGCCATCGCCTACGTCGAGCTCGACGTTCCGCTCGGCGCGGCGGCGGGCATTGCGCGCTTCTACCGCGACGTTCTCGAGGCGCACGCCGCGGTGCAGGGGGGCTCCGGGGCCGTGACGGCGGTGGTTTCCACGGGCGCCGCGCAGCAGCTGCGCTTCCGCGAGACCGCGCAGCCGCAGCCCGAGTACGACGGGCACCACGTGCAGGTCTACATCGCCGATTTTTCCGGACCCCACCGGCGCCTCGCCGAGCGCGGGCTCGTGAGCGAGGAGTCGAGCGAGCACCAGTATCGATTCCGCGACCTCGTCGATCCCTCGAGTGGGAAGCGGCTGTTCACGCTGGAGCACGAGGTGCGGAGCCTCACCCATCCGCTCTACGCGCGCCCGCTCGTCAATCGCAATCCGGCCCAGACCAACCGCGACTACGTGCGCGGCCACGACGCGTTCCGCGGCACCTACTGACAAATAACGAGGAGGCCACCCATGTCCGTTCCCCATGCCGTCGTTTTCCGGCTGCTCGCGATCCTGGCGGGACTCGCCTTCACACCGGCCGCGCCGGCGCAGGAGGCTTTCCCGGGCGGGCGGCCGATCCAGTTCGTCGTGCTGTTTCCCGCCGGCACCTCCGCCGATGTCACCGCGCGCGTGCTGGCGGAAGGCATTGGAAGGCAGCTCGGAACCCAGGTCGTGGTGGTGAACCGGCCGGGCGGCGGCGGGGCGGTCGGCTTGAAGTACGCCGTGCAGCAGGCGCCCGACGGCCACCACCTGGTCTGGAGCTCGAACGCGATCTCGACCACCTATCACACCGGGATGCTGCCGTTCGACTACAAGTCGTTCCTGCCGGTCGCGCGCGTGCAGATCGAGACGCCGCTGCTGTTCGTGCGGGGCGAGGCGCCCTGGAGGTCCCTGCGCGACATCCTGCAGCAGGCCAAGGCGAAACCGGGCACGCTGACCGTCGGGAACTCCGGGTTCGGCAGCCACACCCACCTCTCCTCGGTGTGGCTGTTCAAGGCCGCCGGCTACCAGGTCGTGGACGTCCCGTTCAACGCGGCGCAGGTGGTGCCGAGCCTGCTCGGCGGACACGTGGACGCCGTGGTGCAGCTGCCGGGCGCGCTGTCCGGGCACGTGAAGGCGGGCACCGTGCGCGCGCTCGTCGCGATGAGCGGCGCGCGCGACCGGTATTTCCCGGAGGTACCGACCGCCCGGGAGCAGGGAATGAGCATCAGCGCGGAGCTGTGGCGCGGGGTCACGGTGCCCAAGGGCACGCCGCCCCGCATCGTCGCGCGGCTGGAGGATGCGATCCGCAGGATCGCGACGAGCCCGGAGTTTGCGCGGGCCACCGAGAAGCTCCTGGTCGCGCCGGCGTTCCTCCCCGCGGCCGAGTTCGGAAAGGCGATCGCCGCGGAGGACGCGGAGATCGGCCGGACGGTGAAGGCGCTCGGCATCCGGCAGGACAGGTAGCCGCCGGCTCGCCGCGCCGGGAGAACCCGACCGTCGCCACGATCCCGTGGACGTCGATGCCGTCAAGCCGTTCCTGACCGGGTTGCAGCAGACGATTGTCGCGCGCCTCGCCGGGATCGAGGCGCGGGCGTTCGGGCGCGACGAGTGGTCCCGCCCCGAAGGCGGGGGCGGGGTGACGCAGGTGCTCGAGGACGGGGCCGTGTTCGAACGCGCGGGCGTCAATGTCTCGCACGTGCACGGACCGAGCCTGCCGCCCTCGGCGAGCGCCGGGCGCCCGGAGCTCGCCGGCCGCTCGTTCCAGGCGATGGGGGTCTCGCTGGTGCTGCATCCGGTGAACCCCTACGTCCCCACGGTGCACCTCAACGTGCGCTTCTTCCTGGCGGAGAAGCGTGGCGCCGCGGCCGTGTGGTGGTTCGGCGGCGGCATGGATCTCACGCCCTGCTA
>DATBMB010000093.1:0-9249 GCA_036555035.1 Burkholderiales bacterium | reverse complement strand
AGCCTTGATCTCGATCTGGTCGCCGTCGGAAAGCACGCCCGCGCTGTGGGTCTTGAGCGGGCGTGCCTTGCCGGCGAGGCCGATTTCGACGCCGCCCTCGTAGCAGTAGAGAAAGGCGTTGTAGTCGGGCTTGATCGGATGGGTGAACCGCGCGCCCGCCGGCAGCTCGACGTCGAAGTAGACGGGGTCCGTGCTGAGCCCCTGCATGGGTCCGGGCGTCGCGCCGCTTTCCACAATCAGCGTGCCGGCGATGACCTTCGCGCGCCCGCCGCCCGGCAGGTTCACGACCGGGATCTGCGCGGCGGGAATATCGCGGTAGCCGGCGGGCTTCATCTTCTCCTTCGCCGGCAGGTTGATCCACAGCTGGAAGCCGCGCATGCGGCCGCGCTCCTGCTGCGGCATCTCGGAGTGGATGATGCCGCGGCCGGCGGTCATCCACTGCACGTCGCCGGTCATGAGATCGCCGCGATTGCCGAGGTGGTCCTCGTGCAGCATGTGGCCGTCGAGCATGTAGGTCACGGTCTCGAAGCCGCGATGCGGGTGGTTCGGGAAGCCGGCGAGGTAATCGTCCGGGTTGTCGGAGAAGAATTCGTCGAGCATCAGGAACGGATCGAGCCGCGCGGCCTGCGACTGGCCGAGGCTGCGCCGGAGCTTCACTCCCGCGCCGTCCGAAGTCGGCACGGATTCGATCACCTGTCTCAATGTGCGCGTGGTCATTTTGGAGACCGCCTTCATGCGCGCGGCGGTGCGGTCGCCGCGAACGAGGGGCGGGCGGCGATGGAATCGTACCATGCGCAGAGCTTCGGATGGCCCGGCCGCCAGCGAAATTCGGGAATCCGGGCTTCGAGACCGAAGGCGCAGGCGAGCGTGAGCTGCGCCATGTTGAGCTTGCCGCGCATCAATGGATGGTCGATCTCCTTTTCCCAGAGATCGGCCATGCGCCGGCTGCGCTGCGCTTCGTGCTCGATCACCGTCGGAGAGCGCTCGCCTTCAGGCCGGACGGTCTCGCGGCTCCAGACGGCGAGGCCGTCGAGCATGCTCCTTGCCAGCGCCTCGAGGCGCCGCGCTTCCAATCGATCCTTCACGCCGTCCGGGAAATCGAAGGCCGGGCGGCCATCGAGGCGATCGAGGTACTCGCAGATCAGTGCGGATTCCTCCAGTCCGACACCGTCGTCGCGTACGAGATAGGGGACCCGGCCCGACGGATTGATGCGGTAGTACGGGCTGTCCGCGCGGCGGGTCTGCGCGAGAATGATCTCGACCCGGTCTTGCAGACCCTTCTCTATGACCACTACCCGCGCCATGCGCGCGTAGGGAGAGCCCGGGGTGATGTAGAGCTTCATACGCCAACGTCGCAGGCCCGGGGCCGCTACTCTTCGTCTTCCGCCGGCTTTCCCAGGGTGAGCTTCATGCCGATGCGCATGCCGTAGTTGCGCGCGCCGGCGAGAACCGCCCGGCGGATCTCGGCCGGCAGCGCTTCCGGCGGATGCACGCCCGGCAGGCCGCGCGGAAAATGCTTCACGAAGAGGGCGGCGAGATGCGCCGTCGCCCATGCAATCGGCGAGGCGTGCACCTCTTGGCGGCGCATGTCACGCAGCGTGGGAAATCCGGCATCCCAACGGATCACTGCGTGCCGGCCGTTCTTCTGTCCGTGCGTCACCACGGCCGCCGCGAAGCGCGCGCGGTAGAGCACGCCGCGTGCGACGAGCTTGGCGACCTGGCGCGGAGTGGGCGTCTGCGGAAACCGGCTCGCGGCCGGCCCTTGCGACTTTCTCAGCTTGCCTTGCCGGTACCAGCGGCGCAGCCGTTCGAAGTCGTTGCCGCCGATCTTGACGTCGAGCTCGCGCAGCTTGAGGAAGCGCGGCAGGGTGACGACCTCGTCCTGCGCGGCCAGCACGACGCCGGCCGGCCCGATTGGCGGCGGAAAACGGAATACCTCCCGCTCTCCGAAGCGCTTGCCGAGGTGGAAACGGCCCTGCCGGTAGACCGGCGGCCGCGACACCGCCTCGTCGAAGGCCGAGTCGTGCGACCACTGCGACACGGGCGCGTCGCTGTCGGTGGCCTCGTAGAGCCGGATGTGGACGGTGTCCAGCCCATCGAGCAGCTCGGCGCTGCGCGCGACAAGCAGGTTGGTGAGGCCGGGTGCGACGCCGGCATTGATCACGGCGGCACGGTTCTTCGCCTGGAACTGCCGGTCGAAGCCGACCTGCTCGGCCTTGAAGGGATTGCGGGTCTGATGCGAGGCGGTGTCGAGGTAATGGGCGCGCAGCCGCAGCGCGGCGCGGATGACGATTCGGTTGAAGACCGCCGGACTCGCGTTGACGATGAGGTGGCTGCCCCGCGCGGCCCTGACGATGCTCCACAGGTTGCGCGCGTTCACCTCTCGGATCGGGATCCGGGACTTCCTGCCCAGGAAGCGGCGCGCGCGGACGGGGTCGCGGTCGCCGCAGCTGACCTGGTGGCCCTGGCGCACGAGCAGGTGCGCGATGAGCGAGCCGGTGGAGCCAGCTCCGAGGACGAAGATGCGCATGAGGCGGGCGGGGTGAAGGCTGTTCTTGTGGCGATCGGCTCCTCGCGGCAGTATAGGGCCAAGCGGGGTCCGGTCAAAAACTCGAGCGGAGGGGCGATGTCCGCGGCAAAAGGCTACGGCGGCAAGACGGTCTACGGGGCGCGCGTCGGCATACTCATGCTGGACACGAAATGGCCGCGCCCGCCGGGCGACACCGGCAATGCAAAGACGTGGCCGTTTCCCGTGCTCTACAAGGTGGTGCCCGGCGCAAGCGCGCGGGTGGTGATCCACGAGCAGGGCAGGGGGCTCGGGCCGGCGTTCCTCAAGGCGGCCGAAGAGCTGGTGAAGGAGGGCGCCGACGGCATCACCACGACGGGGGGCTTTCTCGCGATCTTCCAGAAGGCGCTCGCCGCGCACGTCAACGTGCCGGTCGCGAGCTCCTCGCTCCTGCAGGTCCCGCTGGTGGAGCGGCTGCTGCCGCCGGGCCGGCGCGTGGGCGTGCTTTCGGTCCAGGCCGACCGCATCACGCCGGAGCACTGGGATGCAGTGGGCGCCGCGCACGACACGCCCGTCATGGGCACGGAAGGCGGGCGCGAGTTCACGCGGGTCATGCTCGGCGACACGATGGACATGGACTACGAGGCCGCGGAGCGCGACGTCCTGGAAGCGGGGGAGGCGCTGCTCGCGAAGCATCGCGAGGTCGGCGCGATCGTGTGCGAGAACCACAACATGGCGCCCTACGCGGCTGCCCTCAACGCGCGCCTGCGCGTGCCGATCTTTACGGTCTACTCGTTCGTCTGCTGGTTCCAGGCCGGGCTCGAGCCGCGCACCTTCGGACGCCCGGGCGTGCCCGGGCACGACACCTGGCGCGAGCGGCTGGGCCGATAAGAGATAAAGGTGTCAGGAACCTTTTACAGCGGCATGGTGGGAAACCCAGGAAAAGGTTCCTGACACCTTTTAGGCGGCGGCCTGCTTGCGGGCCTCGCCGGAAATGATCGCGGTCACCTCGCGCACGTCCTTGAGGTTCTCGAAGCCCTGGATCGCGGAGTAGAGCGGCGCGATGCGTTCGCGCGGCAGCACGCGCGCGGCGCAGTTCTCGAATTTCTCCTTCAGGAGTCCCGGCGGGAGCGGATTGTCCGACGTGCGGCCGGCCGGCTGGTCCACCTTGGCCGAGAGTACCTTGCCGCCGCGCAGCGCGATTCTCACCTCGGCGCCGAAGTGGTTTTCCGCCGGGAACTGCGCGGTGGTGTAGGGCGCGGCGTGCACCCGCGGCAGGAGCTTGCGCACGGCCGGCTCTTGATGGGCGCTGCCCTCGAAGTGCTCGATCGCGATGCGCCGGTCGAGAAGCGCGCGCGCCATGCAGTACTGGACGCTGAACTTGGCGTCGAGGTCGCTCTTCGGCTCCGGGCGGTTGGTGTGCTCGAGCCGCCGCGAGTGCGTCCAAACGTCCACGCGCTCGATGTCCTCGGGCGCGGGCTTGTGCTCGCGGGCGAGCTTGAGGATCGCATCCAGGGCGGAGTGCGTGCTGCCGCAGCAGGGGTACTGCTTGATCGCGATGCCGGGCGTCACGATGTCGAGCGGCTGCGCCCAGTCCGGAAGGATCTTCCCGGCGTCGTAATTGCCCTCGCCGTTGAAGACGTTGAAGAAGCCCTGCTTGTGCTCGAAGACGCGATCCCCGGCGGAGAAGCCGTCGCGCGCAAGCAGCGCGGCGAACAGTCCGTTGCGGGTGCACTGCCCGATGTGCAGGGGCTTCACCATGGTGCCGAAATTGGCCTTGATGCCGGCGGCGAGCGAGGCGGCGATGGAGAGCGCAGTCGCCAGCTTCTCATCGGAGAGCTTGAGCAGCTTGGCGCACGCCGCGGCGGCGCCGAAGGTCCCGAGCGTCGCGGTCGGGTGCCAGCCCTTGGTGTAATGGTGCCAATGCACCCCCAGCCCGAGCTTGCACTCGGTCTCGAATCCGGCGACGTAGGCGGCGATGAAGTCGCGCCCGCTCGCGCCGGTCTCGTCCGCGAGGGCGAAGAGCGCCGGGAGAATCGGCGCCGACGGGTGCCCCCCGAGCCGGTTGGTCATGTCGTCGTAGTCGAGGGCGTGCGCGGCGGTGCCGTTCACGAGCGCCGCTTCCAGCGGGGCGGTCCTGCGGGTGCCTCCGAAGATCAGGCTCGGACCGGCGCCTAGCCCCGCAATGCCTGCCACGATACGCGTGCAATCCTCGCGCGCGCCGGCGAGCGTGACGCCGACAGTATCGAGGATACCGATCTTCGCCCAGTGCACCGCCTCGCCCGGAAGGCCTTCGTAGCGCAGCGCGTTGACACGCTTCGCAAGCTCGACTGCGAGTGTCATGTCCTTCATCTTACGCCCCCGTGCCTGGCCGTGCCGCGTGAACCGCAGACGGGAAGTATAATCAACCGGTTCCCCGAAATGACCCAGAGGAGGCCTCGATGAACTTCAAGACACCGGCACGGGCGTTCCTGTTTGCGCTGCTTTGCGGAGGGGCGGGCCTCGCGGCTCCGGCCGCGTTCCCCGAGCGCCCGGTCCTCATGGTCGTTGCGGGCAGCCCGGGGGGCGGCCTCGACCTGACCGGCCGCGCGCTGGAGCGCGCAATGCTCGAGACCCGTCTGCTTCCAACGAGCTTCGTGCTCAGGCACATGGGCGGGGCGGGCGGCAACCTCGCGAAAGCGTACGTCCACCAGCGCAGCGGCGATGCCTACACGCTTTACGTCGAGTCGAATCGCGTTTACGTCAACAAGCTGGTCGGCACGACTCATCTCGACCACCGCGATCTCACGCCGATCGCGCGGCTGACCACCGAGTATCTCGCATGGGTGGTGCGCGCCGATTCGCCGTTCAAGTCCGCCAGGGAGGTCCTCGACAAGCTCAAGGCGGACCCGACCTCCGTCGCGTTCGGCGTGGGGACGATCCCGAGCAACGACCAGATGAACATCCTGCGCCCGGCGCTTGCCTACGGGGTCAACCCGAAGCAGATCAAGATCGTGGTATTCAAGAGCGGGGGCGACCTGATGATCCAGCTGCTCGGCGGCCACATTCCGGTGATCTCCACGGGGCTCTCCGAGGCGATCGAGCAGGTGAAGGCCGGGCGCGCGCGCCTGCTGACGGTGTCTTCCCCGAAGCCGCTGGAGGGAGAGCTCGCGCGGGTGCCCACCTGGCGCTCGATGGGGATCGGCGTCGAGATCCTGCATTGGCGCGGGCTCTTCGCTCCGCCGAAGACGCCGGCGAGCGCCGTCAAGTACTGGGACCAGGCGCTGGGGAAGATGGTCAAGACCGACTCGTGGAAGAAGATGCTGGACAAGTTCGGCTGGTTTGACGCCTATGCGGGCTCGACCCAGTTCCGCAAGGACCTGGAAGGCGAGATCAAGGTCTACAACGCCATCCTGACCCAGCTCGGCCTGGCCAAGAGCTCTGCCAAGTGATGCTGCTTTACGATCCCACTGCTCCGCGGCGGAGCAGCTCGGCGGATGCCGGTGCAAGGCTCGCGACGCTTTCCGGCAAGGTGGTCGGCTTCATTGACAACGCCAAGCCGAACTTCGACCACCTGGTGGATGCGCTCGCCGAGCGGCTGATCGCGGACTATGGCGTCAAGCGCGTCGTCAAGCGCAGGAAGACCTCGGCGTCGATCCCGGCGCCGCAGGAGATCGTGAGAGAGCTGGCGGAGGAGTGCGATCTCGTCATCACCGGGTCGGGTGACTGAGGGTCGTGCGCGTCGTGGAGTGTCCACGACAGCATCGAGATCGCGAAGCGCGGCCGCGCGGCGGTCGCCGTCTGCTCCACCGCGTTCACCACGCTGGGCCGCGCGCAGGCTGGGGCACTGGGTAGTCCGGATCTTCCAATAGCAGTGATACCGCATCCCTTCGGGACGCGCACGCGGGACGAGGTGCGCGACATGGCGAACCAGTGCGCCAGCGATGTCGTCGCGCTCGTCACGCGGAAATCCAGTGACGATTGACGAGCGCGCCGCGCTGTTCGAGGCGCCCGACGACATCGAGGCGATCAACCGCCTCTACCACGAGCGCCGCTGGAGCGACGGCCTGCCGGTGGTGCCGCCCTCGGTCGAGCGTGTCCAGCGAATGCTGGGCGAGACGCGCCGGTCGGCAGCGGACACCGTCGCGAGCGTCGCGCCGGGCTTTGGCGCTGCAACCGTCGAGCGCATCGCCATCAATGCCGTGATGGCCGGCTGCGCGCCGGAGCATCTTCCGGTCGTCATTGCCGCCGTCGAAGCCGCGGCCGCGCCCGAGTTCAATCTTCAGGGCATACAGGCCACCACGAATCCGGTCGCGGTGTGGATCATCGTGAATGGCCCGGCGGCGCGCCGGCTGGGGGTGAACGGCGGCTTCAATTGCCTGGGGCAGGGGACGCCGGCGAACGCCGCGATCGGGCGCGCGCTGCGCCTGGTGCTGCAGAACGTCGGCGGCGCGCTGCCCGGGGAGATGGACCGCGCGACGCATGGCCAACCGGGCAAGTACACCTTCTGCTGCGCCGAGAACGAGGAGGCGAGCCCGTGGGAGCCGCTGCACGTCGAGCGCGGCTTCGCGCGCGACGCGAGCACCGTGACCGTCGTCGGCGCCGAGGGCACGATGAACATGAACACCCACACCAAGGACGCGGGCGAGCTGCTGCGGGTCATCGCCGAGACGATGCAGCACCCGCCGAGCAACGAGTACTGCTACGGATCCGAGCCGTGGCTGATGCTCTCGCCCGAGCACGCGGAGATTCTCGGGGCGGCGGGGCTCGGGAAAGAAGAGGTCAAGCGCGAATTGTGGGACCGCTCACGGATGCCGGCCGGGCGCATGACCGAGCGCGACCTGCTGCGCGTCAAGGCCGCGCGCGGCAAGGAGCTGGGGGAGATCCGGCCGGACACGCTGCTCACGATCGCGCACCGGCCGGAGGACATCCGCGTGATCGTCGCCGGCGGCCCCGGCACGCACTCCGTTTACGTGCCGTGCTTCGGCAACACCCGCGCCGTCACCCGCCCGATCCTCCCTCCCCCTCAGGGGGAGGGATAGGGTGGGGGTGGTGGATGGGTTGGCGGAAGAGAGTGGGAGTCGAACCCACAAAGGACCGCAAGCGGCCCCAACCGGGTTTGAAGTCCGGCCGCCCCACCGGGGACGATTCCCTTCCGTTTCCGCATCGCTTCTTTCAATCCAGCCTGTTTCGCACTGCGTCCGCGACGCGCCGCGCCTCGACGACCGCATCGCGCAGCACGCCGCTGTAGCCCGCGCGCACCGCGCCGATCGCCCAAACTCCCGCGATCGAGGTCTCGAACGCGTCGTTCGTGACGAGGTGTCCGCGTGCCTCCCGCCCGATGCCGGACGGCGCGCACTCGGTGTTGGGCTCGAGACCGACGTAGGCGAACACACCGGCGCTCGGCATGTCTTCGCTCTTCCCGTCGCGTCGGACGCGCACCTTCTCGACCATTCTAGTCCCGAGAATTGCTTCCACGGTCGCGTTCCAGATCGTGGCGATGCGGGGCTCGGATGCGACGCGGTCCACGAGGTGCTGCTGCGCCCGGAAGCGGCTGCCACGGTGGACGACGTGGACCGTGCGGCAGAACTTCGCGAGCACGAGGGCTTCCTGCAGCGCGGAGTCGCCTCCGCCCACCACCACGACGTCCTCGTTCTGGAACAGGGGCGCGTCGCAGTCGGCGCAGTGCGAGACGCCACGGCCTTCGTATTCGTCCTCGCCCGGCACGCCCAGCTTCCTTAGCCGTGCTCCGGATGCGATGACGACCTGGCGCGCTCGGTAGAGGCTGCCTGCCGAAACCTCGAACGCACCGTTGGCGGGCCGGATCGAGGTCACCTCGCTCTGGACGCTCGTCACCCCGGCGTCGGCATTGGCCTGCATCATCTCGGAGGCGAGCAGGGTCCCTGATTCCGCCCCCGGGTAGCCGTCCAGCTCGTTCACGTTGATCACCAGTCCCCCGAAGAGGTTGGCTTCGAAGGTCGCGACGCGAAGCCCCGCGCGGCGCGCGTGTCCGGCGCAGGCGAGACCGCTCACGCCTTCTCCGATCACGATCACGTCAAAGTTCGTCTGTGCCATTCAGGATTCAGGATCGAGGATTGAGGATTCAGGGAGTCTCGCTCAAACCCGTCATCTCTTTGCGTGCTTGGCGGTTATTTCTTCGCTGCTTTCGCGGGCGCGCGCGCCGGCTCGGCGGCGCCCAGGATCGGGACGAAATCCTTGCGCGGCTTGCGCGCGTCGCCTACGCGCTGAGTGATGCCGAGGCTGTCCAGAAACTCCAGGATCTCGATCGCGAGGCCCCTGCCGATGCCGGTCGCGTCGCGGTACTGCGCGGCGGTGAAGCCGTTCGGGTTCGCGCGGGCGAGCGCGTGCGCGGTCGCCGCCAGCGTCGCGAGCGTCGCGCGCGGGTAAAAGCGGTCCGGGGGCACCCGCATGACCTCGCCGCCGCGGCTCTTGCGGTGCAGGAAATCCTTCAGCGCCGCCTCCTTCACCTTGAGCGTTGTGGCGAGCTCGGCCACGGGGGGCGGGGCAAAGCTGCCCTTCAGCAGCGCGGGGAGCACGAGCTGCCACAGGCGCTGGTCCTCCGGGTTGGAGGTCGCGTCATGCCCGGGCTGGCGCACGAGGTTCCCCGCGATCTCGATCCTGCGCTCGTCGGCGAGCTCGCGCAGGAGCGACTGGAACGCCTCCGCGGGCAGGTGCGGCGCGAGCTGCTTGTGCAGCGCTCCCGGATCGATCCCCGTCGCCTGGGGCTGGGCGCGGTGGAAATC
>DATBMB010000185.1:0-5728 GCA_036555035.1 Burkholderiales bacterium | reverse complement strand
GTCCAGGGCCTGCCGGCGAACAACGTGCTGCTCACGGGCGCGCGCGGCACCGGCAAGTCCTCGCTCATCAAGGCGCTGCTCAACAAATATGCCCCGCGGGGCTTAAGGCTGATCGAAGTGGACAAGCGGGACCTCGTCGACCTTCCCGACATCGTGGACCGTATCGGCGAGCGGCCGGAGCGGTTCGTCCTCTACTGCGACGACCTCTCCTTCGATGCCGGCGAGCCGGGATTCAAGGCGCTGAAAGTCGTGCTGGACGGCTCGATTGCGGCGGCGACCGACAACTGCGTCATTTACGCCACCTCCAACCGGCGCCACCTGATGCCGGAGTACATGCAGGAGAACCTCGACTACAAGCACGTCGGCGAGGAGATCCACCCCAGCGAGACCTCGGAGGAGAAAGTCTCGCTCTCCGAGCGCTTCGGCCTGTGGGCGGCGTTCTACCCCTTCGACCAGGACGACTACCTGAAGATCGTGGGCGTGTGGCTCGAGCACTTCAAGGCGCCCGGCGCGCGCGGGAGCGAGGTGCAGCGCGCGGCGCTGCAATGGGCGATGCAGCGCGGCTCGCGCAGCGGCCGCGTGGCGTGGCAGTTCGCGCGCGACTGGGCGGGCCGGGAACGGCTGAGGGCCGAAGAACGGAAGCACAAGGACAAGTAGCGGGATGAAGGCCGCGGCGGCAAGCTCTCCCCCGATCCCCCAACCCCCGTCCTCTCCAAGAGTCGAAGTCGCTGCGGCGGTGATCCAGCGCCCCGACGGGAGCTTCCTGCTGGGGCAGCGGCCCGCAGGCAAGGTGTATGCGGGCTACTGGGAGTTCCCCGGCGGCAAGATCGAGCCGGGGGAGGCGCCGCTGCCGGCGCTCGCGCGCGAGCTGCGCGAGGAGCTCGGCATCGAGGTCGAGACAGCCTATCCCTGGCTCACCCGCAACTACGATTACGCGCATGCCGCCGTCAGGCTGCGCTTTTTCCGCGTGGTCAAATGGTCGGGAACGCTGCACGGGCGCGAGCGCCAGCGCTTCGTGTGGCAGTCGCCCGAGGCGATCACGGTCGACCCCCTGCTGCCCGCCAACGCGCCGATCCTGCGGGCGCTCAAGCTGCCGCCGGTGTACGCGATCAGCCACGCTGGTGCACTGGGACGCGCCGAATTCCTGAGCCGGCTCGAGCAGGCGCTTGCTCGCGGCCTGAGGCTCCTGCAGGTGCGGGAGAAAACGCTCGAGGAGCCGGCGCTGTCGGATCTCGCAGCCCGGGTGATCGGACTCGCGCGCGCCCACGGCGCGCGGGTGCTGGTGAACGGCAATATCGAGCTCTCGCGCAGGCTCGGCGCCGACGGGGTGCACCTCACCTCGGCGCAACTCAAGGAGGTCCGGGTCCGGCCCGATTGCCCACTCGTGGGCGCCTCGTGCCACGACGCGGGCGAGCTGGCACGGGCGCAGGCGCTCGGAGCGGACTTCGCGGTACTGGGGCCGGTGGCTCGGACGCCGACCCACCCGGACGCCGCCGGGATCGGCTGGACGCGGTTCGCCGCATTGCTCAGGGATTGCCCGCTGCCGGTCTACGCGCTCGGCGGGCTTCAGCCCGCGGACCTGGAGACCGCGTGCCGCCACGGCGCGCACGGCATCAGCATGATGCGGGGCGCGTGGCCGGACCCGGCCTGAGCCGCCGCTGCCCGGCCGCCTAGGATCCGCCGCGCGTCGGCTCGCCCGGGGGCGCGGTCTCCGGCTGATCCTTGTCCTCGACCACCGGCACCCGGTAGCGCTCGGCCGCCCACGCGCCGAGGTCGATCAGCCTGCAGCGCTCGGAGCAGAACGGGCGCCACACGTTCGCCGGTACCCACGGCACGCTCTTGCCGCAGCCGGGGCAGGTGACTGTGCGCGCTTCGGTCACAGGTTGCAGAAGGTCAGCTCGAACTCGACGTCGGAATCGGCCGCCTTCGGCCGCTGGATGCCTTCCTGGGTGGTGAAGCGGATGTTGAGCGCGTGCTTGTTGGCGCTGATCTCCGGCACGCAGTGGTACTCGCGCTTCAGCCGGATGCGCAGCATCTGCGAGAGCCGCCCCGCCATCATCTGCTGGTAGACGCCCTGGTAGGCGATCTGCGAGGTGGTCTTGCCCGACTCGCGCAGCAGCCGCAGCACGATCGCGATGGCGTCGCGCATCGGCAGGAAGGGCGCGAGCCACTGCTGGAGATCGTGGCGATGCTGCTCCGGCCCCTGCTCGAGCCAGTAATGGTACGAGGGCAGGTCGAACTCGCACACCCCGCCGGGTATCCCGGTGCGCTGCCGGATGCTCATGAGCCATTCGTTCTCGCGCAGCTCCTGCCCGATCCTGCCCGAGACCTTGATCAGCCGCGACGAGGCCTGGTCGATCTGCCACAGCACGTTATCGAGCGCCTCGCCGGAGACCTCGGGATTGTCGCGCAGCGACTCGAGCGCCTGCTTCTGGCGCTCGAGCTCCTGCAGCAGGTCGGACTTGAGGTCGGCGCGCCCCGACACTTCCAGGATCTCGAAGATCGAGAGCAGCGCCACGTGATGCTCGTGGGCATCGCCCTTGTGGAGAAAATAGTCCACTCGCTCGAACACGTCCTCGAGCCGCAGGAGTGTGCGCACGCGCTCGCTCAGGGGGTACTCGTAGCTGATCACTGGGAAAGGGTGGGGGCCGAGCGGCCAGTATTCATCAAGACCCGGGCATTATAAAGCGTGGCGCGCAGCCTCGAGGTAGCGGGCATGGAGCCGTGCGACCTTCCCGCGCAGCGCGTCGATGCTGCCCTCGTTCGGCAGCACGTCGTCGGCGCGCCGCAGGCGCTCTGCGCGCGGCAGCTGCGTCGCCATGATCCGGCGCACTTCCTCGGCGGGGAGGCTCCTCGCGGTCACGACGCGGCGCACCTGCTCCGCCTCCTCGCAGTCCACCACCAGCACGCGCTGGACGAAATCCAGGCAGGCCCCGGTCTCGAAGAGAAGCGGCACCACCACGATGACATAAGGCGCGCGCGCCGCGGCGATCGCGGCCTGCGTGCGGGCGCGGATCAGCGGATGCAGGATCGCCTCGAGCTCGCCCTTCGAGCGCGCGTCCTGGAACACCCGCCGCCGCATCCGCTCGCGGTCGAGCCCGCCGTCGGGGCCGATCGCCGCCTGCCCGAACTGCCCGCGTATCGCGGCGATGGCGTCGCCCCCCGGCGCGGTCAGCGCACGCGAGATCTCGTCGGTGTCCACGACCGCCGCGCCCAGCTCCCCGAACAGGGCGGACACGACCGATTTTCCCGAGCCGATGCCGCCGGTGAGGCCGACGCAGTACGGCATGCTAGAACAGATCGAGGTAGTGCCGGTTGATGCGCTCGCCCCAGAACATCGCGATCAGCCCGGCAACGGCGAGGTAGGGGCCGAACGGGATCGGCTTCTCGCGCGCGTGGCGCGCGAACACGATCATCGAGATGCCGACCACCGCGCCGACCAGGGAGGAGGCGAGGATCGTGAGCGGCAGCAGCTTCCAGCCGAGCCAGGCGCCGATCGCGGCGAGCAGCTTGAAATCCCCGTAGCCCATCCCCTCCTTGCCGGTCGCGAACTTGAAGGCCCAGAAAACCGTCCACAGCGCGAGGTAGCCTGCGACGGCCCCGATCACCGCGGAGTGGAGATCGGTGAACGCGCCGCCGGCATTGAACAGGAGCCCGGCCCACAGCAGCGGCAGCGTAATGCTGTCGGGGAGATAGAACGTGTCGAGATCGATGAATGCAAGCGCGATCATCGCCCAGGTGAAGAGCAGCGCGCCCAGCATGGCCAGGGTGAGGCCGTAGCGCCACGCGATGTAGCCGGCGGCCGCGCCCGACAGGGCCTCGACCACCGGGTAGCGCAGCGAGATCGCGGCGCCGCAGCCAGCGCACTTTCCCCCGAGGAAGGCGTAGCTTACGAGGGGAATGTTCTCCAGGGCCGGGATCATGCGGCCGCACTTCGGGCAGGCCGAGCGCGGCTGGACGAGGTCGTAGCGCTCGGCAGTCGGCGCGGGGGTGCCGGTGAGATCCGCGCACTCGGCGCGCCACTGCCGCTCCAGCATCTTCGGCAGACGGTGGATGACGACGTTGAGGAAGCTGCCGACGATCAGGCCGGCGATGACTGAGACGATGACGAGAAAGGCGGGATACGCGTAGAAGGAAGCGGGGAGCATCCCGCGTCAGACGGCCTGGCCCATCTTGAAGATCGGCAGGTACATGGCGATGACCATGCCGCCGATCAGCGTCCCCAGCACCACCATGATCATGGGCTCCATCAGGCTCGACAGCGCTTCGACCGCGTCGTCCACTTCCGCCTCGAAGAAGTCGGCGACCTTGGACAGCATGGCATCGAGCGAGCCTGCTTCCTCGCCGATCGCCACCATCTGGATCACCATGTTGGGGAAGACATCGGTGCCCTGCATCGAGGACGTCAGGCTCGAGCCCGTGGACACCTCGGCCTGGATCTTCTTGGTGGCGATATAGTATTCGTAGTTGCCGGAGGCGCCCGCCACCGACTCGAGCGCCTCGACCAGCGGCACGCCCGCGGCGAACATGGTGGAGAGCGTGCGCGCCCAGCGCGCGATGCACGAGATGCGCACCAGGTGGCCGAACACCGGGACCCTCAGCATGACGCGGTCCATGAAGATCTGCATCTTGGTCGAGCGCTTCCAGGTCCAGAAGAAGGCGTAGACGCCGCTGCCAATGCCGAAGAGCAGCGCGTACCAGTACTCGACGAAGAAGTCCGAGATCGCCATGACGAGGAGCGTCGGGCCCGGGAGGTCGGCGCCGAAGTTGGTGAACACCTGCTTGAAGGCCGGGATCACGAAGATCATGATCACCGCCGTGATGATGACCGCCACCAGGATGATCGCCGCCGGATAGAACAGGGCCGCCTTGATCTTGCTCTTGATCGCGAGGATCTTCTCCTGGTAGGTCGCGAGCCGGTCGAGCAGCGAATCGAGAATACCGGCCGCCTCGCCAGCACCGATGAGGTTGCAGTAGAGGGCGTCGAAGTAGAGGGGGTGCTTCTCGAACGCCTGCTTAAGGCTCGCGCCGGTCTCGACGTCGGTCTTGATTTCCAGCAGCAGGCGCGCAACCCGCGGGTTGCTGTGCCCCTTGCCGACGATGTCGAAGGCCTGCAGCAGCGGCACCCCGGACTTCATCATGGTCGCCATCTGGCGGGTGAAGAGCGTGATGTCCTTCTGGGTGATGCGGCCCCCGCCCCGCTGCTTCTGCTTCTTGATCTCGACAACGCGGATGCCCTGGCGGCGCAGCGTGGCGTTGACCTGGGCCTCGCCGCTCGCGCGCATCTCCCCGCGCACGGTCTTGTTGCCCTTGTCCGTGCCGACCCAGGTGAAGTTGAATTCCTTGACGTCCGCCCGTCTTGCCGCTGCCGTTGCCGTGGCCATGGAAGGCTCCCGATTGCCCTAACGAACCAATAGGTTAGGTGCAAGAGTTCACAAAATGATGCACGTCTTGGCGAGCTTTGTAAAGCCCAGTTTGCCACACGGTTGGCCGCGCCCGTGCGGTCAGGCGCGGGGCGGGGGAACCACCTTCACCGCCTTGACCACCCGGTCCTGGGTCTGGACGATCTCCAGCGGCTGGCCGGCGATCTTGAGGGCGGTGCCGGGCTCCGGCATCGATTGCAGGTGCTCCAGGATAAGGCCGTTCAGGGTTTTCGGCCCGTCGAGCGGGAAGCTGAAGCCCAGCTTGCGGTTCAATTCCCGCAGCAGGGTCGCGCCCTCCACCAGGT
>DATBMB010000234.1:0-4576 GCA_036555035.1 Burkholderiales bacterium | reverse complement strand
GCGGGGGCCGCTTCGACGGCATCTTCGGCGTCCTCGCCGCCCTCGAAGCGCTGGAAGCGATGGACGAGGCGCAGGTGAAGACCCGGCGCCCGGTCGAGCTCGTCGCCTGGACCAACGAGGACGGCGGGCGTTTCCAGCCGTGCACCATGGGCTCGGCGGTCTACACCGGTGCCCGCAAGCTGGAGGAATTCCTCGACGTGAAGGACAACGAGGGCGTCGCGCTGCGCGAAGCCCTTGCGCAGACGCTCGCGGCCACGCCGGGGATCGCACAGCGTCCATTGCAGGCGCCGGCGGCCGCCTACATCGAGGCGCACATCGAGCAGGGGCCGCTGCTCGAGAACGCCGGCAGGACTATCGGCGTCGTCACCGGCATCCAGGGCCTGCGCTGGTTCAATATCGAGGTCTTCGGCAAGACCGATCACGCCGGCACGACGCCGCTCGGACTGCGCCGGGACGCGCTGCGCAGCGCCGTCGAGATCATCGGCGCGCTCCAGGAACTCACGCGCGATGCGTCCGACAGGGTGCGCTTCACCGTCGGGCGCATGCTGGTGACCCCCAATTCGCCCAACTCGGTGGCGAGCCACGTTCTCTTCTCCGTCGACGTGCGGCATCCGAACCCGGCGACGATCGATCGCCTCGGCAAGGCCGTGGAGCCTGCGGCCAGGAAGGCCGCGGACCCGTGCGCGATCAAGGTCACGCCCACGCTGCACGATGACCCGTGCGTGTTCGATGCGGGTGTCATCGAGGCAGTCGAGCGCGCGGCAAACGAGCTGCGGCTTTCCAATATGCGTTTGGCTTCTGGAGCGAGCCACGACGCGATGTACATGGCGCGCGTCTGCCCCACCGGGATGATCTTCGTGCCGTGCGAGAAAGGGGTGTCTCACAACGAGGCGGAGAACGCCAAGCCCGGCGACCTCGCCGCGGGCGCGCGCGTTCTCACGGCGGCGCTGCTGGAGTTGGCACAATGAGTTTCCCCCTCACCCTACCCTCTCCCCCATTGCTGGGGGCGAGGGGATTTCGCTAGCACCGTGGCCTTCGATCTCATTCTACGGAACGCACGGCTGGTGGACGGCCAGGCGGCCGGCACGCCGGTCGATATCGCTGTCGCGGGCGGACGCATCGCCGCTGTGGGGCCCCGTCTCTCCGGCGAGGGCGAGAGCATCGATGCCCGCGGGCGCCTCGTCTCGCCCGGGCTCGTGGAAAGCCACTTCCACCTCGACAAGTCTCGGATCGCGGACCGCTGCGCGCCGCAGAAGGATCGCCGCGCGACCGACCACATGGCGCGCACCGCCGCGGTCAAGCACACCTTCACGGTCGAGGATATCTATGCGCGCGCGAGCCAGACGCTCGAGCAGTGTGTCCTGAACGGCGTCGGACACATGCGCACCCATGTCGAGGTCGACCCGAACGTGGGACTGCACGGCTTCGATGCGGTCGAGTGCCTGGCGCGCGACTACGCCTGGGCGATCGACCTGCAGCTCTGCGTCTTTCTGCAGGAAGGCTGGACCAACGTGCCGGGGGCCGAAGCGAACGTCGTGACGGCGTTGAAGCGCGGCGCACGCGTCGTCGGCGGCGCGCCGCGCTACGACAGCGACGGCCCCGGGCAGATCCGGCGCATCTTCGAGCTCGCGCGCGAGTTCGACGTCGACGTGGACATCCATCTCGACGTTGGCTACACCACCCACGACATGGCGATCTGGCAGGTCTGCGACCTCGCGGACGAGATCGGCTGGGGCGGGCGGGTGGCGATCGGCCACGGCAGCAAGTACTCCTGCCTGCCGCCGGCGGAGCTGGCCGCCCTCGGAAAGCGGCTCGCGGCGTCAGGCGTTGCGTTGGCCGTGCTCCCGGCGACCGACATGTTCACCACCGGTCGCCACCTCGAGCACAGCGTCATCCGCGGCGTCGCGGACGCCAATGCGCTGGTGGCCGAGGGGGCGAACTGCTCGATCGCGACCAACAACGTGCTGAATGCCTTCACGCCCTACGGCGACTGCTCGCTCACGCGGATCGCGAACCTCTACGCCAACGTCGTGCAGCGCTCGCGGCCGGAGGATCTCGCCGAGTGCTTCGCGATGGTGTCGAGCCGCCCGGCGCGAATCCTGCGCCGGAGCGACTACGGCATCGCGCCCGGCAACCCGGCCGACCTCGTGGTGTGGAACGCGAGAACGCCGGCCGAGGCGATTGCGACCGTGGCGCAGCCCGCGATGGGATTCAAGCGCGGCCGGCGCGTGTTCACGCGCGAGGCGCCGACGCTGCACCGGCCCTGATCCGGGCCTTCAGGACCGCCGCTTCGCGGCTGCGATGGCGCCCCAGACGCGGGCGGGGGTGTATGGAAGATCCAGGTGCTTGACTCCGACCGGGTGCAAGGCATCGAGCACCGCGAGCGCAAGCGCCGGCAGAGCCCCGGTGGTTCCCGCTTCCCCCGCCCCCTTCACGCCCAGGGGATTGTTCGGCGACGGCACCGAGTGGTCGTAGAGCCGGATATCCGGCGCGATCCCCGCGCGCGGCATGATGTAGTCCATGAAGCTGCCGGTGAGGAGCTGCCCGTTGGCGTCGTAGACGCAGTGCTCGCCCATCACCTGCCCCAGGCCCTGAATGATGCCGCCGTGCAGCTGCCCTTCGAGCAGCACGTGGTGCAGGATGCGCCCGCAATCGTCCACCGCGACGTAGCGCAGGATCGCGGTGATGCCGGTGTCGGGGTCAACCTCCACTTCCGCGACGTGCGCGCCGCCCGGAAACGCCCGCGGCGTCGCGAGCGAGCCCATCGAGTCGAGCGGGTGGGGTGAGGCGCCGGCGTATTTCCTGACGAGGGCGTCGAGCTTCACGGCGAGGTCGGTTCCCTTGACCCGGTAGCGGCCGCGCTCGAACTCGATATCGGAGGCCGCGACCTCGAGCTCGTTCGCCGCGAGATCCATGCCCTTGCGGATCACCTCGCGCGCCGCGAGCGCCATGGCGCCCCCGTGCGACATCATCGAGCGCGAGCCGATGGTGCCGGCGCCCACGAGCGGCGGCCCGGATGGATCGCTCGCGCGGAGCGTAATTTTCCGCGCGTCGAGACCCAGGAGCTCCGCGACGATCTCCGGGAACACCGTCTCGTGCCCCTGCCCCGATGGCCCGGCGAGCGCGTAGACGAGCGCGTTGCCGGAGTCCCCGAACTTGATGAACGCTTCTTCCTTGGGCGCGACGCTCGCCCCGGCAGGCTCGATGAACAGTGCGCACGCGATGCCGCGCAGCTTCCCGCGCCGTGCGGCTTCGGTCCGCCGCGACTCGAACGATTTCCACTGCGAGTGCTCGAGCGCCTCCTCGAGTTGCCCGGGAGGATCCCCGCTGTCGTAGTCGACGGTTGCCGCCTTGTACGGAAACGCGGCGCGCGGAATGAGATTGCGCCGGCGCAGCTCGATGCGGTCGAGCCCGGTCTCACGCGCGGCCGCCTCCACCAGTCGCTCCACGAGGTAGGACACGTTCGGGCGCGCGGCGCCGCGGTAGGCCGTGGTGGGCGTCGTGCTCGTGAGCACCAGGCGGTGGCGCCCGTACACCACGGGAATGCGGTAGGCGTTGACCGCGTGCGTGACCGGCGTGATGGTGTTGATCACCGGCCCGGGCTGCGAGAGATAGGCGCCCGAGTTGACGAGCCAGTCGAAGCGGATCGCGAGGAAGCTGCCGTCGCGGTCGAGCGCGAGCTCGCCGGTCATGATCGCCGCGCGCCCATGATAGTCGCTCATGAACGTCTCGGCGCGCGAGCCGACCCATTTCACCGGCTTGCCGAGCTCTCTCGCCGCGAGCAGGCAGGCGAGGTACTCGACATAGGCGTCGGAGCGGATGCCGAAGCCGCCGCCGACGTCGCGGGCGTGGACGCGGAAGCGCTCGGGCGCGATACCGGTGATGCCCGCGAGCCCCGCCCGGGTCATGGACAGGCCCTGGGTTGGCGAGTACAGGTCGTAGGTATCCGTGGCCGCGTCGTACGCGGCGACGCAGGCCTTGGGCTCCATCGGGTTGCCGACGAGGCGCGTGCAGTCGAGCGTCAGGCGCGTGACGTGCGCGGCGCGCGCGAACGCGTCGTTTGCCTTCGTTTCGTCACCGTACTCGTAATCGAACGCAACGTTGCCGGGGACGTCCGCGTGGAGCTGCGGCGCGCCGTCCGCCAGCGCGGCTTCCGGCTCCACCACCGCCGGCAGGTCACGGTATTCGACCACGATGGCTTCGACGGCGTCCTGCGCCGCAGCCGCCGATCTCGCCACGACCAGCGCGATCTCCTGCCCGACGAAGCGCACGCGGCTCGTAGCCAGCACGTCCCGGTGCGGCACCTTGATCGCCATCCCGCCGCGGCCGGGCCACTTGACCATGGCGGGCGCGGTCTTGAAGCCTGCCCGCGTCGTGTCCTTCCCCGTCAGCACCGCGACGACCCCGGGCGCCGCGAGCGCGCGCGTCACATCCAGACCGGCAATTTCAGCGTGGGCCCGGTCGGAGCGGAGAAACGACGCGTGGAGCTGGCCGGGCAGGTTCCAGTCTGCGCTGTAGCAGCCCTGCCCGGTCACGAGCCTCGCGTCTTCCCGCCGCCCCTTGAATGCTGCGCTCA
>DATBMB010000217.1:0-3338 GCA_036555035.1 Burkholderiales bacterium | reverse complement strand
CCCGTCTTCCCAGATCTCGACGTCCACTGCCGCCTTCGACGTGTCGACGACCGCGATCACCTGGCCGCGCTTCACCGCGTCGCCGGGCTTCACCTTCCACTCGAGGAGCTTGCCCTCGTCCATGTCGGCGCCGAGGGAAGGAAGCTTGAACTCGATCATTCTCGGCTCTACCCGAACAGGCCCTGCGCCGCGGCGACGATCTTCTCCGGCTGCGGCAGCGCCGCCTCCTCGAGGTGGCGCGGATACGGGATCGGGACCTCCTCGCGGCATACGCGCGCGAGCGGAGCGTCGAGATCGTAGAACGCCTCCTCCGCGATGCGCGCCATCACCTCGGCGGCGAGGCTGCCGCTGCGCCAGCCCTCATCCACCACCACCGCGCGGCGGGTCTTCCTCACGGACTCGAGCACCGGGGCCATGTCGAGCGGGCGCAGCGCGCGCAGGTCGATCACCTCGCCATCCACGTCCTCCGCCGCCTTCAGGGTCTTGTGCAGGCAGGCCCCGTAGGTGACGAGCGTCACCCTGCTGCCGCGCCTGCGCACCGTCGAGGACGTGAGGTCGACGGCCTTGCCGGAGAGCTCCCCCTTCACCTCGAAGAGCGCCGGATACTCGAAGACGATCACGGGATTGGGATCCTCGAGCGCCGCGAGCAGCATGCCGTGCGCGTCGTCGATCGTCGCGGGCGCGACGACCTTGAGCCCCGGCACGTGGGCATACCAGCTCTCCAGGGTGTTCGAATGCTGCGCGGCGAGCTGGCGCCCGGCGCCGGTGGACATGCGAATCACCACCGGCGCCGAGAACTGGCCGCCGGACATGTGCCGCAGCATGGCCGCGGTGTTCACGATCTGGTCGAGGGCGAGCATGCTGAAGTTGACCGTCATGATCTCGACGATCGGCCGCGTGCCGCCGAGCGCCGCGCCGATACCCGCGCCGACGAAGGCAAGCTCGGAGAGCGGCGCGTCGCGCACGCGCTCCGGACCGTACTTCGCCAGCATCCCCTTGCTCACCGCGTAGGTGCCGCCGTAGCGCCCGACGTCCTCGCCCATGAGGAAGACGCGCTCGTCCCGGTCGAACGCGTCGTACAGGCCCTGGCGCAGGGCTTCGCGGTAGGTCATGTTCATGGCGCGTAGACGTCCTTCGCGAGGTCTTCGACCGGCTCCCAGGTCCCGGCCTCGGCGAACTCGACCGAGCGCTCGACTTCCGCCATCGCCGCGCGGTCGAGCTCCAGGAACTGCGCCTCGGTGAGATCGCCCTGCTCCTTCAAGCGCGCGCTGAAAGTGTGAATGGGCCCGCGCGTCTTCCAGCGCTCGACCTCGGCCTTGTCGCGGTAGAGCTCGGCGTCGAACATGGAGTGGGCGCGAAAGCGGTAGGTCTGGAACTCGACGAAGATCGGCCCCTTCCCCGCCCGCACGTGCGCACATGCCTTCTTTGCCGCCTCGTGCGTCGCCACCACATCCATGCCGTCGACCTTGAGGGTCGCCATGCCGAACGCCGCCGCCTTGACGCAGAGGTCGGTCTGCGACTCGGAACGCTCGATGGCGGTGCCCATCGCGTAGAGGTTGTTCTCGCAAAAGAAGGCCACCGGCAGGCGCCAGAGCTGGGCGAGGTTCATCGACTCGTGGAATGCGCCTTCGGCCACCGCGCCTTCGCCGAAAAAGCAGGCGGTGACCCGGATTTCGTTTTTCAGCTTGGCGGCGAGACCGAAGCCCGCGGCCAAAGGCAAGCCGCCGCCGACGATCGCATTGCCGCCGTAAAAGCGGGTGGCGGCGTCGAACAGATGCATCGAGCCGCCGCGGCCGCGCGAGCAGCCTTCGCGCTTGCCGAACATCTCGGCCATGATCGCGTTCATCGACACGCCGCGCAGCAGCGCCTGGCCGTGCTCGCGGTAGGTGGCGATCACGTTGTCCTCGGCCGCGAGCGCGGGCAGCGCGCCCGCCGCCACCGCCTCCTCGCCGATGTAGAGGTGCAGGAAGCCGCGGATCTTGCCCGCGCCGTAGAGCTCGGCGCATTTTTCCTCCAGCCGCCGGATGCGCAGCATGTTGGTGAGGAGCTTGACGGAGAGCTCGCGCGGGTACGGGACCGGCCCGCTCGGCGGCGGCGGTACCCCTGCCTCGCCGGACGCGCTCGCCCCCGGGTTGGCGGAACGGACCATTGCGCTCATCATGCCTCCTCCACGACCGTCATCACGATAGCCAGGACCATCATGTCGGAGGCCCTGCGCCCTTCGCGGGTCGCATCCCCGGACACCGGGGCCCCTGCTCCACCGCTCATGGCGCTCCCTCCAGCGTGGAGGTGTCCCCCTCGGGCAGCCCCAGCTCGCGCGCCTTCAGCAGCCGCCGCATGATCTTGCCGCTGCGCGTGCGGGGGAGCGTCGCCGCGAAGGCGATCTCCTTGGGCGCGACCGCGGCGCCGAGGCGCTTTCTCGCGTGGCCGAGAATCTGCGCGCGCAGCGTCTCGGACTCCTCGAACCCCGCCTTCAACATGACGAAAGCCTTGACCATCTCGCCCAGCATCGGATCGGGCTTGCCGATGACGCCCGCCTCCGCCACCGCGGGGTGCTCCATCAGCGCGCTCTCGACCTCGAACGGACCGATGAGATGGCCCGCCGACTTGATGACGTCGTCGGCACGCCCCACGAACCAGTAGTAGCCGTCGGCGTCGCGCTTCGCCAGATCGCCGGTGAAGTACCAGCCTTCTGCGAAGCACTTGCGATAGCGCGCCTCCTCATTCAAATAACCGCGGAACATGGAGGGCCAGCCGGCGCGCAGCGCCAGCTCCCCCTCCGCATCGGGGTCGTCGATGAAGCGGATGCCCTTGTCGTCCCGGCGCGCGACCGCCGCCTCGACGCCGGGGAGCGGCTTGCCCATCGAGCCGGGCTTCACGTCCATCGCCACGGTGTTGGCGATCATGATGCCCCCGGTCTCGGTCTGCCACCAGTTGTCGTGGATCGGCATGCCGAAGGCGTCCATGCCCCACCACACGGCTTCGGGATTGAGCGGCTCGCCGACGCTCGCAATGAACCGCAGCGCCGGGTAGGCACGCTTCTTCGCCAGCTCCGCGCCCGCCTTCATCAGCATGCGGATCGCCGTGGGCGCGGTGTACCAGACGCTTACCTTCTCCGCTTCGAGGATGCCGTACCAGCGCTCGGCGTCGAACTCGGCTTCGTCCACCACGCTCGTCACGCCGTGCAGCAGCGGTGCGACGATGCCGTAGGAAGTGCCGGTGATCCAGCCCGGATCGGCGGTGCACCAGAAGATGTCGTCGTTGTGCAGGTCGAGCGCCACCTTGCCGGTCGCATAGTGCATCACCGCGGCGCCGTGCACGTGCAGCGCGCCCTTCGG